>NZ_JAAAUB010000002.1:0-227829 GCF_012911495.1 Tepidiphilus baoligensis
ACGTCCATGGTGGCTTTGTCCGATTCGAGGGTGCAGATCGGATCCTCGGGCGCGAGCACGTCACCGGGCTCGACCAACACCTCGATCACCGGCACGTCGTGATAGTCGCCGATGTCCGGTACCTTCACTTCGATGAGGGATGCCATCGGGAGTCTCCTTTAGGCCGTGCGCGGGTTGGGTTTGGCGGGATCGATGCCGTATTTGGCGATGGCCTCGGCCACCTTGCTTCGCGGCAATTCACCGTCTTCGGCGAGCGCCATGAGGGCGGCGAGCGTCACCCAGTGCCGATCGACCTCGAAATGGAAGCGCAACTTCTCGCGCGTGTCGGAGCGCCCGAATCCATCGGTACCCAGCGTGTAATAGGTGCGTTTGACGAAAGGACGAATCTGCTCGGCGAAGAGTTTGACGTAGTCGGTCGCGGCGACCGCCGGGCCGCGATGACCGGAGAGTTTGCGCTCGACGTGGCTCTTGCGCGGTGCTTCCAGGGGGTGCAGCAGGTTCCAGCGTACCGTGTCCTGGCCGTCGCGGGCGAGCTCATTGAAGCTCGTGCAGCTCCAGACGTCGGCGGCCACGCCCCAGTCCTCACGCAGGATGTCGGCCGCGGCCATCACTTCACGCAGGATGGAACCGCTGCCCATGAGCTGCACGCGGGGCGCCGCGCCTGCCGGCGCGGCCTGGAGCAGATACATGCCCTTGAGGATATCCTCCCGGACACTTTCCCCTTCGGGCATGGGGGGATGCTCGTAGTTCTCGTTGAGCACGGTGATGTAATAGAAGACGTCTTCCTGCTCCACGATCATGCGCCGCAAGCCTTCATGGACGATCACGGCGAGTTCGTACTGGAAAGTAGGGTCGTAACTGATGCAGTTGGGCACGACGTGGGCGAGCACATGGCTGTGACCGTCCTGATGCTGCAGCCCCTCGCCGTTCAAAGTCGTTCGCCCGGAGGTGCCGCCAATGAGAAATCCTCTCGAACGTTGATCCCCCGCCGCCCAGATGAGATCCATGATGCGCTGGAAGCCGAACATCGAGTAGAAGATGTAGAAGGGGATCATGATCACGTCGTGCACGCTGTAGCTCGTGGCTGCCGCGATCCAACTGCAGGTCGCGCCCGCCTCGTTGATCCCTTCTTCGAGGATCTGACCGTCGCGCGATTCCTTGTAGAACATCAGCTGGTCATGATCCTCGGGAACGTATTTCTGCCCTTCCTGATTCCAGATGCCGAACTGGCGGAACATTCCCTCCATGCCGAAGGTGCGCGACTCGTCCGGCACGATGGGCACGACGCGTTTGCCGATTTTCTTGTCGCGCATGAGCTGGATCATCATGCGCACCAGCGCCATGGTCGTGGAGATCTCGCGCCCTTCGCCGCTGCCGGCGAAGAATGAGGCAAACGATTCGAGCGGAGGAATCTCCAGCGATTCGCTCGCCTTCTGCCGTCGCTGCGGCAGATAGCCGCCCAGCGCCTGGCGCCGTTCGTGCATGTAGCGCGCCTCGCGCGAGTCGGGGGCAAAGGTGAGGAAAGGCAGCGCATCGATCTGGTCGTCGGGAACGGGCAGTTGAAAACGGTCGCGGAAACTGCGGATCGCGTCGTGATCCATCTTCTTCGCCTGGTGGGCGATGTTCATCGCCTCGCCCGCCTGTCCCATGCCGTAGCCCTTGATGGTCTTGGCGAGGATCACCGTCGGCTGACCCTCGTGCTCGACGGCGGCCTTGTACGCGGCGTACACTTTGAAGATGTCGTGGCCGCCGCGGTTGAGCTGCCAGATCTCCTCGTCGGTCCAGTCGGCCACCAGCGCCTTGAGCTCCGGCGTGTTGAAGAAATGCTCGCGGATGTAGGCTCCGTCCTTGGCGCGGAACGTCTGATAGTCCCCGTCGCACAGCTCCATCATGCGTTTTTTCAGGATGCCCTTCTTGTCGCGGGCAAAGAGCGCGTCCCAGCGCGAACCCCAGATCACCTTGATGACGTTCCAGCCGGCGCCGCGGAACTCGGCTTCCAGCTCCTGGATGATCTTGCCGTTGCCGCGCACGGGGCCGTCGAGCCGCTGCAGGTTGCAGTTGATGACGAAAATGAGGTTGTCGAGCTTCTCGCGCGCCGCCAGGCCGATCGCGCCCAGCGTCTCGACCTCGTCGACCTCACCATCGCCGATGAAGCACCATACTTTGCGTTTGGCGGCTCGTTCCGCGTCGAGCAGCCCCCGGCAGGCGAGATACTTGATGAAGCGTGCCTGATAGATCGCCTGGATGGGACCCAAGCCCATGGAAACGGTAGGGAATTGCCAGAAAGCCGGCATCAACCAAGGGTGGGGATAGGAGGAAAGCCCCTTGCCGTCGATCTCGCGCCGATAGCTGATGAGCTGCTCTTGCGTGAGCCGGCCGAGCATGAAGGCGCGCGCGTAGATGCCCGGAGCGGAGTGTCCCTGGAAGAAGACGAGGTCCCCTGGATGCTTTTCGTTCGGCGCATGGAAAAAGTGGTTGAACCCCACGTCGTAGAGCACGGCGGCCGAGGCGAAGGAAGCGATATGCCCGCCCACGTTGGAATCGCGGTTGGCACGTACCACCATGGCCATCGCATTCCAGCGGATGTACGAGTGGATCTTGATTTCCAGATCGGGGTCGCCCGGATAAGGCGGCTGCAGTTCGACCGGGATGGTGTTGATGTAGGCGGTGTTGGCCGAATAGGGAATGTCAACGCCGTGTTCTCGGGCCTCTTCGATCAGGGTCTCGAGGAGCGCATGCGCCCGCTCCGCGCCTTCATGCTCGAGAACGGCGTCGAGCGCATCCAACCACTCGCGCGTTTCTTCGGGATCCGGATCCGGGTGGACATGGTGCTGGGACTGGACGGACATGAGGGGCTCCTTTTGCGATGGACATCTCGCAATATAAAATTTAATCTCACGAAGCGCAATCGTGCGCTGCAACACGGCAAAACGAAAACATGACTACGGGTTTTCCCTAGTAGTGGAATGGCCGGGAATGCGCGACATTGTCGGCCGAGGAATTTTTTCGTCTCTGGGCGTTCCCACCTACCGATGAAAACCAGTCTTCCCGTCAGCTCCTCGCGCGACGATGCCCCCCTGCGGTTTGGCGCCGCAGCGGCTCTGTTCGCCCTGATCATGTTAGGCGCCGGGGCCATGCTTTACCAGTGGGGCGCCTCGCAAGCCGCGACCGGCGCCAGCGCCGAGATGCTGACCATGCTGCTGGTGATCGCCGCGCTGGGGTCCTGGGTGATCGTGCTCCTCGTTCGTGCACGCCAGCAGGGCTTGGCCTTGAAGCGGCTCGAACGCGAGCGGGACCGGCTCTTCCATTTCTCGCTCGACCTGCTGGCGGTGCTGGGGCAAGACGGAAAGGTCCTGCGCTGCAATGCGGCTTTCCCCCGCGTGCTCGGCTATACCGAGAGGATGCTCCAGGGCAAGTCGCTCATCGACCTGGTGCATCGCGACGACTTGGCCGAGACGATGTCGGCACTGCGCCGGCTCTCGAGCGGCGAGGCGGTGGAATTCGTCGCCCGCGTCCGCGATATCACCGGGGAATACCGCTGGCTGTCGTGGCGCATCAACCCCGTCGCCGATGAAAACGCCTCCTATGCCATCGCCCACGACATCACGCAGGCCAAACAGACCGAACAGGCGCTGCAGGCCGAGATGGCCTTCCGTCGCGCGATGGAGGAATCCCTCGTCACCGGCCTGCGGGCGATCGATCTGCAGGGACACATCATCTATGTGAATCCAGCCTTCTGCCGCTTGGTAGGGTTCACGGAAGAAGAGCTGCTCGGGTGCGGGCCGCCGTTTCCTTATTGGCCGGAGGAATCGCTCGAAACGTGCTGGGAGAGCCTGCGCATGACGCTCTCGGGCCGTTTTCCTGCCGAAGGGTTCGACATGCGCATCCGGCGCAAGGACGGCGAGCGGCTCGACGTGCGTTTTTACCTCTCGCCGCTCATCGACGGCGAGGGGCGGCATACCGGCTGGATGGCGGCCGTGACCGATGTGACCGAGGCACGGCGGGTGCGCGCCGCGCTCGAGGCGGCGCAACGCCGCTTCGCCGCGGTACTGGAGGGGCTCGACGCCGCGGTCTTCGTCGCCGACTGGGAAAGTGACGAGATCCTCTTCGCCAACCGGGCATTCAAGCGCATCTACGGTTTCGACGCGGTGGGGCAACGGGCGGCGGCCTTGGGCGTGCCTCGGCCGATCTCTCCCGAGCCGGAGGGGGCTCATCCCGACGCAGAAAAGCTGCCCCGGGAACTCTTCGATGGCGAGGTGCAACATCCGGAATCCGGGCGCTGGTACCACGTCCATGAACAGCTCACGCGCTGGGTCGACGGGCGCATCGTGCGCATGGCGATCGCCACCGACATCACCGTCCATCAGCACCTGCGCGCGCTGGAGCTGCAGCGCCAGGCCCAATTGCAGCAGACGGCGCGGCTCATCACCATGGGCGAGATGGCTTCCACCCTCGCGCACGAGCTCAACCAGCCGCTGGCGGCGATCGCCAATTATTGCCGCGGCGGCATGAGCCGGTTGGAACAGGGCCGGCTCGACGAGGCGGCCGTGCGTGCCGTGCTCGAGAAAGCGGCGACGCAGGCTGAGCGCGCCGGTTCCATCCTCAACCGCATCCGCGACTTCGTGCGCAAGTCCGAACCGCGGCGCGAAGCGGTGCCGCTTGCCGCCATCGTGGAGGGAGCCGTCGAGATCATGACCCCCGAGGCCAAGCGCCACAACGTGCGTCTCATGGTGGAGATCCCCGAGGCGCTGCCGCCGGTGCGTGCCGACCAGATCCTCATCGAACAAGTGCTGGTGAATCTGATCCGCAACGGCATCGAAGCGATGGCGCGCACCAGACCCGCCGCGCGCCAGATCCGGGTGCAGGCGGCGCGTCTGGACGAACGCCACGTGGCCGTGGCTGTCATCGACCGGGGCCGCGGCCTCTCGCCGGAAGAACGCGAGCAGATCTTCACCTCGTTTTTCACCACCAAACCCGATGGACTGGGCATGGGCCTGAAAATCTGCCGCTCCATCGTCGAGTTTCACGAAGGGCGGCTCATGGTGGAGGACAACCCCCAAGGAGGAGGGACGGTGTTTCGTTTTACCCTGCCGCTGGAGGAGTGCTAAGAATGAACGGGATGGAGGAAGGGCGCATCGTGCATGTCGTCGACGACGACGAGGCGATGCGCGATTCCTTGCAGTGGCTGCTCGAAGGCAAGGGCCATCGCGTGCGCACCTACGCCGATGCGGCGAGTTTCCTCGCTGCCATCGGCGCGCAGGACGGGGGCTGCGTGCTGCTCGACGTGCGTATGCCTGGCATGAGCGGGCTAGAGCTCTTCGAGGAATTGCGCCGGCGCGAGCTGCCGCTGGCGGTGATCTTCATCACCGGACACGGCGACATCCCCATGGCGGTGCGGATGCTGCGCAAGGGGGCGGTCGACTTCCTGGAAAAACCCTTTTCCGACGTGCAGCTCATCGATCGCATCGAGGAAGCGCTCGGGCGTTCGCGTACCCTGCGGGAGCGGCAGCGACGGCGCCTGGAAATCGAGCGGCGCCTCGCGAGCCTGTCGCAGCGCGAACGCGAGGTGCTCTTGCTCATCGTCGCCGGACGCCTCAACAAGCAGGTCGCCGACGACTTGGGCATCTCGATCAAAACGGTGGAAGTCTATCGCGCCCGGGTGATGGAAAAGATGGCGAGCGAGTCGCTTGCCGAGCTGGTGCAGACGATGACCTGGCTGGAGGAAGAGCATGCCCGCCCTTGGGGGCAGCTCGAGTAATCAAAGCGCTTTTCGATTCCGCTCGGACCATTCATTCACCAGCTGCCGCGCCGCAGCCACCGTCTCGCTGGCCCTGAGCCCGATGGGGCCGATCCCTTCTGCAACGAGCCGATCGGCCGCTGCGCCATGCAGGAAGGTGCCGAAGCGCGCCGCGAGCGGCACCGGCCAACCCTGGGCGAGCAGCGATCCCAGCAGGCCGCTGAGCACGTCGCCCATGCCGGCGCTCGCCATGCCCGGATTCCCCGTGGGGTTGATCGCCCAGGTGCCGTCGGGATCGGCCACGATCGAGCCACAGCCCTTGAGCACCACGTGCGCCCGGTAGCGCCGGGCGAGCTCCTGCGCCGCGGCGATGCGGTCGTTCTGCACGGCGGCCACCTCGGTGCCGAGCAGGCGCGCGGCTTCCATGGGGTGGGGCGTGAGGATTGCCGGAATCGGGCGTGAGCGCAGGGACTCCTGCAATTCGGCGTCGACGGCCAGGCGATTGAGCCCGTCGGCGTCGAGCACGAGCGGCAGGGGGGAAGGCAGCAGACGCGCGAGCAAGGCCCGGGCTGGGTCCGAAGCGCCCAGCCCCGGCCCGACGACGAGGACATCGACGCCGCGCTCGGGAATCGCGTTTCCCACCATCAACTCCGGATGCACTGGACTGAAGGAGAGGATGTTCGGGTCGAGCGCGCACAGGGTCACCTTGCCGGCGCCGGTGGCGAGCGCCGCGTGCCCCGCGAGAAAGGCCGCGCCGCTCATGCGTGGTGCTCCGCCCACCACGAGCACGTGACCAAAGCTGCCTTTGTGGGTGTTTTTGCGCCGTGGCTGCAGATGGTCGGCGAAGGCATCCAGCCCAAGCAAACGTCCGAGCCCCAGATCGTGGCGCCGCGGATCGATGCCCAGCGAGTCGACGACCACCTTGCCGGCCCGATCCGGGCCGTCGAGCGTGTGCAGGCCGGGCTTGTCGGCAAGGAAAGTCGAGGTGAGGTCCGCCGTGAAACAGGGTCCCGTGCAGCGCCCCGTGTCGGCATCGAGCCCGCTAGGCACATCCACCGCCAGTTTGAACGCCGTCTGCGCCAGGCCCCATTCGATCCAGGAAGCATGGGGTTCGCCGATGGGACGCGCAAGCCCGATACCGAAGAGGGCATCCACGATCGCCGCCGGGGGTGTCTCGAGCGCGTCCGGTCCGGCCAACATGACCCCGCCGGATGCCACGAACGCTTCGCGCGCCGCCGCGGCTTCCCCTCCAGATCCCCCCCCGTCGAAGCGACCGATCACCACGGCTCGCCGTCCGAGAGCAAGCAGACGACGTGCCGCGACGAACCCGTCCCCCCCATTGTTGCCCGGTCCGCACAGGACGCACACCAAACCGCCAGGCGGCACGTGTGCGATTACCGCGCGGGCGATCGCCGCCCCGGCACGTTCCATCAGCGGTGGGTCGGCCAGGGGGACTTCCACCGCCTCGATCGCCCTGATTTCCTGCAGACGGAGCAAAGGGCGCGAAGAAAGGGGCACAGTGAACGAGGAAACGAAAGGCATGACGCGGCTCCCGGCTGGAGATCGAATCATGTTAGAATGAAAAACCGTTTTTACCCACCCAATTGCAAGGAACTCGGATGGAAGTCGCCGAACAGACGCCCGCGCAGCAGCCCGTCAATCCGCTCGAGCGTTCGCTCACGCTCGAGATCCCCGTCTCTGAGGTCGAGAAAGAGGCCGAGAAACGGCTCAAGCGTATCGCGCCCACCGTGAAGATGCCTGGTTTTCGTCCGGGCAAGGTGCCCATGCGCCTCGTCAAACAAATGTATGGGAACGAGACTTGGGCCGAAGCGGTGAGTGAGGCGATCGAACGCAGCTTCAACGAATCGGTCGCGCGCGAGGGTTTGCGCGTGGCGGGAAATTTTCGCATCGAACCTGCCGAATCCGCCGATTCGGCCATGCTCGCATTCACTGCCAAGTTCGAAATCTACCCCGAGATCGAACTGGCCGATCTCTCCGAACACACCGTGGAGCGGGTGAACCTCGAAGTCACCGACGCCGAGGTCGACAAGACCCTCGAGCGCCTGCGCAAGCAGCGCGCCACTTGGCGTGAAGTCGAGCGCCCGGCGCAGGAAGGTGATCGCGTCACCGTCTCCTACGTAGCCCGCAAAGACGGCGAAGAAGTCGAAAATGGGCGCATCGAGAACCATGCTTTCGAAATTGGCGCAGGGACCTTGCTCGAGCCCATCGAAAAAGCGCCGATCGGGATGCGCGCGGGCGAGACCAAGACCTTCGAAGTCACCTTCCCCGAAGGTGAAGAGAGCAAGTTCGCCGGCCAAACACTCCAGTTCGAGCTCACGGTGCATAAAGTCGAAGAGCCCGAGCTTCCTGGGGTCGACGCCGACTTCGCCCGTGCGCTCGGCATCGAAGATGGCGACGTGCGGAAACTGCGCGACGAAATCCGCGCTTCGCTCGAGCGCGAGCTCAAGCAGCGACTCGACGCCGATCTGAAAAAACAAGTGTTCGACCTCTTGCTCGCCGCCCACGAGTTTGCTGTCCCAGGTGCGCTCGTCGAACTCGAGGCCGAACAGCTCCTGGAGCGGGCCAAGCGCGATCTGCAGATGCGAGGGTTCGATGCCAACCAGCTCAAACTCTCGCCCGCGTTCTTCGAAGAAGAAGCCCGGCGACGGGTTCGTCTTGGGCTGCTCATCGGCGAAATCGTCAAGCGCCATGAGCTCAATGCCTCGCCGGAGCAGGTGCGGGCGTTCATCGAGGAAATGGCAGCCGAATACGAACGGCCACAGGAAGTCGTCGATTGGTATCATGCCGACCGACAGCGACTGGCCACCATCGAAGCGGTCGTCATCGAAGACAACGTGGTGCAATGGGTTCTGGAGCGAGTCCGGGTTACCGAAAAAACCGTCGACTTCGACGAATTCATGGCGCAGAAACCCGTCTGAGCCGAACGGCGCGGCTGCGGTGCATTTTGCCTCGGCCGCGAACTTACCGTCTTTTTTTGCGTCGATTGCTGGCAAGTCGATACGCTGTGTGAGGAATTCATGAAAGAATCGTTTGAGGCGAATACCCCGCTCGGCCTCGGTCTGGTGCCCATGGTGGTCGAGCAAAGCGGCCGAGGCGAGCGAGCCTACGACATCTACTCACGCCTGCTCAAGGAGCGGGTGGTCTTTCTCGTCGGTCCCGTCGACGATGCGGTCGCAAGCCTGGTCGTCGCGCAGCTCCTCTTCCTCGAGTCCGAAAATCCCGACAAAGACATCCACTTCTACATCAACTCGCCGGGCGGATCGGTCACGGCGGGCATGGCCATCTACGACACGATGCAGTTCATCAAACCCGACGTGAGCACCCTGTGCATTGGCCAGGCTGCGAGCATGGGCGCCTTTCTGCTCGCGGCCGGTGCCAAAGGCAAACGCTATTGCCTGCCCAACTCCCGGGTGATGATTCACCAACCTCTGGGCGGCTTTCAGGGGCAAGCTTCCGACATCGAGATCCATGCCCGAGAGATCCTGAAGATCAAGGCAAAGTTGAATGAATTGCTTGCCTTTCACACCGGCAACGATATCGAGCGCATCGAACGCGATACCGAGCGGGACAACTTCATGAATGCCGAAGAGGCCGTCAAATACGGCCTCGTCGACAAGGTGCTCATTCGTCGCGAGGATATCTGAGTCAACATGGCAAAAAGCAAACGCGGCAACAGCGGCGAATTCTTCTGTTCCTTCTGCGGCAAGAGCCAGCATGAGGTCAAAAAACTCATCGCCGGCCCATCGGTGTACATCTGCAATGAGTGCATCGAGCTGTGCAACGACATCGTTCGCCAAGACCTCGAAGAAGTGCGCGGCGAGGCCGTAGATGCAGCACGGCGTCTGCCCACTCCCAAGGAACTCGTCGACTACCTAGACCAGTACGTCATCGGCCAAGACTACGCCAAGCGTGTGCTCTCGGTCGCGGTCTACAACCACTATAAACGCCTGGCACTTGCTGCTCGCGACGACGAGGTGGAAGTCGCCAAGAGCAACATCCTGCTCATCGGGCCTACGGGTTCGGGCAAGACGCTGCTCGCACAGACGCTCGCGCGCAAGCTCGACGTGCCGTTCGCCATCGCCGACGCCACTACGCTCACCGAGGCGGGCTACGTGGGCGAGGACGTGGAGAACATTCTCGCCCGCTTGCTGCAAACGTGCGACTTCGACGTCGAGAGAGCCCAACGGGGTATCGTCTTCATCGACGAAGTCGACAAGATCACGCGCAAATCCGAGAACCCCTCGATCACGCGCGACGTCTCCGGCGAAGGCGTGCAGCAAGCGCTCCTCAAACTCATCGAGGGAACGGTCGCCTCCGTGCCGCCCCAGGGCGGACGCAAGCATCCGAATCAGGATTTCATCCAGCTCGACACCACCAACATCCTCTTCATCTGCGGCGGTGCCTTCGACGGGTTGGAGAAGATCGTCGAGCGTCGTACCGAAGCCGCCGGCATCGGGTTCGGGGCAGCGGTGGCGAGCAAGAAAGAGCGCAAGAAATCCGAATTGCTGCGTCAGGTCGAACCCGACGATCTCGTGCGCTTCGGGCTGATTCCCGAGTTCGTCGGACGCTTGCCAGTGATCGTTCCGCTCGAAGAGCTCGACGAAGAGGCGCTCATGCGCATCGCCACCGAGCCGAAGAACGCCCTCGTCAAGCAATACCGCAAGTTGTTCGAGATGGAGGGCGTGGAGCTCGAATTCACCCCGGGAGCAATCCGGGCGATCGCCCGTAAAGCCATCGAGCGGCGTACCGGTGCCCGAGGCTTGCGCTCCATCATGGAAGACATCCTGCTCGACCTGATGTTCGAACTCCCCAACCTCAGCAGCCAAGGGGTGCACAAGATCCTCATCGAAGAATCCACCGTAACCCAAGGAACCGAGCCGCTCAAGATCGGCAACGAAGAAGCCCACGTCAGCGGTGAAAACTGAGCACTCATGCAGTGATTGCCGCAAACGGCCCGCCCGCGAGGCGCCGAGGGCTCCAGCGAAACCGTTCGAGCAGCTCGAACGGTTTCGCTGTACTGCGACATGGCGGTGTTTTTCTGGTGCTGGGCTGCAGGCTTTGCCCTGATAGAGCGTTGCCGTACTCCGGTTGGCTTGCCCCGTAACCGCTCACGACGATTCATCGAGGCATTTCTTGGTGTATCGGATGAGCAAGGCGCGATGCCCCGAGTAGCGATGCGCCGGCAGGTCGCTGGCAGCACGTCCCACGAGCCCCCTTGATTTTTGCCCGCCAAGCGACCATATTGCGAAGTAGCGATCTCTCGCCTCATCAGGATTTCCACACATGACCGAACTCATCGAAGCCCAGGGTAAAACCCTCGAACACCTGCCGCTGTTGCCCTTGCGCGACGTGGTCGTGTTCCCTCACATGGTCATCCCGCTCTTCGTCGGGCGACCCAAGTCCATCAAAGCGCTCGAGCGTGCCATGGAAAATGGCGGGCGGCTCGCGCTCGCCACGCAGAAAGACGCCGCCAAGGACGATCCCGGAGCGGACGACATCTTCACGCTCGGGTGCATCGCCCACGTATTGCAGATGCTCAAACTCCCCGATGGGACGGTCAAGGTGCTGATCGAAGGGCGGCAGCGGGCGCGTTTCGATCGCATCCTCGAAGAGGGTGACACCTTCGTCGCTCTGGCTAAGCCGCTGGAAACACAGCCGGGCGACCCGCGTGAGACCGAGGCGCTACGCCGCTCGTTGCTGTCGGCTTTCGAGGAGTACGTCAAGCTCAACCAGAAACTGCCGCAAGAGCTCGTCGCCTCGCTCGCGGCGCTCGAAGATCCCGAGCATCTCACCGACATCATCGCTGCGCATCTGCCGCTGAAGATCGACAAGAAGCAGGAACTGCTCGAAATTCTCGCACTCGTGCCGCGCATGGAGCGCCTGTTGGCGCTGCTCGAAGCCGAGATCGACATTCTCGAAGTCGAGAAGCGCATTCGCAGCCGCGTCAAGCGCCAGATGGAGAAGTCTCAGCGCGAGTTCTACCTCAATGAGCAAGTCAAGGCGATCCAGAAGGAACTCGGCGAAGGTGACGAACAGGCAGAGCTCGACGAGCTCGAGAAGAAGATCAAGGCCGCCGGCATGCCCAAGGAGGTGCAGGAGAAGGCCGAGGCCGAGCTCAAGAAGCTGCGCATGATGTCGCCCATGTCGGCCGAAGCCACCGTGGTGCGCAACTATCTCGACGTGCTCGTGAGCCTGCCGTGGAACAAGAAAACCAGGGTCACGCTGGATCTGACCAAGGCGCAGAAGATCCTCGATGCCGACCACTATGGTCTGGAGAAAGTCAAGGAGCGCATCGTCGAATACCTGGCGGTGCAAAAGCGCGTCGATGTCGTCAAGGCGCCCATCCTGTGTCTGGTCGGTCCTCCCGGAGTGGGCAAGACCTCGCTCGGGCAGTCGATGGCGCGTGCCACGGGGCGTAAGTTCGTGCGCATGGCGCTGGGCGGCGTGCGCGACGAAGCCGAGATCCGCGGCCATCGGCGCACCTACATCGGTGCCATGCCGGGTCGTATCATCCAGAGTCTCATCAAGGTCGGCGTCAAGAATCCGCTCTTCCTGCTCGACGAGGTCGACAAGATCGGCATGGATTTCCGTGGCGATCCGAGCTCGGCGCTGCTCGAGGTGCTCGACCCCGAGCAGAATCACGCCTTCCAGGATCACTACGTCGAGGTCGATTTCGACCTCTCGGAAGTGATGTTCGTGGCCACGGCCAATACGCTCAACATCCCGGCGCCGCTGCTCGATCGCATGGAGGTGATCCGGCTCTCGGGGTACACCGAAGATGAAAAGATCGCCATCGCCGAGCGCTATCTTTTGCCCAAGCAGATGAAAAACAACGGGGTGAAGAAGAACGAGCTCACCGTGACCACCGAGGCGATCCGTGACATCGTCCGCTATTACACGCGGGAAGCCGGTGTGCGCAGCCTCGAGCGTGAGATCTCGAAAATCTGCCGTAAGGTGGTCAAGGGAGTCCTGCTCAAGGCACTCAAAGCGCCGGTCACCGTGGACTCGGGCGATCTCGAAACCTATCTGGGTGTGCGCAAGTATTCTTTCGGCGTGGCCGAAAAGGAGAACCAGGTGGGACAAGTCACGGGCCTCGCGTGGACCGAAGTCGGCGGCGAGCTCCTTACCGTGGAGGCGGCGGTGATGCCAGGCAAAGGCAAGGTCATCACCACCGGCAAGCTCGGCGAGGTCATGCAGGAATCCATCCAGGCGGCCATCACCGTAGTGCGCAAGCGCGCGCGCAAGCTTGGCATTGCCGAGGATTTCTACGAGAAGAACGACGTGCACGTGCACCTGCCCGAAGGGGCCATCCCCAAAGACGGGCCTTCGGCGGGGATCGCCATCACCACGGCGCTCGTGTCCGCGCTCACCGAAATCCCGGTGCGCTGCGACGTGGCCATGACGGGCGAGATCACCTTGCGCGGCGAGGTGCTGGAGATCGGCGGGCTCAAGGAGAAGCTGCTCGCCGCGGTGCGCGGTGGCATCCGCAAGGTGCTCATTCCCGAGGAGAACGTGAAGGATCTGGCCGAGATTCCCGAGAACGTCAAAGGTGCGCTCGAGATCATTCCCGTGCGCTGGATCGAGCAGGTGCTCGAGCTCGCCCTCGAGCGCAAGCCCGAGCCTTTGGTCCCAGCCAGCGAGCCTCCCGTCGCGACGCCAGTCGTTGCCGCGAGTACCACCACGGGCACAGGCGTGCGCCCAGCGGCAAGCGAATTGCCGCATTGAGCTTCGCCGCGTTTGCCAAGCAAGGTCGGTGATGGTACCATTGCCGGCTCTTGCAGCGGGTGCTTAGCTCAGTTGGTAGAGCGTCGCCCTTACAAGGCGAATGTCGGCGGTTCGAGTCCGTCAGCACCCACCATTCATCCCTTTTCGCTATGCTATCATTGAGCATTCGGTGCATGGGCGAAGGGGCAGGCGATGGTGCAACCAACGTTTCTGGCGCATAACGTGGGAATGCTGGAACACGCCATTGCCGCCAAGCTCGCCGTTCTGGGGCTCGATCCCGCCAATGCCAAGCAAATGCGCGATCTCGCCCGCGAGGCCCTTGATACCGACGCTGAGCACCTCACGCAGCATTTCTATTCTTCGACCCTTGAGCCGCGCGTGCGCGCCGAGCTCCTGGGGCTCATCGCCCTCATGTTTCAAACCATGGCTTCGGCAGCGAGCATGGGAGAGGAGCTCCACGGCGGCCCCGTGTGGAAGGCCGTTGCGCGGGCGATCTACGAAGAAGCCGAGGCCCGCGGGCTCATTCCGACGAAAGGGGCGTGAATGCGGAAGGATCCCATCTCGTCATCTCCTCAGCTCGAAACGCGCCTACGGCTAGCACTAGAAGCGGCTGAGCTGGCAACGTGGGATCTGGATTTCGGGAATGAAACTGCCTGGCTCGATGCCCAGTGGAGCCGTTGGATGGGTTTGGGCAACGAGCCCGTCCGCTTGAGTTTTGCCGAATGGCGTTCCTTCGTCCATCCCGACGATTGGCCCAAGGTTCGCTCGGCCCTCATCGATCTGCTCAAGGGAAAAACTGCAACTTATCAGCAGCGTTACCGTATTCGGACACCGGATGGCCGCATCCTGTGGCTCGAAGATCGTGGCCAGGTATGTGACCGCGATCCTACGACGGGACGCGCGTTGCGTGCGATCGGTGTGTCGCGTGACGTGACCCAGGAAGAAGAAAAAATCCAGCGAGATCGCCTCTTGACCGCGGCGCTGCGCCATGCGCCGGTAGGCATCATGATCGCGGCGGCCGACGGTACCGTCGAATGGGTCAATCCAGCGCTCGAGCAGATCACCGGTTATCGTGCCGATCAGCTGATCGGTACGCGTGCTGGACATTTGTTACACAGCGGCTTACAACCAGAATCGTTTTATCGAGAATTATGGGAGACGATCTCTCAGGGAGAGATTTGGCAAGGGCGGGTGCTCAACAAAACGGCAACGGGAGAATTGCGCCACCACGACGTGACGATCGCGCCCGTCACCGACAGAGCAGGGAAGCCTTTGCATTACATCGCCACCTATCGCGACGTCACCGACCAGGTACTGCTCGAGGAGCGGCTCGAGCGCATGGCCATGACCGATCCGCTCACCGAGCTACCCAACCGTCGTGCTTTTCTCGAGGTGATGCAAAAAGAGTTTCAGCGCGTCGTTCGTTCCGGATTCACGATCGATTCCTCCTTTTGCCTCATCGATCTCGATCACTTCAAACGCATCAACGACACGCTGGGGCATGCCGCGGGCGACGCCGTGCTGCGTCATTTCGCCCAGACGATTCGACAAACCCTGCGTCAGATGGACGTCTGTGGTCGGCTGGGGGGAGAGGAGTTCGGCATCCTGTTGCCGCAAACCGACGATCGGGCGGCCGCAGCGGCAATCGAACGGCTGCTGCGCACCATTCGCCAAAGCGTCGTCGTCTTCAATGGCCATGCGATCCGCTATACGGTGAGCGCCGGCGGCACGTCGTTCTCGATCAGCGATCGCACGATCGACGACGTGTTCGCACGTGCCGACCGGGCGCTCTATCAAGCCAAAGAGAACGGACGGGACCACTTGGTTTGGATCGCTCCGGAAGATCAGTAACTTGTCATTGTCACGAATCGAGGAGAATTCAATGGATTTGTGCGTGATCGGGACCGGCTACGTCGGCCTCGTGACTGGGGCGTGTTTTGCCGAGATGGGCAACGAGGTGTGGTGCGTCGATGTCGATGCGGCCAAGATCGAGGGGCTGAAAGCCGGGAAGTTGCCCATCTACGAGCCGGGGCTCGACGAGATCGTGGTCCGCAATTACCGCGAGGGGCGGCTGCGTTTCACCACCGATCTGGGCGAGGCGATGGCCGAGTGCGATGTGCTCTTCATCGCCGTGGGCACGCCACCGCTCGAAGACGGCTCGGCCGACCTGCAGCACGTGCTCACGGTGGCGCGCGACATCGGCCGGCGGCTTACGCGCTACAGCGTGATCGTCGACAAATCCACGGTTCCGGTGGGAACCGCCGAGCGGGTGCGCCGTGCGATCCAGGCAGAGCTCGATGCACGTGGCGTGTCGATCCCGTTCGATGTCGTCTCCAACCCCGAATTCCTCAAGGAAGGCGCTGCGGTCGAAGATTTCATGCGCCCGGACCGCATCATCGTCGGTACGGATTCGGAAGCGGCGCGCGAGCGCATGGCCGAGCTCTATGCGCCCTTCAACCGCAGCCACCAGCGCGTCATCCACATGGGCGTGCGCGATGCCGAGATGACGAAGTACGCCGCCAACGCCATGCTCGCCACCAAGATCTCTTTCATGAACGAGATCGCGGCGCTGTGCGAGCGCTACGGCGTCGATGTCGAAAACGTCCGCTTGGGCATCGGCTCGGATCAGCGCATCGGCTACCACTTCATCTATCCGGGCTGCGGCTACGGCGGCTCGTGTTTTCCCAAGGACGTCAAGGCGCTCATCGCCATGGCACAGGCGGCCGGGGTCGAACCGGAGGTGCTCACGGCGGTGGAAGAGCGCAACGCGAAGCAGAAGCGCGTGCTGGAAGAAAAGATCGTCGCGCGTTTCGGCGAAGACCTCACCGGACGGACTTTCGGCGTGTGGGGGCTCGCCTTCAAGCCGGGGACCGACGACATGCGCGAAGCGCCTTCCATCCCGCTCATCGAGGGGCTGCTCGGGCGCGGTGCCAAGGTGCTCGCCTATGATCCGGTGGCCATGGACAATGCCCGCAGCGTCTTCCCCTCGGCGTGGTTTGAGCAGGACCGGCTCGCCTTCACCCGGCATCAGTACGATGCGCTCGAAGGAGCCGACGCCATGGTGCTGGTGACCGAGTGGAAGCCTTTCCGCCATCCGGATTTCGCCGCGATCAAGCGGCTCCTGAAAACGCCGCTGATCTTCGACGGGCGCAACCAATACGATCCGCAGCAGCTTGAGCGGCTGGGAATCGCCTATGTCGGCATCGGGCGGGCGAACGCGCTGGCGGAGCGGGGGGCGGTTGCGGCCTGAGCGTGTTTGGTGCAAGTAGAGTACGGCTGGTCAGCAGGTGCCCCCCTGGAATGTCATGGACAAGAACCGCTTGATGCTCCTTCCAGGCATTTTCTTAGTTGCACCGCGAAGCGCAATGCCTGTGCCGGCTCCAGCATGGATGCGGTGATTCGCAAGGCCGGGCGCTTCGATGCGATCGCAAAGGCTTCACCGGTGCGTACGTACCACCCTTTTTGGGCTAGGGAATGTGCGACGCGCACAGCGTCAGTACCCTGCGGCAGCGGTACCCATACATTGAATCCATCACAGGGCTGTTGCGGGGCGAATCCCTCGGTGTGCAGCGCCTCGATCAAGGTTTCACGGCGCAAAGCATAGATGCTCCGGGCGGTTTGCAGATGTGCCCTGATGGCATCCGAGCCCAAAAGCCCTCGCACAGCGGCTTGTAATAAGTGGCTTACCCAGCTCGTACCTGGTGCTAGACGCATGCCGAGTCGAGCGGCAGTTGTGGCATCGCTCGCGACGAAGGCAAGCCGAAGGTCGGGGCCGAAGCCTTTGGACACGGAGCGGATCAACGCCCAATGTGAAGCAGATTCCGGCACGATGCTATGGTAGGCCGTGTTTGCCAGCAGGGCGAAATGGTCGTCTTCGATTACCAGGACATGGGGATGATTCTCGAGGATGCGGCGCAACTTGCTTGCGCGGGCCTTGCTCAGGCTGCAACCGCTCGGATTCTGGGCCCGCGGTGTGCACAGTACGGCTTGAGCGCCGGCAGCCAGCGCCTCCTCTAGGGACTCGGGCTGCATGCCTTGCCCATCGATGGCGACAGGTATTGCCTCTAGCCCTGCACAGCGCAGGGTGTTGAGGCTGCCTAGGAAGCAGGGATCCTCCACTGCGACCTTGTCACCGGGAACGAGATAGGCAGTGAGCAGGCGCTCGATCGCATCTACCGCCCCATGCGTCAAGCTCAAAACGTCATGGTCGCGGCAATCGGACCCAAACCATCGACGGGCCAGGTGCTCCAGATCAGGATAGAGCACGGGGTGGCCATACAGTGTCGGTCGATAGCCACTGGAGGAAAGAACCTGCAAAGGGTCGGGTAACAAAGCAGGGTCAGGATTGCCGCCTGCCAGGTCTACCAGCGGCGAGTTGGCAGAGGTTCCCTCCTGCTCCCCTAGGCGTGCAGGGGGTTTGATCACCGTGCCCTTGCGCCCCATGGTCTCGGCGATGCCAGCGGCGACCAGTCGCTTGTATGCAGCGGCGACCGTATTTCGATTGACCCCGAGCCGTTTGGCCAACTCGCGTACAGGGGGCAAGGGCTGCCCCCCACCCAAGCGACCTGAAAATACCTCGCGGCGAATGCTCTCGAAAATGTCCGATGCGCTGTTGCCGGTGATTTGCATTAGTCCTGTGACTATATATAATTTGTCTTAGGACAAATTATAGCACAACAAGGAGATCGTCCTCATGGACGCACCGCCCCTTTATCACGAAGCGCATCGCATCGAGGACTTTCAACGCAACTTGGAGACGGTGCGCACGCGCATCGTCTGCGCCTGCAAGCGGGCAGGCCGCGATCCGGCCGGGGTGCGTCTTTTGCCGGTCAGCAAGACGGTTTCCGAAGAGCGACTCCGGATGGCCTATGCGGCGGGATGCCGTGAATTCGGCGAAAACAAGGTGCAGGAGGCTTTTCACAAGGCCGGGCTCATGGCCGACTTGCCCGAGCTGCGCTGGTCGCTGATCGGACATTTGCAAACCAACAAGGTGAAGCTCGTCGCGCGCTTTGCCAGCGAATTCCAGGCGCTCGACAGTCTGCGTGTGGCCAAGGCCCTGGATCGGCGCCTGCAGGCTGAGGGGCGTGGATTGGACGTCTTGGTGCAGGTCAACACCTCGGGAGAGGTCAGCAAGTTTGGACTTCCTCCCGAGGAAGTCGCTGGTTTTCTGCGGCAGCTGACGGGGTTCTCCTCTTTGCGGATCCGAGGATTAATGACTTTGGCGTTATTTTCGACTGATTCCTCCAAGGTGCGTTCCTGCTTCGTCTTGCTGCGCGAGCTGCGCGACCGTCTGCGTCAAGAAACGCCAGCTGGCGTCGTGCTCGATGAGTTGTCGATGGGGATGTCGGGCGACTTCGAGATGGCGATCGAGGAAGGCGCTACCATCGTACGCGTCGGGCAAGCCCTTTTCGGCCCTCGCGCCACCCCCGACAGTCATTATTGGCCGGAGCATGACCACGCTTCAAGGGAGCGACATCGACCCTTGGAAACCAAGGAAAGCCCTGTGCTCGGGGGGTATTCATGAAAATTTACCGAATTGTCATTTTTCGGCATGGACGTCTGCTCGGTCAGTTCGACAGCGAGACGCCATGGGCAGCCGAGGCGGTGCATGATCTGCTGCAGCGTCTGCCTGAGCAGGAAGGCTATCGCACCGAACTGTTCGTTGCCCACGATGAGCGCCGCCTAATCGAGAGCGGACCAGGCGGTCTCAGGCTCCTGGGCCGCGAACCCTTGTTTCAACCTTTGCCGCTCGCCGCCGTGAGAGCGGATGAGTCTACGGAGCCTACCCGATGAGCACCTCTTGCTACCTGATGCCGACTTATCAGCGCCATCCTCTTCGTTTCACCCATGGGCGAGGAATGCGTCTGTGGGATGTGCAAGGCAACGAATATCTGGATGCGATCGCCGGTGTCGCCGTCACCAACTTGGGGCATGCTCATCCCGAGATCGCTGAAGCGATCAGCGATCAGGCCATGCGTCTTTTGCATACGTCCAATCTGTTCGAGATCGAATGGCAAGAGAATCTAGCGCAGCGACTCTGCGAGCTTGCCGGGATGGAGAGCGTATTCTTTTGTAATTCAGGTGCGGAGGCCAATGAGACTGCCATCAAACTCGCTCGCCTCCATGCGCGAGTGCGCGGTGTTGCGCTTCCGTCGATCGTGGTGATGGAGAACAGTTTTCATGGTCGGACGTTGGCGACGCTGTCGGCCACGGGAAGCGCTGCGGTGCAAGAGGGCTTCTCGCCCCTGGTCGAAGGGTTCGTGCGCGTTCCAGCCAATGACATTGAGGCTATTGGCAAGCTGGCTGCCGCTCGTGACGACATCGTCGCCGTCTTGCTGGAGACGGTGCAAGGGGAGGGCGGGGTGAGGGTGGTGTCGTCAGACTACCTGCGTGCTTTACGGGCGCTTTGCGATGAGAACGGCTGGCTGATGATGATCGATGAAATACAGACCGGTTTGGGGCGAACTGGCGCATGGTTCGACTATCAGCGTGCATCGGTTCGCCCGGATGTGGTCACGCTTGCCAAAGGACTCGGCAATGGCATCCCGATCGGTGCTTGTCTGGCAGGTGGGGCTGCGGCAAGGCTGTTTACCCCTGGCCGGCACGGCTCCACTTTCGGCGGCAATCCGCTTGCCTGCCGAGTCGGCTGCAAGGTGCTGGACATCACTGAGCGTGACGCCTTACCCCAGAGGGCCAGCGAACTCGGGCAGCGTTTGATCGATGGCTTGCGTCGATCGCTCGACGGCTTGCCTGGTATCCGTGAAATCCGCGGGCAGGCACTGATGGTGGGCATCGAGCTGGATCATCTTTGCGATCATCTGGCAGCCTTTGCCATCGAGCGCGAACGTTTGCTCATCAATGTAACCCGTGGCCGAACCATTCGCCTGCTGCCTGCGTTGGTGGCCAGCGAACGGGACATCGACGAGATCATCGAACGGATGTCCAGATTGCTGAGCTGGTACGTCCGGTCCGTGCAAATCTGATCACGGTTTCAGCCGCGCCGCAACACCAGCCCTAGCCCGGCCATGATGGGCAGTGCGCCGAGCAAGTCGGACGCGGGGATGTGCTCGCCCAAAAGCAGTACTGCGAGCAAGGTGCCAAACAGCGGATTCAGCAAGTGAAAGCTGCTTGCGCGGCTGGCTCCGCCATGGCGCACCAGCCACAGCAGCAGCAAGGTGGCGCCGATCGAAACCACTACTGCGAGGTACAGCAGACTGCCGAAAAATGCTGCGTTCGGCTGTACCGCCAGACCCTCACGCCACCAGGCCAGAGGCAGCAGCACGAGCCCGCTCGTTGGCAGCTGGATCGCAGCGATGCGCCACGGATCGAGCCGGCCCGCGACCTGGCGGTAGAGCAGGATCGACGCTGACAAGGCGACTGTACCTAGGAGGATCAGCATCACGCCATCCAGGTCGGCAGATGCCGAGAGCGCCCGTGTGCGCATGATCCAGACGACTCCGGCAAAACCCGCTGCAAGTCCCGCGGCGGCGCGCCAGCTAGGCCGCTCGCGCAGCGCCACGGCCGCGAGCGCCGAGGTCATCAAAGGGCTGGTGCTCACGAGAATGGTGGTCAGCCCCGCCGGCACCGTGCGCATGCCCACGAAGGCAAGGCCCAGATAGACGGCGTTGTTGAGCAGGCCTGCGAGCAGCGCCACGCCGATATCGCGCAGCTTCTGCTTCTTGGGTACGCGTTCGGGTCGGGCTTGGGCGGCTGCCCGATGCATGCCACTGTGCAGATGGACGAGCGGCCACACCAGGATTCCTGCGAGCAAAAAGCGCAGGCTCAGCAAAGTCAAAGGCCCGCTCGCGGCCATGCCGGCCTTGCCTGCTATGAAGGCAGAGCTCCATACGAGACTGAACAGCGTGCCCATCAGCACAAAGCGCGGCAGTGAGACCGGGGGCGGAGGCGCGGCGGAGGGGGTGGCAAAATCGGCGACGGGTGTGGAAGAACGTTGCATGCGGACTTCTCTCGCCTCGGTTATGGGAAGCCACTTACCACGCCTGCCCTGTCTCGCACGGAATGGGGGCAGGGGGATCAGGCGGCGGAAAGCGCTTGGTCTAGATCGGCGATCAGGTCGTCGACGTGCTCGATGCCTACCGATAGGCGGATCATGTCTTCGCTCACGCCGGCTTTCTCCAGTTCTTCCTTGCTCAATTGCCGGTGGGTGGTGGAGGCCGGGTGGCAGGCGAGCGTCTTCGCATCGCCGATATTCACGAGCCGGGTCACCAGCTTGAGTGCATCCTGGAATCGCGCCCCGGCCTCGCGGCCGCCCTTGACGCCAAACGTGAGGATGCCGGACGCGCGTCCGCCGAGGTATTTCTGCACCAGGGCGTGATCGGGATGATCGGGCAGGCCGGCGTAATTGACCCAGCTCACTTTGGGATGGGTGCGCAGGAAGTGGGCGATACGCACGGCGTTGTCGCAGATGCGATCCATGCGCAGCGGCAAGGTCTCGATCCCTTGCAGGATGAGAAAGGCGTTGAAGGGGCTCAGCGCCGCGCCCATGTTGCGCAGCGGCACCACGCGCGCCCGGGCGATGTAGGCCGCAGCGCCGAAGGTTTCCGTGTAGCTCACGCCGTGATAAGACGGATCGGGCTCGACGAGCACGCGAAAACGTTCCTTGTGCTCGGCCCAGGGAAACTTACCGCTGTCGACGATCACCCCGCCGATGGAATTCCCGTGTCCGCCGAGGTATTTGGTGAGCGAATGCACCACGATGTCGGCGCCGTGCTCGAAGGGACGGCAGAGGTAAGGGGAGGGGACGGTGTTGTCGACGATGAGCGGAAGGCCGTGTTCGTGGGCGATCGCCGCGAGCTGCTCGAAGTCGGTGATGTTGCCGAGCGGATTGCCGATCGATTCGCAGAAGATCGCCTTGGTCTTGCCATCGATGAGGCGGGCGAAGGAAGCCGGATCGCGGTGGTCGGCGAAGCGCACCTCGATGCCGTACTTGGGCAGCGTATGGGCGAAGAGATTGTAGGTGCCGCCATAGAGCGTGGCTGAACTTACTATATTGTCGCCAGCTTCGGCGATCGTCTGGATGGCGTAGGTGATGGCCGCCATGCCCGAGGCGAGCGCGAGGCCCGCGATGCCGCCTTCCATGGCGGCGACGCGTTTTTCCAGCACGTCGCAGGTGGGGTTCATCATGCGGGTATAGATGTTGCCCGGCACTTTGAGATCGAACAGATCCGCGCCGTGCTGCGTGTCGTCGAAGGCGTAGGAGGTGGTTTGGTAGATCGGCACTGCCACGGCTTTGGTGGTCGGATCGGGCGTATAGCCGCCATGGACGGCGAGCGTCTCGATGCGCATGGAACGGTCTCCTATCGGGTGGTGCGCGGAAATATAGCACGATGGCCAGAAGAGGACAGGGGGGAGTGGGAATGTCTTTATTCATGCACGATCTGGATCCTCCGCCGCGTGGCCATCTGACCGTGCGCCGCCTCGCATACTCATCCCGCCGGGCTTGCAGTATATTTTACATAATACAAATTATCACGAATTTATGTGGCCGTCGGGAGGCTATGTATCCCGATCGAGCCGGTTTGCGCGCTATCGACCCACGTCGGCAAAGCTCTCGAGGATGCGCTTGACCCGCGCCATGGTATCGGCGAGCGTTGCCTCGATTTCGGCGAACGAAATCTCGCCGGCATCTGGACCGCGGCCGGCGGCGTAGTTTGCCACCACGTTGATCGCGGCGTAGGCAAGGCCCAGTTCGCGGGCGAGCGCCGCTTCGGGCATGGCGGTCATGCCCACCACGTTGGCGCCGTCGCGCTCCAGGCGGTCGATCTCGGCGGCGGTCTCCAGGCGCGGGCCTTGGGTGCAGGCGTAGACCGCGCCGTCGATCACCGGCTCCCCTGCCCTTTGCGCCGCGCGAATCAGGCGTTGGCGCAGCGCCGGGGTGAACGGCAGGGTGAAATCGATGTGCGTGACCGGATCTTCCTCGCCTTCGAAGAAGGTCGACACGCGGCCCCAGGTGTAGTCGATGATCTGATGCGGGATTACCAACGTGCCGGGAGCGTAGCGCGCCTGGATGCCGCCGACGGAAGCCACCGAAATGACCTCGCGCACGCCCACGTGCTGCAGCGCCCAAAGGTTGGCGCGGTAGTTGATGCGGTGCGGCGCGTAGGTATGGCCGTAGCCGTGCCGGGCAAGGAAGGCGATGTCCCGGCCGGCGATGCGCCCGAGGGTGAGCGGCCCGGAGGGGTCGCCGTAGGGAGTGCGCACGACCTGCCGGTGTACGATTTCGAGGGTGTTGAGCGAGGTGAGGCCAGTGCCGCCGATGATCGCGAACATGGAATTTCCGCATCGAGCCGAAATGATGCGGAATTTTACACGACGCCGCCCTGCCCCTTTGTTATAATTGGCGTTTTCGTACGTCTGGAAGTCCATGTCCTCCGCCATTCGCAACATCGCCATCATCGCGCACGTCGATCATGGTAAGACCACCCTCGTCGACCAGCTCCTGAAACAATCCGGCACGTTTGCCCAGCATCAGACCGTCTCGGAACGGGTGATGGACAGCAACGATCTCGAGCGCGAGCGCGGCATCACCATCCTGGCCAAGAACTGCGCCATCCGCTATGGCGACACCCACATCAACATCGTCGACACCCCGGGTCACGCCGATTTCGGCGGTGAAGTGGAGCGGGTGCTCTCGATGGTCGACGGCGTGCTGCTGCTGGTCGACGCCGTCGAAGGCCCCATGCCGCAGACGCGCTTCGTCACCAAGAAAGCGCTCGCGCAGGGGCTCAAGCCCATCGTGGTCATCAACAAGATCGACCGCCCCGGCGCGCGGCCCGACTGGGTGATCAACGCCACGTTCGACCTCTTCGCGGAGCTGGATGCGAGCGAGGAGCAGCTCGACTTCTCCATCGTCTATGCTTCGGGCCTGCAGGGCTATGCCACGCTGGATCTGAACGAACCGGGCAAGGACATGCGGCCGCTCTTCGAGACCATCATCGCGCACGTTCCGCCGCCGCCGGTGTCGATCGACGCCCCCTTGCAGCTGCAGATCTGCTCGCTCGACTATTCGAGCTATGTCGGGCAGCTGGGTATCGGCCGCATCCGCCAGGGGCGCCTGCGTCCCAATCAGGAAGTGAGCGTGTGGCTGGGCAAGCAGAATCTGGGCCGGGCAAAGATCGGTCAGGTGCTGAAATTCGTCGGCCTGGAGCGCGAGGCCGTGCCCGAGGCGGTGGCGGGCGACATCGTGATGATCTCCGGCGTGGAACAGGTCGGCATTGGGGTGACGGTGTGCGATCCCGAGGCGGCGCAACCGCTGCCGCCGATCGAGGTGGACGAGCCCACGCTCACCATGACCTTCATGGTCAATACGTCGCCGCTCGCCGGGCGCGAAGGAAAATTCGTCACCAGCCGCCAGATCCGCGAGCGGCTGGAGAAGGAGTTGCTCAAGAACGTGGCGCTGCGCGTGCGCTTTGGCGAGGACGGCGACAGCTTCGAGGTTTCCGGCCGGGGCGAATTGCACCTCACCATCCTGCTCGAAACCATGCGCCGCGAGGGCTATGAACTGGCGGTGGGTCGGCCCCGCGTGGTATTGAAGGAGATCGACGGCGAGATACACGAACCCTACGAGCGGCTCACCGTCGATATCGAGGAAGGCCATCAGGGCGCCGTGATGGAGGAACTGGGCCGCCGCCGGGCGGAGCTCCTCGACATGGCGCCCGACGGCAAGGGGCGCGTGCGGCTGGAATACCGTGTGCCGGCGCGCGGCCTCATTGGATTCCAGGGCGAATTTCTCACGCTCACGCGCGGCACGGGGCTCATGAGCCACATCTTCGACGGCTACGGACCGCTCGCCGGCCCCGTGGGCGGGCGGCGCAACGGCGTGCTCGTGTCGCAGGACGACGGCCAGGCGGTGGCCTACGCGCTGTGGAAGCTGCAGGATCGCGGGCGAATGTTCGTCAATCCGGGTGATGCGGTCTATGAGGGGATGATCATCGGCATCCACACGCGGGAAAACGACCTCGTGGTGAATCCGATCCGTACCAAGCAGCTCACCAACATCCGCGCTTCCGGCTCGGACGAGGCGATCCGGCTCGTGCCGCCGATCGAACTCACGCTGGAAGCGGCGGTGGAGTTCATCGAGGACGACGAGCTGGTGGAGATCACACCGAAGTCGATCCGCCTGCGCAAGCGCTACCTGCAGGAGCACGATCGCCGCCGCGCGGCGAAGCAGACGGCGCTCGCCTGAGCCTCCTTTCGCGAAAAAGCCCCTTCGGGGGCTTTTTCGTTACAGCCCCACCGAGCGTGCGCGCAGGAAGTCGCGGAAGTCGTTGGCGACTTCGGGGTGACGCAGGGCGAATTCGACCGTGGCCTTGAGGTAACCCAACTTGGAGCCGCAGTCGTAGCGCACGCCGTCGAATTCGTAAGCGAGCACGGCTTCTTCCTGCAGCAGTGAGCTGATGGCATCGGTGAGTTGCAGTTCGCCGCCGGCGCCGGGTTGGATGCGGTGCAGGTGTTCGAAGATGTTGCCCGAGAGGATGTAGCGCCCGACCACGGCCTGGGTGCTCGGGGCTTCTTCCGGCTTGGGTTTTTCGACGATGCCGGTGATGCGCTGGATCTTGCCGCGGGCTTCGGGCTCGGTGCTGACGATGCCGTATTGGCGCGTTTCTTCGCGCGCGACGTTGATGGTACCGAGCACCGAGCAGCGGTGATAGTTGTAGACGTCGATCATCTGGGCGAGCACCGGTTTGCCTTCGGGATGGTCGCAGAGGTCGTCCGCAAGCAGCACGGCGAAGGGTTCGTCGCCGACCACGGATTCGGCACACATCACCGCGTGTCCCAAACCCAGCGCTTCGGACTGGCGGATGTAGATGCAGTTGACGCCCTTGGGAACGGTCTTGCGCACGACGTCGAGGAGTTCCTTCTTGCCGCGGGCTTCGAGCTCGGATTCGAGCTCGTAGGCTTTGTCGAAGTGGTCTTCGATCGAGCGCTTGGTGCGACCTGTGATGAAGATGAGCTCGGTAATGCCGGCGGCCACCGCTTCTTCCACAGCGTATTGGATGAGGGGTTTGTCGACGATGGGCAGCATTTCCTTGGGGCTCGCCTTGGTGGCGGGCAGGAACCGGGTGCCCATCCCAGCCACGGGGAACACGGCCTTGCGCACGGCTTTCTTCATCTCGTTCGACTCCTGCGGTTGATCCATGGGTTCATCCTTGGGTTGTGCTGCGCTCGGCGATCAGGCGCTCGAGCGTGTCTTCGTCGATGACGGGAACGCCCAGCTCGAGCGCCCGCTGCAGCTTGCTGCCGGCTTCGCTGCCGGCCACGACGTAGTCGGTCTTCTTCGAGACGGAGGAGCTCACCTTGCCGCCGTGCGCTTCGATGAGCGCCTTGGCTTCTTCACGGCTCATCCGCGGCAGCGTGCCGGTGAGCACGAAAGTGAGGCCGGCGAGCGCCCTGCTCTTCTTCGCGGGCGTGCTTTCCTCCCAATGCACGCCGAGCCGGCGCAGGCGCTCGATCGCTTGGCGGTTGTGCGGCTCGTCGAAGAAGTCGCGGATGCTCTGCGCCACCACCGGGCCGATGCCCTCGATGGCGGTGAGCTCCTCGAGCCCGGCCTGCATGAGGGCTTCGAGCGAGCCGAAGTGCTCGGCCAGGAGCTTGGCGGTGGCTTCGCCCACGTGCCGGATGCCGAGCGCGTAGATGAAGCGCGCGAGCGTGGTCTTCTTGCTGCGTTCGATGGCGGCCATCAGCTTGGCGGCGGATTTTTCCCCCATGCGGGGCAGGCTCGCGAGCCGCTCGGCGTTGATTTTTTCCGGATCGTAGAGGTCAGCGGGAGTTTCGACCCAACCGAGATCGACGAGCTGGTGGATGAGTTTCTCGCCCAGCCCCTCGATGTTCATCGCCAGGCGCGAGGCGAAGTGCTCGAGGGCGCGTTTGCGCTGGGCGGGGCAGTACATGCCGCCGGTGCAATAGGCCGCGGCTTCGTCCGGGTCGCGGGCCACCGCCGAGCCGCACACGGGGCAGTGCTCGGGCATGACGAAGGGGCGTTCGCTACCGTCGCGCCGCTCGGGGAGCACCTTGACGATCTCGGGGATGACTTCGCCCGCGCGGCGCACCACCACCCAGTCGCCGATGCGGATGTCTTTGTCCCGGATGTAGTCTTCGTTGTGCAGGGTGGCGTTGGTGACGGTGACGCCCCCTACGAAGACGGGTTCGAGCCGGGCGACGGGGGTGAGCGCGCCGGTGCGTCCGACCTGTACTTCGATGCCGATGAGACGGGTGATCTCTTCCTGCGGCGGAAACTTGTGGGCGATGGCCCAGCGCGGCGCCCGGGCGATGGTGCCCAGACGCTGCTGCGCGGTCAGATCATCGACTTTATAGACGACGCCGTCGATGTCGAAAGGAAGGCGGTCGCGCTCGACTTCCATGCGTCGGTAGTAGGCGAGCAGGCCGGCAATGCCGTCGGCGAGCGCGCGCGCATCCGACACGGGGAAACGCCAGCGTTGCAGCAGCGCGAGCGCCTGGCTGTGCGTTTCCGGCCAAGGGTGCCCTTCGAGGCGCACGAGCTGGTAGGCGTAGAAACGCAGCGGCCGTTTGGCGGTCACGGCGGGATCGAGCTGGCGCAGGCTGCCGGCGGCGGCGTTTCTCGGGTTGACGAAGGTTTTTTCGCCGGCCCGCAGCTGCGCTTCGTTGAGGCGTTTGAAGTCCTCGCGGGTCATGAGGACTTCGCCGCGCACTTCCAGCAACGTCGGCGGGGAATCGAGCCGCAGGCGCAAGGGAATGGAACGCAGGGTGCGCAGGTTGGCGGTGACGTCTTCGCCGGTGAAACCGTCACCCCGGGTGGCGCCGAGAGTGAAGAGGCCGTCGCGGTAGATGAGCGAGACGGCGAGCCCGTCGAATTTCGGTTCGCAGGCATAGCGGATGCGCTCGACGCCGAGCAGCTCGCGGCAACGCCGGTCGAAGGCATACACTTCTTCGTCGGTATAGGCGTTGGTGAGCGAGAGCATCGGCACTTCGTGCCGGACTTCGGCGAATTCGGGCGCCGGTTTGCCGCTCACGCGCTGGGTGGGGGAATCGGGGGTGACGAGCTCGGGGTAGCGGGTTTCGAGCTCGACGAGTTCGCGGAAGAGCCGATCGTATTCGGCATCCGGCACGAGCGGCTCGGCGAGCACGTAATAGGCATGATCGAGCCGAGCAATCTCCTCGCGCAGCCAGCGGGCGCGCTCGACCGCCTCCGGCGGGGCATGGGAGGTCATGACGATCCTTTCATCCGGCAAAGACGCGACGGGCGATGGAGCTGCCGGGTGGGATTTCTTGCGCTTTCATGCGCTGGTGGATCTGGGCGATGCGCTCGCGGATCAGCCGACCGGCTTCGGGCGTGATGGGGTTGCCGGCATCGTCGACCAGCTGGCCATCGAGCGTGGAGGCAAGCTTCTCGGCAAACGTGAACATGCGGTCGAACACCACCGGCGAGGGGATCTTGGTGACTTCGAGAAAGAGGGTGACCCCGTTTGCCTGATGCAATTTGATGTCGGGTTGGCGGAAGGGGCGTCCGTCGAGATCGGCGAGCGCGTACAAGGGAACACCATGATCGTCGAGCAGGCGATAAAGGCCGTCTTCACCGAGCGTGAGACCGGCCGCTTCGGCGGCGGCCCGGATCTTGGTACCCGGGATCGGGGCGTTGCGCGGCACGACGTTCACCGCGATCTGCACGTCGACCTCGGCACAGAAGCGGTCGAGCGCAGCGGCGCGCTCGAGCACGGTGACGCGCGGTTCGATGGCCCCGGGCACGGCACCGAGCTGGTCGGCCACCCGTTCGACGCCGCCGGTGAAACGCAGATAGTCTTTCTCGCCGATGGCGCCGCTGCGATCGGCGAGCTGCAGCGAGGCGAGCGCGAGGTGATACTGACCCTCGGTTTTGGCGGTGAGCGGCTGCCAGTCGTTGCTCGCATCGTCGAAAACGTACCAGCCGACCGGACGCGGCGAATCGCGGAATTCGCGCAGAACGACTTCTCTGAGCGCCGCGGCATCCATGCCGCCGAGCGATTCGAGGCGCACCATGAGATCCACGCCTTCCTTGAGACCGTCGGGATGATGGTGTGGAGCGCGGGATACGGACGGCGCGGCGGCGTATTCTCGCCGGGCCGGAGCGTGCCGAACCGGGTCGAGTACGCGGTCTCCTTCCCCACCCTCTCCAGACGTCTCCGGGGTCTCGTCATGCCTGGTGTCGAGCAGGGGGTCGTGCGAGGGCGTGTGCAGGGTGCGCTCGAGGGTGCGTCGGCTGCGGGTCTCCTGCCACTTGCTGTAGCCGAAGAATCCAGCAGTGACGATGACGAGCACGCCTCCCAGTGCGACGAGTAGATCGGTATCCATGCGTATTCCTTTGCGTCGGCGCGCGGGCTGGCCTCAGGGCATTTCGGCGAGCCGAAGCGCTTCGTCGATATCGACGGCGACGATGCGCGAGACGCCCTGCTCCTGCATCGTGACGCCGATGAGCTGCTCGGCCGCCGCCATCGTGATTTTATTATGACTGATGAAGAGAAGTTGCGTCGTGCCGGACATCTCCCGCAACAATCGAGCGTAACGTTCGGTGTTGGCATCGTCGAGCGGCGCATCGACCTCGTCGAGGATGCAGAAAGGCGCCGGGTTGAGGGCGAAGAAGGAGAAGACGAGCGCGATGGCGGTGAGCGCCTTTTCCCCCCCGGAAAGAAGGTGGATGCTCGCATTCTTCTTGCCCGGCGGTTGGGCGACGATCTGCACGCCGGCATCCAAAATCTCTTCGCCGGTGAGCACGAGCTTTGCCTGCCCGCCGCCGAAGAGCCGGGGAAAGAGCCGGCCGAAATGGGCATCGACGGCATCGAACGTGGCGGCGAGCGCCTGGCGCGTCTCGCGGTCGATGCGCCGGATCGCTTCTTCCAGCGTGCCGATGGCGGTGGTGAGATCGTTGAGCTGGGTTTCCAGTGCCGTCTTGCGCTCTTCCACCTGACGCAGGGCTTCGAGCGCGGCAAGGTTGACTTCGCCCAGCGCGGCGAGCTCGCGTCCGAGGCGCTCGATCTCCCGGGCGAGCTTGGCGGCGTCGAGATGGTCGAGCTGGGGTTCGAGCGCGGCCAGATCGGCGCCCAATTCGGCGAGCCGCTCTTCGGCGTGGGTGAGCGCCGCGACCGCTTCCTGCCGCCGTAACCTCGCCTGCTCGAGTTCGTCGCGCAGGGGTTGCAGGGCGAATTCCTGCTGCTGGCGGGTTTCTTCGAGCGTACGGAGCTGCTGGTGGTGCTCGTCCACCCGCAGGCGGGCTTGGGCAAGTGCATTGGCAGCGTGTTCGCGCGCTTCGCGTACGAGGGATTCTTCTTCGAGTGGCGCGGCGGCGAGCCGTTCGCGTTCGGCCTCGTGCTCGGCGCGCTCGCGCTCGAGCCGCTCAAGGCTTTCGGCGGCAATCCGGGCGCGGCGCTCGCTCTCCTCGCGCTTGAGGGTACATTCGCGGCAGGAGAACTCGGCCTCCTGCAGCTCGCGGGCGAGCGCCTGACGCTGCGTGCGGGCCTCTTCGAGGCGTTCGTGCTGACGGCGGAGATCGGCTTGACGCTCGAGGCAGGAGGTTTCGAGTGCGGTCTCGCGCTCAAGCAGCTCGGCGATGCGCTCCTGCAGCGTGGCGAGTTCGGCGCGCTCGCGCTCGGCCTGACGAGAGAGGGCAGCGCGCTCTTCGTCGATCGCCTGCCGTCGACGACGGGCGTGCTCGAAGGCCGTCTCAAGCCGGGCAAGCTCGAGCGCATGGTCGCGTTGCAGCTTTTCGGCTAGCTGCAGCTCGCGGCGCAGCGCTTCGTGTTCCGCCTTGGCTTCGTCACAGGCAGCGGCACGGCGGGAACGTTCCTCCGCGGCGGATTCCCGCTGCCGCTCGAGCTCGGCACATTCGGCGTCCAGCACACCGAGCTCGCGGGCGCGCTCGAGGACTCCGGCGAGCATCCGCTCGTCGGCGCCGAGGCTACGCGCTCCATGGGGATCGGCAATCCAGCCTCGCCGGTCGACCAGGCGCAACCCGTGCTCGCGGGCCCAGGCGAGGTTCGTTTTGTCGATCGTCTCGACGAAGACGGTATGGGCCAGGAGACGCTGGAGGGCTCCGGCGAGCGTTGGGTCGCTCGTGGAGACCGCCGCCGCAGCGCGCACCGCCCCTTGGGGCATCGGCCCGAAGCCTTCCGGCTCGTCCACCAGGGGAAGATCCTGCCACAGGCAGGCTTCCCCCGAACGCGGCGCGTGTTCGAGCTGCCTCGCGGCCTCGGGTAGCGGAACGAGGCGCGCGCCAAGCCAGGGGCCGAGCACCGTTTCGGCTGCCGTTTCCCAGCCGGCGGCGACTTCCAGCCTGGGCCAGAGGGCCGCGTACTCCTGCCCCGCAGCCCCGGCGCAGCGCGCCTGGGTTTCGGCGAGCGCCCGGCGGCGCGATTCGAGTCGACCGAGTTCGGCGTCGAGCCGGCGAAATTCGTCCTGGGATGCGTCATGCTGCGCCTGCGCGTCGCGCAGCCGGACTTGCGCAGCCTCGAGCGCCTCGCGTAGCGCTTCGAGCCGCTCGGCGAGTGTCTGCTGCCGCGCGTGCTCGCGCTCGAGCGCTTCCTCGTCCCCGCTGCCGAGCGCCGAGGCTTCCTGCTCGAGGCGCTCGAGCCGGGCCTCGTTCGCCTGCAGCGAGCGCTCGAGCGCGGCGATGCGGGCGCGTTCGACGGCGATCTGCCGCTGGGCATCGTTTCGCTCGCGCTCGGCGATCGCCGCGCCGTGACGGGCGTCTTCCAGGGCACGCCCGAGTGCTTCCAATACCTCGTCGAACGAATCCACCCGCTCCTGCAGCGTCTCGCAACGCCCCTGGGCGAGTTCGGCGAGCTCAGCCCAGCGTGCCAGGTCGAGGCGGGCCTGATCGCCCTCTTCCTGCCAGCGCCCTGCCTCCTCGCCGATGCGCTCGAGCCGCTCGGCAAGGGCGGCGAGCGTCTCCTCGCGGTGGCGCCGCTCGCCGATCACGCGTTCGAGCCGGGCGCTCGCCTCGAAATAAACTTGCTGGGCGGATTCGAGCGCCGCGGCGGCCGCCTGCGCCTCGACCCGGGCAGATTCGAGCGCCGCTGCGAGGTGCGTTCGTTCCTGCCGCTGCCGTTCCAGCTCGGCTTCGAGCGCGGCGATGCGCTCGTCTCCGGCGGCAAGGGCCGTGGCCGCCTCGCGCCGTCGCAGTGCCCAGGATTGCTGACGTGCGAGGCGCAGGCGCTTTTCCAGCTCACGATAGCGCCGGGCGCGTTCGGCCTGAGCGGCGAGCGTCTCGGCTTGGGCTGCGAGTTCGGCGTGCAGGTCGGCGAGCCGCCGAGATGGGCGCGTGCGTCCCGCAGCCGCGCTTCCGTCTCCTTGCGCCGCTCGTGGTAGCGGGTCACGCCGGCCGCCTCTTCGAGGAAACGGCGCAGCTCATCGGGCTTCGCCTCGACGATGCGCGAGATCATTCCCTGTTCGATGATGGCGTAGGCGCGCGGCCCCAGCCCCGTGCCGAGGAAGAGGTCGACCACGTCCCGGCGCCGCACGCGCTGACCGTTGAGAAAATAGCTGGATTCGCCGCCGCGCACGACGACGCGTTTGACCGAAATCTCGGCGAATCGCCCCCAGGGGCCGGGCACGCTGCCGTCGGCATTGTCGAAGACGAGCTCGACACTGGCGCGCGCCAAGGGTTTGCGCGTGTCCGAGCCGTTGAAGATCACGTCCGACATCTGCTCACCGCGCAGGGCGGAGGCGCGCATTTCACCGAGCACCCAGCGCACGGCGTCGATCACGTTCGATTTGCCGCAGCCATTGGGACCGACGATGCCGACCAATGCCCCGGGGAGCACGAGGGTGGTGGGCTCGACGAAGGTCTTGAAACCGGCCAGTTTGATCTTGATGAGTCGCACGGCGTATGAGGGAAGACCAATGAGGGCTTCGAGCCGCGCATGATACCATTTCGCGTTACGTGAAACTGGAATCATCTCCACGGAGGAACCTCATGGCCGACTGGCAAGGCGTCGCATCGCTGATCGACGCGGCATTCGAAGAGCGTACCCGCTTCTCTCCCGGCAACGCGCCCAAAGATCTCGTCGACGCGGTGGAGGCGGTGATCGACGGGCTCGACCGGGGCGCGATCCGGGTGGCCGAGAAGCGCGACGGCGATTGGCACGTCAATCAGTGGATCAAGAAAGCGGTGCTGCTCTCTTTCCGTCTGCGCGACAATCGCCTCATGGAAGGCGGCGAGACGCGCTACTTCGACAAGGTCGAGCCGAAATTCGCCCGCTACGATGAAGCGGCGTTTCGCGCGGGCGGCTTTCGCGTGGTGCCCCCGGCGGCGGCGCGGCGCGGCTGCTACATCGCCAAGAACGTGGTGCTCATGCCTTCCTACGTGAACATCGGCGCCTACGTCGATGAAGGCACGATGGTCGATACCTGGGCCACGGTGGGCTCCTGCGCCCAGATCGGCAAGAACGTGCATCTTTCCGGCGGCGTGGGCATCGGCGGCGTGCTCGAGCCGGTGCAAGCGGGGCCGGTCATCATCGAGGACAACGTCTTCGTCGGCGCGCGCTCCGAGATCGTCGAAGGCGTGATCGTCGAAGAGAATGCCGTGATCTCCATGGGCGTCTATCTGGGAATGAGCACGAAAATCTACGATCGCGAAAGCGGTGAGATCCTCTACGGGCGTGTGCCCTCCGGCGCCGTGGTCGTGCCCGGCAGCCTCCCCTCCCCGGATGGCAAGTACAGCCTGTACTGCGCCGTGATCGTCAAGCGCGTGGATGCCCAGACGCGCGCGAAGACCGCGATCAACGAACTGCTGCGCGGCGCCTGAGGAGGCGATCATCATGCCGATCGTCACACCGGTGCTGGAAAAACTCTTTCGCGCGATGCACGATCGCAGCGCCTCCGACATCTTCATCACGGCGGGCGCGCCGATCCACATCAAGATCAACGGCATCGTGGCACCGATCAACCAGCAGGTGATGAAGCCTGATCAAGTGCGACGGATACTGGAAGACGCCATCGCCAACGAGACCTTGTGGCAGCGCTACGTCGAACGCAAAGAGCTCAATTTTTCGCTCGGCGTCTCGGAGATCGGCAACTTTCGCATCAACGCGTTTTGGCAGCGCAACAGCCCGTCAGTGGTGATCCGCTATGTGAGCCGCGACATCCCCTCGTTCGAGGCTTTAGGTCTGCCGCCCGTCCTGGGCGAAATGGCTCTGGGCAAGCGGGGGCTCATCCTGGTGGTGGGCCCCACGGGGTCGGGCAAATCGACCACGCTCGCCGCGATGATCGATCATCGCAACGCGAATCTGCCGGGCCACATCCTCACGGTGGAAGACCCCATCGAATATCTCTTCCGCCACAAGAAATCCCTGGTCAACCAACGCGACGTGGGCATCGACACCCTTTCCTGGGGTGAGGCGCTCAAAAGCGCCATGCGCCAGGCACCGGACTGCATCCTCATCGGCGAGATCCGCGACCTCGAGACCATGCAGGCGGCCATCGCTTATGCGCTCACCGGGCACCTGGTGCTGGCTTCGCTGCATGCCAACAACACCTATCACGCGCTCAACCGCATCGTGAATTTCTACCCGCTCGAGAGCCGAGGCTTGCTCTTCTCAGACCTGAGCGTGGCCCTGCGAGGGATCATCGCCCAACGCCTGGTACGGCACGTCCAAGGGCAACGCATTCCTGCAGTGGAGATTCTCGTCAATTCGCGGCTGATCGCCGAGATGATCGAGAAAGGCAATCTCTCCATGATCAAGGACGCGATGGAGCGCTCCCTCTCGCCGGGCGTGCAGACCTTCGACCAGGATCTCGTGCGGCTCTACCGCAGCGGCGCCATCACTGTGGAAGAAGCCATCGCCCAGGCCGATTCGCCCACCAACCTGCAATGGGAACTGCAGAATACCGGGGTGAAAACGTCGATACAGGACGGAGGCGTTCCGTCTGCCGACGTCGACCCGCCTTCGCAGATGAGCGAAATCGAATTCCCCTCTTTGACCGATAACAAGACATGAACGTGCTCGAGCTCGCCCGGGCGCTCATTCGCCGCCCTTCCGTCACCCCCGACGATGCCGGTTGCCTCGAGTTCATCGGTGAGCGGCTCGCTGCGCTCGGTTTTACGCTGGAGCGGCTCGATGCGGGCGGCGTGGCGAATCTCTGGGCGCGGCGCGGCGACGATGGGCCGCTCTTCGTCTTTGCCGGGCACGTCGACGTCGTGCCCCCCGGCCCCGAGGATCGCTGGCGTTTCCCCCCCTTCTCCGCCACCGTGGCCGACGGCAGGCTCTACGGGCGCGGCGCCGCCGACATGAAGGGTTCGCTCGCCGCCATGGTGTGCGCGGTGGAATCCTTTCTCGCCGAGCACCCCTCGCCTCGGGGCTCCATCGGCTTTCTGCTGACTTCCGACGAAGAAGGGCCGGCAGTCCACGGCACGCGCCACGTGGTCGAGATCCTGCAAGCGCGCGGCCTGCGTTTCGATTACGCGCTGGTGGGTGAGCCCACCAGCGAACACGCGCTCGGCGACACGATCAAGAACGGCCGGCGCGGCTCGCTCACCGGCCGGCTCACGGTGCACGGCAAACAGGGGCACGTCGCCTATCCGCATCTGGTCGACAACCCGGTGCATCGCCTGTCGCCGGCGCTCGCCGAGCTCGTAGCCACCGAATGGGATCGGGGCAACGAACATTTTCCGCCGACCTCGCTGCAGGTGACCGACCTGCACGCCGGGGTGGGCGCGACGAACGTGGTGCCCGGCGAATGCCGCATGACCTTCAATTTCCGCTTTTCCTCCGAGCAGACGCCGGAGGGCCTGCAAGAGCGAGTGGATGCGATGCTGCGTCGGCACGGCGTGCCCTTCTCGCTCGCCTGGGAACTGGGCGGTCGCCCTTTTCTCACCCCCCAAGGCGAACTCATCACCGCCCTGTCGGACAGCATCGAGGCGGCCTGCGGGATCCGGCCGCGGCTTTCCACGAGCGGCGGTACCTCCGACGGACGCTTCATCGCCGCCATTTGCCCGCAGATCGTGGAGTTCGGACCGGTGAATGCGACCATCCACCAGATCGACGAATCGGTGGCGCTCGCCGAACTCGAGCCGCTCGCCGCGGCCTACCGCGGTGTACTGGAACGTTTGCTGCCCCCTGCCGGAGATGACGATGCCCGAGTTTGAAGACGATCCGATGTTCGCAGCGCACGATCATGACGAGACCGAAGCGCTCGTCACGGTGCGCGACTGGGTGCGTTACGCCGTCACCCGGCTCGAGAGCGAAGAAGCTTTCTACGGCCACGGCTGCGAGGACGTGATCGACGAAGCGGTGTGGCTGGTGAGCGGCGCCTTGAAGCTGCCGCGCGAGCGCCTGGAGTGGTTCCTAGATGCGAGCCTCACCGAGTCCGAGCGCCAACGCCTTGCCGAGCTGGTGGAGCGCCGTGCCGTCGATAAAGTGCCGACGGCCTACCTTCTCAACGAAGCCTGGCTGGGACCGTTTCGCTTCTACGTAGACGAGCGCGTGATCGTGCCTCGATCCTTCCTCGCCGAACTGCTAGAGGAGCGCTTCTCCCCTTGGATCGAGCAGCCGGAAGCGATTCACCGCGTGCTCGACTTGTGCACCGGCTCGGGGTGCCTCGCGATCGTGGCCGCCTACGCCTTCCCTCAGGCGGAGATCGTGGCGGCCGACCTCTCGGACGAGGCGCTGGAAGTCGCGCGGATCAACGTCGAAGCCTACGGCCTGCAGGATCGCGTACGGCTGCTGCGCTCGGACGTGTTCTCGGCGCTTGCCGGCGAGCCGTTCGATTTGATCGTGAGCAACCCGCCCTACGTCACGGCCCAGGCCATGGCCGAATTGCCGCAGGAATACCGTCACGAGCCGACGATCGCGCTCGCCGCGGGCGAAGACGGGCTCGACGTGGTGCGGCGCATCCTCGCCGGCGCGAAGCGCTACCTCACGCCCCAGGGCTGGCTCGCCGTGGAGGTCGGCCACAACCGGGCGCTCGTGGAAGCGGCTTTCCCCGAACTGCCCTTCACCTGGCTCGCCACGGAGACGGCGGAGGACAAGGTGTTTCTCCTGCCCGCCTCCGCGCTATGGAAACGCTGAATAATTGGCTGCGCGGGCGAATCGCTGCGTTGCGCGGTGCTCGCTCCCTCGCCTATCTACTCGATATGTCTCGGTCGCTGCGCTCCGTGCGCCTTGCGCTTCATCCCGCTCGCTCATTTCTTCAGCGTTTCCCTATGAGCGCCGGGGAAGATTCAGACGGCGAAGCTCTCGCCACACCCGCAGGTGGCCTTCACGTTGGGGTTGTCGAACTTGAAGGATTCGTTCAAGCCTTCGCGGCGGTAATCGATCACCGTGCCCTCGAGCATCGGCAGATCGTCTTGCGCCACCAGCACTTTCACGCCGTGGCTCTCGAACACCAGATCCTGCGGCCCCGCTGCGTCGGCCACGTCGAGCTTGTAGGCAAAACCCGTACAGCCCGAAGGCGTCACGCCCAGTTTCAGGCCCAAGCCGTGCCCGCGTTTTTCCAGGATCCGCCGCACTTGGGCAGCGGCGCGTTCCGTCAGGGTGATTGCCATGATGCGCTCCATTGCTCGAGATAAATGAATAGACCCTTCCCTGCCCCGCAGGGTTTCCCTCAGCGCCTCCGCAGAACGAGGATGCGCTCGCGCAGCAGGCGGATCGCCGTGTCGATCTCCTCGGCGGTGGTAAAGCGCCCGAGGGTGAGACGCAAGGCGCTGCGGGCGAGCTCCGGCGTTCGCCCGAGGGCGCGCAGCACGTAGGAGGGTTCGAGGCTCGCCGAAGTGCAGGCGGAACCGGCCGAGACGGCCAGTTCCTCGCCCAGGGACAGGAGCAGGGCATCCCCCTCGATGCCTTCGACCGAGACGTTGAGGTTGTGCGGCACGCGCCGCTCGAGGTCGCCATTGACGTGGATACCCGGAAGCTCCAGCAAAGCGGCGAGCAGGCGGTCACGCAACGCCCGGATGCGCGGCACTTCCTCGGCCATTTCTTCCCGCGCGAGGCGATAGGCTTCGCCCATGCCGACGATCTGGTGCGTGGGCAGCGTCCCCGAGCGAAAACCACGCTCGTGCCCTCCGCCGTGCATCTGCGCCTCCAGCCGCACCCGCGGGCGACGGCGCACGTAGAGCGCGCCGATCCCTTTGGGGCCGTACGTCTTGTGGGCAGAGAAGGACATGAGCGAGACGTCGAGTTTTTGCAGGTCGATCGCCATCTTGCCGGTGGCCTGCGCCGCATCGACGTGAAAGAGGATGCCGCGCTCGCGGCACAGCGCCCCGATCTCCTCGATCGGCTGGATGACGCCGATCTCGCTGTTGACGAGCGCCACTGACACTAGCAAAGTGTCCGGGCGCAGGGCACGTTCGAGTTCGTCCAGGTCGACCAGACCGTTGTCGCGCACCGGCAGATAGGTGGCGGTGAAACCGCGCGATTCCAGCGCCTTGACGCTGTCGAGCACCGCCTTGTGTTCGGTCTGCAGGGTGACGAGATGCCGACCCCGGTCGCGGTAGAACTCCGCCACGCCTTTGATGGCGAGGTTGTCGGCCTCGGTGGCGCCCGAAGTCCACACGAGTTCGCGCGGCTCGCAGCCGACGAGCTCGGCCACACGGCTGCGCGCCTCTTCCACGGCTTTTTCCGCCTCCCAGCCGTAGGCGTGGGTGCGGCTTGCCGGGTTGCCGAAACGCTCGGTGAGCCAGGGAATCATGGCATCGCGCACGCGCGGATCCACCGGCGTGGTGGCGGCGTAGTCGAGATAGATCGGTCGCTGCATGAAGAGTCCTTTCAATCGGCACACAAGGCCGCAAGGCGCCGCAGTTGGCCTGCGGCCTGCGCGAGCGCGGCGAGAAACCCGTCGATATCGGCTTCGGTCGTGCTGCGTCCGGTACTCACGCGTACGGCCCCGCGCGCGAGCGCCTCGGGCACGCCAATGGAGAGCAAGCTGCGCGGCGCGCCGGGCTGGGCGCTGGAGCAGGCCGAGCCGGTGCCCACCGCGAAACCGGCGCGATCGAGCACACCGGCGAGCGCCGCCCCCTCCAATCCGGGCAGGGCAAAAAACGTCGTATTGGGTAGCCGCGTCGCGCCGGCGCCGAAGATCACCGCCCCCTGCGCTGCGAGCCCCGCCTCCAGCCGCTGCTGCAAGGCGTGCAGGCGGGCGTGCAAGAATTCCCTGGCTTCGAGCGCTTCGACGAGCGCCGCGGCCATGGCCATCGCGCCCGGCACGTTCTCGGTGCCCGAGCGCCGCCCTGCCTCCTGCCCGCCGCCGGTGAGCAATGGCTCCAATGCCACTTCACGCGCGAGCACGAGGGCGCCGATCCCCGTCGGCGCGCCGAACTTGTGTCCCGACAGCGTGAGCGCATGCACGCCTAGGGCGCGCCGCGACAACGGCATTTTCCCGGCCGCCTGCACCGCGTCGCAATGCACCAGGGCGCCGGCCTCGCGTGCCGCTCGGGCGAGGCTCGCCACGTCCTGGATCACGCCCGTCTCGTTGTGCGCCAGCATCACCGAAACGAGCGCCGGGCGCTCGCGCAGGATGCGCTCGAAGGCGAGCGGGTCGACCCGGCCCGCGGCATCCACGGGAATCTCGACGAAACGCCAACCGTGCGCAGCGAGGCTTCTTGCCGTTTCGTAGACGCTGGAGTGCTCGACGGCACTCACGGCGATGATGCCAGGCTCCATGAGCGCCGCCGCACCGCGCAGGAAGAGCGCGTTGGCCTCGGTGCCGCCGCTCGTGAAGACGATCTCCTCGGGCGCTGTCTCGAGACAGTCGGCCAGGGTACGCCGCGCCTCTTCGAGCAGGGTACGGGCGCGTCGCCCCGCGGAATGCAGGCTGGAGGGGTTGCCGAGTAACTCTCCGTCCAGACAGGACTGCAACACGGCGCGCGCCGACGCCGCGAGCGGCGCGGTGGCATTCCAATCGAGATAGACGCCACCCGGGGCGAGGGTCATCGCCTCAGCACGCCTCGCAGGCGGCGAGCTCCCCCGTCTCATTGGCCTTCTTCTTTTTCGGCCGGCGACGGGAAACGACGCGCTTGATCTCGCCGCGCACCACGGCGCCCAAGGTGACGGAGTCGAGATACTCCATCATGCGCACGTTGAGGTTGCTCCAGAGATGGTGCGTGGAACAGATGTGGTCGTTCTGGCAATTTTCCTTGCCCCCACACTGCGTGGTATCGAGCGGCTCGTCCACCGCCTCGACGATCTCGGCGATGGTGATTTCGTCCATCGGCCGCCCGAGGCGGTAGCCGCCGCCGGGCCCGCGCACGCTCGACACCAGACCCTCGCGCCGCAGGCGGCTGAAGAGCTGTTCGAGATAGGACAAAGAAATGTTTTGGCGCTCGGCGATGGTTGCCAGCGCCACCGGCCCCTTGTCCTGGTGCTTGGCCAGGTCCACCATCGCGGTGACCGCGAATCGCCCCTTCGTCGTCAGTCGCATCGTCCATCCTCCCGCTGGATCCTCGCCAGCGTGTCGCGAGCAAAATAACTTACCCGACTGAAAAAGTCAACTATTCGAACGATGCGTCGAAACTATGCACGAGACGCCCGCAAGAGATTGCCATGCCTTGCGAAAGAACGGATAATGTCTTAAAATTGTACAATATAAAGTACAATAAAGGAGCTGCCCTCATGCGCGTGGTGAATTTTTCCGAGGCGAGAAACAACCTCAAGGCCGTGATCGATCAGGTCGTTGCCGATGTCGATTACACGGTCATCACACGCCGGGATGCACCGGATGCCGTGGTGATGTCGCTCGACACCTTCAACGGCCTGATGGAAACCGTCCATCTGCTCAAGTCCCCCGCCAATGCCCTGCATCTTGCACGCTCCATCGAGCAGTATCGCCAGGGACGGGTGAGCCAGTGGGATTTGATCGATGCCGATTGAAGGCAAGCTGCTCGAGCTGACGTGGACTCTGGCCGCTTGGGAAGATTACGAATACTGGCAAAATCAGGATCGAAAAACGCTCCGGCGCATCAATGTCCTGATCAAGGATTGCCTACGTCACCCTTTCGAGGGGATTGGCAAGCCCGAACCCCTGAAGGAAAACCTGTCGGGATTCTGGTCTCGCCGCATCGACGACACACACCGGCTGGTGTACTGCGTCGATGGACGATCCCTCGTGGTGATTGCCTGTCGGTACCATTACCAATAGCAACCTGCTGGTCATTCCACCCAACGTGAAACGCGCTGCGGGTCGAACCCTTGATCCTCGCCGGGCAGATCGGGCAAGGCGATGCCGGCCGCTTCCAGTCGGCGCACGAGCTCGGCGAAGCGCCGGTCGGATTCGACCGCGTGATCGAGCAGCGCATGCAGCGCCTTGGCGAGCGGATCGTCGAGATCCTTGGTGAGCCCGTAGGCGGTGAAACCGATCTCCTCGGCCTTGCGTCGGCGGGCTTCGTCGCGCGATTCCTCGTGTTCCGGCTCGAGGATGCGCGCGAGCGTTCCCACCGCGGTCGCGCCGGCCGGAACCGGCTTGACGACGACCGCGTTCGAACCGATCTTGGCCCCCGCCCCGACGGTGAATCCTCCCAGCACCTTGGCCCCGGCCCCCACCACGACGCCGGCTTCCAGCGTGGGGTGGCGCTTCACGCCGCGATAGAGCGAGGTGCCGCCCAGCGTCACGCCTTGGTAGATGGTGCAGTCGTCGCCTATCTCGGCGGTCTCGCCGATCACCACGCCCATGCCGTGATCGATGAACACGCGCCGGCCGATCGTCGCGCCGGGGTGAATCTCGATGCCGGTGAGCCAGCGCGCGAGATGGCTGAGAAAACGCGCGAGCCAATACCAGCGCCGAGTCCACAGGAAATGGGCCAGCCGGTGCAGCCAGAGGGCGTGCAGGCCCGGATAGCAAGTGAGCACTTCCCAGCGCGAGCGCGCCGCCGGGTCACGTTGCAGGATGCTGTCGATGTCTTCACGCAGGCGTTCCAGCCAGGAGGGCATGGAGGGGTTCCTTTCTCGGGTTGCGCCGCAAGGCGGATCATTTTACGGGATTTTACGCGCCACCGCCTTGAGCATGCCGCGCAGGATGTCGAGCTCGGCACGCTCGAGCCGGGTGCGGGCGAGCAGCCGCCGCAATCGCGCCTCTAGCCGTTTCGGCGCGGCCGGATCGTAGAAATCGAGCCGCTCGAGCACGGCGAGCCACTGCGCGATCAGCCCCTCGACCGCCTCGTGCGAGACGGGAACGAAATCGGGCGCGTCCGCGATGGCGCCCGCCTGAGGCGAAAAGGCTTCGCAGGTGCGGGCGAGCACGTAGCAGGCCACCTGCACCGCCGCCGCGAGGTTGAGCGAGGAATACTCGGGATTGGCGGGAATCGTCGCCGGGAAGGCGCACTGCCACACTTCTTCGTTCGCAAGGCCATTCGTCTCGTTGCCGAAGACGAGCGCAGCCTGCGTGTCGGGTGCGGCCTGCAGCGCCTGCAGCACTTCCCGGGCGCTCTCTTCAGGCGTGCGAAAGGGCTGAACGTACGTGCGCGAGCGCGTGGTGAAGGCCACGCTCACGACGGTTCCGGCGAGCGCTTCGGCGAGCGTCTCCACCACGACGGCGCGCTCGAGCACGTCGACCGCGCCGGAGGCCCGCGCCGCGGCCTCCGCATCGGGAAAACGCCGCGGCGCCACCAAGACGAGCCGGGACAGGCCCATCGTCTTCATCGCCCGGGCCGCCGCCCCGATGTTGCCCGGATGCGAGGGGCGGCACAGCACGACGCGCACGCGGGAAAGCAAGGAAGAAGAATCCATCGGCGTCGTCTTCTCAGGGTTCCGTGATTTTTTGTAATGACGATGACAGTACAGCTTGCTATACTATCACCATCAACCCCAAAATGCGGCGATCACCATGTCAGAAGCCACGCCCCGCGCCAAGCGCGACACGCTCAACCTACGCATCAAACCCGAAGTGCGCGCCCTCATCGACCGAGCCGCGCGGGTGCGCGGCAAGAACCGCACCGACTTCATCCTCGAGGCCGCTTGCCAAGCCGCCGAAGAAGCACTGCTCGATCGGGCCGTGTTTTTGGTCGGCGAAGAAACCTGGAGCGCGTTCCTCGAGCGTCTGGATCGCACCCCCCGCCCGGACGAGCGCCTCCAGCGCACCCTGAACACCCCTGCACCGTGGGATGAACGGTGAGCCTGCGAGCACCCGAAGCGCTCACCGCGCAGCACGACCCGAACGCATTCGATTGCGGCGCAGAATCGCTCGATCGCTGGCTACGCCAGCGCGCCCTGAAGAACCAGGCGAGCGGCGCTTCGCGTACCTTCGTGGTCTGCGAAGGGCTGCAGGTGCGAGCCTACTACGCGCTCGCCGCAGGCGCCGTGGCGCTCAGCGACGCCCCGGCGAGACTGCGGCGCAACATGCCCGATCCCATCCCCATGGCAGTGCTCGCTCGCCTGACGATCGATCGCGCGCTGCAAGGACGAGGTCTCGGTCGGGCACTCGTGCGCGACGCCCTGTTGCGCGTATTCGCCGCCGGCGAGTCCATCGGCATCCGCGGCTTACTCGTCCATGCGATCTCCGAACCCGCCCGGCGTTTCTACCAACACGTCGGATTCGACCCCTCGCCCATCGACCCCATGACGCTCATGATCACGCTCGCCGATCTGCAGGCCAATCTCGGTTGAGCAAAGGACGGGCGTGGAGTGCCTGTCCAGCGTATCTTCCTCATCTCGGTTCAGGCATCGGCAGAGGCTGATCGGTGCCGAGGCGTTCGGCCCATTCCTCGACGGCCCGATGCTCGAGCACCCGCCCCGCATCGACGTCTGCGAGCGCCTCCATCGTGAGGCGATCATTTTCTTCCTCTTGGGCGATCCAAGCCGCAAGCGCTTGTTTCAGGATCCAACCTCAAGAGCGCTCCATGCGCCGGGCGAGATCATCGACTTTTTCGGCCAAGGAAACGGGAACATGAGCCGTCAGAACGCGGGTATCGGTTTTCAGCATTCCCAAACTCTCGAGTTTGATTGAAATTCAATCGACGCGATCGAGTTTAAATCACCCCTGCGGACAACGCAACGCCTGCGAACGAATCGACCGCTTGCCCCGATCGAGAAAATCCATCGGGACGATCGTCTCGATCGCCATCGACGACAAAGGTTTTGCATGGATAATGGAATCTCACTCGAACCCCTCAGGAGACTCCGATGAACGCCCTCTATACCACCCGAGTCACCGTCACCAATGGCCGCAATGGGCATGTCCGCAGCGAAGACGGCCAGCTCGAACTCGAGCTTGCCATGCCCAGGAAACTGGGTGGCACTGGCCAAGGAACCAACCCCGAACAGCTTTTCGCCGCCGGCTATGCCGCCTGTTTCGGCAGCGCTGTGATGCACGTGGCGCGGCAAAAGCGCGTTGCGCTCGCCGACCGCGACGTGAGCATCACCGCCGCAGTCTCTCTCCTATCCACCCCAGAGGGCGGATTCCGTCTCAAGGTCGACCTGGAGGCGGCGCTCGCCGGGGTCGATTCACAGGCGGCGGAAGAACTGGTGCTCGCCGCGCATCAGGTCTGCCCTTACTCCAACGCCGTGCGCGGCAACATCGACGTCACCTTGTCGGTGCGAACGGTCTGAAACGTACGGTCGAGGCCGGTTCCTGATCCGCCGGCCCCGCAGTCCTTTACGGTAAAATTCAAGGTTGGCCCGCAGGGGCGTTTCGCAACCGAGGATTTCGCCGATGATCGTCCACCCCACCCTCAACATCGCCATCAAGGCCGCCCGGCGCGCCGCGGCCATCATCAACCGCGCGGCGCTGCAGCTCGAGCGGCTCACCATCGAAGCCAAGGCGTTCAACGACTTCGTCACCGAGGTCGACCGCTCGGCCGAGGAGGCGATCATCGAGACGATCCGCGAAGTGTACCCGGAACACGCCATCCTCGCCGAGGAATCGGGCGCACTGGCCGGGGAAGGGTTCGAGTGGATCATCGATCCGCTCGACGGCACGACGAACTTCATCCACGGCGTACCGCAATACGCCATTTCCATCGCCGTGCGCAAGGATGGCATATTGGAACATGCGGTGGTCTTCGACCCGGTGCGCAACGAGCTCTTTGCCGCCTCGCGCGGCAGTGGGGCGTATCTCAACGAACGGCGCATTCGCGTGAGCCGCACGGTGAAGCTGCACCAGGCGCTCATCGGCACGGGGTTTCCTTTCCGCGAGTTCCGTCACATCGACACCTACCTGGCGATCTTCCGCGATCTGGCGCAAAAGACCGCCGGAATTCGCCGTCCCGGCGCAGCGGCGCTCGATCTGGCCTACGTGGCCGCCGGCCGATTCGACGGTTTCTGGGAATTCGGTCTCCAGCCTTGGGACATGGCCGCGGGGGCGCTGTTGATCCTCGAGGCGGGCGGCCTGGTGAGCGATCTCTCCGGTGAAGGCGGCTTTCTCGAGAGCGGCAACGTCGTGGCCGGTACCCCCAAGGTTTTCGTGCCGCTGCTCGGCGTGGTGCGTGAGCACCTCACGCCCGAGCTTTCACGCTGATCGAACGTTTTTGCCCATGCCCGTGTCGCACACCCCCTCCGTCGCCGATCTCTCCGCCCATACCCCCATGATGCAGCAATATCTGCGCCTCAAGGCGCAGCATCCGGGGTGCCTGCTGCTCTTTCGCATGGGGGATTTCTACGAGCTCTTCTACGAGGACGCCGAGAAGGCCGCGCGGTTGCTCGATCTCACGCTCACTACCCGCGGCCAGTCGGCTGGAGCCCCCATTCCCATGGCCGGCATCCCGTTCCATGCATTGGAGACGTACTTGGGGCGGCTGATACGCGCTGGCCTGGCGGTGGCCATCGCCGAGCAGCAGGGCGAGCCGGGCGCGCAAAAGGGGCCGATGGAGCGGGTGGTGACCCGCATCGTCACGCCAGGCACGCTCGTCGATGCGGCGCTGCTCGACGAGCGCAGCGATGCGCCGCTCGCCGCGTTGTTTATCCGCAAAGGGAAAATGGGCGTGGCGACCCTGACGCTTGCGAGCGGCGATTTTCGCCTGCTGGTGTGCGATGCCGCCGAGCTGGAAGCGCAATTCGAGCGCCTGCGCCCGGCCGAGGTGCTCGTGCCCGAGGATCTGCCTTTGCCCGCGGTGTTGGAGACGGAGCGCACGCCCTTGCGCCGCCTGCCCGGCTGGCAGTTCGACGCAACGATCGCTCGGCGCCTGCTCACGGCCCATTTCGGCGTGCAGAATCTGGCCGCCTTCGGCGTGGAAGCGATGCACGAGCCGGCGCTCGCCGCGGCCGCGGCGCTTTTCGAGTACGTGCGCCAGACGCAGAAGAGCGAACTCGCCCATGTGCGCGCCCTGCGCCTCGAGCGCGACGACGATTATCTCTGGCTCGACGCCGCCACGCGCCGCAACCTCGAACTCACCGAGACGCTGCGAGGCGAATCCTCCCCTACCCTTTTCTCCACGCTCGATTTCACCCGCACGGCAATGGGTGCGCGCTGGCTGAAGCAGGCCTTGCACCATCCGCAGCGCAGTGCTGCTGCCGCGCGCGAGCGCCAGGCGGTGATCGGCAGGCTGCTCGCGCAACCGCGCACCTTGGATGCGCTCCTCGAGCGGCTCGACGGCTTGGGCGACCTGGAGCGGATCGCGGCGCGCATTGCGTTGGGCACGGTGCGCCCGCGTGAGCTGGCGGCGCTGCGCGCCTCGCTGCGCCGTCTGCCCGAGCTGAGGGCGTTGCTCGAGCCGCACCGCGAGGTGCCGCGCCTTGCCGCCTTGAGCGATTCCCTGACGGTGCCGCCCGAAGCGCTCACCCTTCTCGAACGCACGCTGGCGGACGATCCTCCGGCGCTGGTGCGCGACGGCGGTGTGATCGCCCCGGGGTTCGATGCCGAACTCGACGAATTGCGCGCCTTGCACAACGACTGCGGCGCCTTCCTGCTCGAACTGGAAGCGCGCGAGCGCGAGCGTACGGGCATCGCGACGCTCAAGGTCGAATACAACAAGGTGCACGGTTTCTACATCGAGGTGAGCAAGACGCATGCCGACAAGGTGCCGGCCGACTACCGTCGGCGCCAGACGATGAAAAACGCCGAGCGTTTCATCACCCCCGAGCTCAAGGTCTTCGAGGATCGGGCGCTGTCGGCAGCCGAACGGGCGCTCGCGCGGGAGCGTTTTCTCTATGAAGAGTTGGTACGTCGGCTGCTTGCCTGGGTGGCGGCGCTCCAGGAGGCCGGGCGCGCTGCCGCCGAGCTCGACGGGCTCGCTTCGCTCGCGCAAGCCGCCGAACGTTACGGCTACGTCGCACCGGAATTTACCGACACGCCGGGGCTCGCGATCGACGGTGGGCGACATCCCGTGGTCGAGCGTCAGGTGGAAACCTTCGTGGCCAACGACGTGCGGCTCGACGGCGCGGCGCAGCGGCTGCTGGTGATCACCGGTCCCAACATGGGCGGCAAATCCACCTTCATGCGCCAGACGGCGCTGATCGCCCTACTCGCCTACGTGGGTGCCTGGGTGCCGGCACGGCGCGCCGTCATCGGGCCGCTCGATGCGATCTACACCCGCATCGGCGCAAGCGACGATCTCGCCTCGGGCCGCTCCACCTTCATGGTGGAGATGACGGAGGCGGCCTATATCCTGCACCACGCGAGCGAGCGTAGCCTCGTACTGATGGACGAAATCGGCCGGGGTACCTCGACCTTCGACGGCATGGCGCTCGCCTGGGCGATCGCGCGCCACTTGCACGGCAAGAACCGCGCCCTCACCCTCTTTTCGACGCACTATTTCGAGCTCACGCGCCTGGCCGAAGAGCTGGAAGCCTGCGCCAACGTGCATGTGGAAGCGGTGGAGCACGAGGGACGGGTGGTCTTCCTCCACTCGGTGCGCGAAGGGCCGGCGAGCCGCAGCTACGGCATCCACGTGGCCGCGCTCGCGGGCATGCCGCGCGCCGTGCTCACCCAGGCCCGCCGCGAACTGGCGCGCCTGGAAGCCCGCGCCCTGGAGGAGAGCCGCCAGCCCCAGCTCTTCGCCTGTGAACCCACGGACGACGACTTGCCGGCCGAACCCGAGCGCGTGGAAGTGCTTCCTGCCTGGCTAGAGCCGCTCGCGGACGTCGATCCGCGCGCGCTCACCCTGGGAGAGGCGATCGCGTGGTTCGAGCGCCTGCGCGCCGCGCTGCGGGCAGCCGAGGGAGAATCTCGACACTAGCGAGATGAGCACCTTCGAGCGTCTCGAATAACCTATTATCGTAAATTAATTCCCCAGCGACCGGATTGCAGGCGTCTTTCCTTGGCGTTTTTCGTAGCCTTCCGAGGTGGCGCGGACGGCGTAACTGTATCGAATCGTGTTGAACCGGGAATCAAGAAATCAGAATGCTACAATGAAAGCCGGCATCACGATGCTCACCAGACTTCGTCATTTTAGTCGATTTTCATCTTTCTCTTCCTTGGAGGTCGGGTCCATGAGGTTTCAAGCCCATCTCATGTCGCTGTGTCTGCTGATCCTACCGCTCGTCGGCGTGGCTGCCGAAAAAACGATCTATGGCCTGCATGAATATGTCGGCATCCCTGATTTCGACTTGGAAGTCAAGGCCAAACTAGACACTGGTGCCGTGACCGCGTCGCTCAGCGCACGCGACATTACCCGTTTCGAGCGCAAGGGGGAGCCTTGGGTGCGGTTCTATCTGGCCATAGATGGTGCACACGCACATCCCATCGAACGACCGATCAAGCGTATCAGTAGGATCAAACGCCGTGCCGACGATTTCGACCCGAAAAAAGAAAAGCCCTATACCGAAAGGCCCGTCATCGAGCTCGACTTGTGTATCGGTGAGACGAAACGCACCATCGAAGTCAACCTCACCGACCGTACTTCGTTCGAATACCCGCTTTTGATCGGTTCCGATGCCCTCGTCAGTTTTGGCGCCGTGGTTGACCCAAGCCGATCTTTTACCGCCGGCAAACCCGGTTGTCTCAAAAAATCCAAAACTGATAAGTAATCAACATGCGCGCACTGAGTCTGCATTTGAAGATCCTGATCTCTCTGCTCGTTGTATTGGGAGTTTCGGTTACTGCCTATCAAATCTTCGTTCTCGGCATTCCAATTACCGAAGACGTAATCGACGACCTCTGGAATATCGAAGCCAAGATCGAATTCCAAGCCAATCCAGGCGTGCCCGTGAAACTGCAGATGTATGTGCCGCCATTGGATCAGGATTTCGTCAGCCTCAACGAGAGTTTCATCTCCAACAACTACGGCGTCAGCGTGAACCAGGTCAATGGCAACCGCCGTGTAACCTGGTCAGCGCGCCGCGCCAACGGCAAACAGACGCTCTATTATCGCTTGGTGGTGACCAAGCGCTACAGCGCAGAGCAAAGCAAACCCACAGGGCCTGTTTTCCGTGACCCAATCCCGATCGAAGGCCCGGAGAAGATCGCCGCCGAAGCCTTGCTTTCATCCATTCGTCAGCACTCCGCCGACATCGAAACCTTCATCAGCGAAGCGATCAAGCGGGTCAACAATCACAACGACGACAATGTCAAAATTCTTCTGGGCGGCGATACCTCGATCCAGAACAAGGCTCGCGTCATCGAGCTGATCCTCTCCATGGCGCACGTGCCGATGGAACGCGTACACACCATCCGATTGAACGCCGATCAACCTCAGACGCCGGAACTTTGGCTGCGCAGTTTCAATGGTAATAGGTGGCTGTTCTTCAATCCACAAACCGGTGCACAGGGTTTGCCCAACGACCGTCTGATCTGGTGGACCGGTGACGAGCCACTGATCAACCTGGAAGGTGGTCGTAACCCGAAGGTGACATTCACGTTGAGCAGCAGCGAGTTGAACGCGATCCGCCTAGCCAAAATGATCGACGAGAACACCGAGGCCAACATCCTGAAGTATTCCCCTCTCTATGACCTGCCGCTGCAAACCCAGCAGCTTTACCAGATCATCCTCATGATCCCCGTTGGCGTGCTGGTTATTCTGATACTTCGTAATCTTATTGGCATAGATACGCTCGGTACATTCACGCCGGTGCTGATCGCTTTGGCATTCCGTGAAACCCAGATCGGTTACGGTATCATCCTATTCACCCTGATCACCGCGCTTGGCCTGGCGCTGCGCTCATACCTGGAACACCTCAAGTTGCAAATGTTGCCCCGCTTGTCAGTGGTACTGACCTTCGTCGTGGCATTGATCGCAACGATCAGTTTGTTCAGTCACAAACTCGGCCTGGAACGTGGATTATCGGTTTCGCTGTTTCCCATGGTGATCTTGACCATGACCATCGAACGCCTATCCATCACCTGGGAAGAACGTGGCGGCGGTCACGCTTTCAAGGTGGGGATCGGAACGCTAATCGCAGCGAGCTTGGCGTATTTACTGATGAATATCCGGGAATTGGCTTACTTCATCTTCACCTTCCCGTCCGTACTACTGCTCATAGTAGCTTTCATGCTGGCGATGGGACGCTATCGCGGGTATCGCCTGACCGAATTGTTCCGATTCAAAGCCCTGGCAAAGGACTGAGTCATGTTCGGTCTGATCGAGACGTGGAGGGCCCTGGAAGCCAAAGGGGTCATGGGCATCAACCGGCGTAACGCCGATTACGTGCTCATGTACAACGAACGCAGTCTGTATCCGCTCGTCGATGACAAGATCCTTACCAAGCAGCGCGCCATCGAGGCGGGCATTCTCGTACCGGAGATGTACGGCATCATCGAGACCGAGAAGGACATCGAAAAACTACAGGACATCGTCAAGGATCACCAAGATTTCGTCATCAAGCCGGCTCAGGGCGCTGGCGGCGATGGGATTCTGGTGATCGCCGGGCGATTCGAAGGTCACTACAAGACGGTATCCGGCAAAATTTTGACCCACGAAGAGATCGAGCATCACATATCCAATATCCTGACCGGCCTCTACTCGCTCGGCGGCCATCGCGACCGTGCCTTGATCGAGTATCGCGTCAAGCCCGATCCGATTTTCAAGAGTATCAGCTATGAAGGCGTGCCGGACATCCGTATCATCGTACTGATGGGCTATCCTCTCATGGCCATGCTGCGTCTGCCTACCCGCCAGTCGGGCGGTAAGGCCAACCTGCATCAGGGTGCCATCGGCGTTGGCGTCGATCTTGCTACCGGCATTACCTTGGGCGGCACTTGGCACAACAAAAAGATCACGAAGCACCCTGATACCAACAACGCGGTAAACGGCATTCGGCTGCCTAGTTGGGGCGGGTTCATGCGGCTCGCCGCCGACGCTTACCATCTATGCAATCTGGGCTACATAGGGGTCGATATGGTGCTAGACCAAAACAAAGGTCCGCTGATCCTCGAACTGAACGCGCGCCCGGGGCTGAATATCCAGATCGCCAACAACTGTGGCTTGCTCCCCCGTGCCCGCGCCGTGGAACGCCACTTGGAAACGCTCAGAGAGAAAGGTATTCAGGAAACCGTCGAGGAACGGGTAAGGTTTTCTCAGGAACACTTCGGCCATGTCACGTCGCACGACTGACCGCAAGCGTGCGCCACAGCGTCTTGCCACCGCTCGCCTTGTCGATCTCTGCGAGCACCGCTTCATGGGCGATGAGCTCTTCCTCGCTCGGTCGCAGCACCCGCAGGGCCGGCCGTGGGGTGCCATCGCGCAGAGCGCCGCGCTGGGCCCTTGCCGCGGGCGTTGCATCCAGCATCAGGGTTTCCTGCCCGCGGGTCATCGCCAGATAGACTTCGGCGAGCAATTCGGCGTCGAGTAGCGCGCCGTGCAGGGTGCGGTGGCGGTGGTCGATGCCGTAGCGCTCGCACAGGGCATCGAGCGAGGCTTTCTTGCCGGGAGCGATCGTCTTGGCGAGCTTGAGCGTGTCGATCACGCCGCTGACCACCGTCTCGATCGGATCCCGTCCCAGGCGAGAGAGTTCGGCGTTGAGGAATCCCAGGTCGAACGCCGCATTGTGGATGATGAGCTCGGCGCCGCGCACGTAGTCGAGGAATTCGTCGACGATGTCGGCGAAACGCGGCTTGTCGGCGAGCATCTCGTCGGTGATGCCGTGCACCTCCACCGCTCCGGCGTCGATCGGGCGCTCGGGGTTGAGGTAGCGGTGGAAGCGATTGTCGGTAAGGCGCCGTGCCAGCAGCTCGACGCAGCCGATCTCAATGATGCGATCGCCGTTCTTCCAATCGAGCCCCGTAGTCTCGGTGTCGAGCACGATCTGATGCATGGTTCATTTCTCCTGCAGGGCGCCGCGGCGCACTTCGTCGATGCCGCGGCGGGCGAGCTCGTCGGCCCGTTCGTTGCCTTCGTCCCCGGCATGCCCGCGGACCCAGTGCCATTCGATGGGAAAACGCGAAGCGAGCGCGTCCAGCTCCTGCCAGAGGTCCTGGTTGGCCACGGGCTTGCCGGCGGCGGTACGCCAGCCGCGGCGTTTCCACTGCGGCAGCCACTCGGTGATGCCTTTTTGCACGTACTGGCTGTCGGTGTAGAGCGCCACCGGAACGGCTCGACGCAACGCCCGCAGTGCCTCGATCACCGCGCGCAGCTCCATGCGGTTGTTGGTGGTGGCGGGTTCGCCCCCCCATAGCTCCTTGCAGTGGCCGTTCCAGCGCAGCACCGCGCCCCAGCCGCCGGGGCCGGGATTGCCGGAACAGGCCCCGTCGGTATGAATCTCCACTTTTTTCTCTGCGCTCACGATCTTCGTTCCAGTCGCGCACGCTCGGCGATGGCCGCGAGCCGCTCGGCACGCTGTTTCTTGCGTTTCTGCCAATCCGGCTGGATGATCCGCATACCGGGCACGCGCTTGACTGCGTCGAGCACGTAGACGCCGCCCAGGAGCGGCCACCAGCGGTCTCCCGCCGCCTCGAAAGCGCGTCGCGCACGAGATGGCGCCCCGTTGCCGGGCGGGGCATAGAGGCCGAAACGCCCTCCGCGAGGCTCGAAACCGAGCACGAGCAGACGGTCCTTGAGACGCGGCACGGTCATGCTGCCCGGCAAGTGCGGCCAGCGCTCGCGGCGCAGGAGCAGCCGCCAAGGATACCAAGGGTTGAACCCAAAGAACAGCGCATGACCTTCCGGCACCAACACGCGCTCGATTTCGCGCAGCAGCGCATGGGGATCGGCGCTGCGATCGAGCGCGAACGGAACCACGACCAGATCGAGGGCGTTCGCTTCGAACGGCAGTTCGTCCCAGGCGGCGCGCACTTCCCCTCCTTCGGGGTCGCAGCGCCAGCGCCAGGGAATGCGGCAGGAAGCGAGCAGATCGCGCTGTGGCAGGCCGAGCTGGATGGCGTAGAATCCAAAGACGTCGGCGACGAAGCGATCGACGACCTCCTCACACCAAGCCCAAACCCGTTCCCCACCCGGCGATTCCAACCAGGCGGAAAAAGCCGGTTCTTGCATTTCAGGAGAAGCCATGACCCAAACGTTCCTCGAACCCATCGCCGCTTTGAGCGACAATTACATTTGGCTGGTGCACGACGGCCGGCACGCCGTGGTAGTCGACCCGAGCGAGGCCGACCCCGTGCGCGCGGCACTCGCCGCCCGAAGGCTCGCCTTGGCGGCCATCCTCGTGACGCACCATCACTTCGACCACGTAGGAGGCGTGCCGGCGTTGCATGCCGAGTACGACGTTCCGGTGTTCGGACCGGCGGCCGAAGACATCGGCTGCCTCACGCAGCGCTTGCACGAAGGCGATACGGTGTCGATTCCTCAACTGGACCTCACGCTCGAGGTGTGGGAAATTCCCGGTCATACCCGCGGGCATCTCGCCTATGTGGGCGCGGACTTCGTCTTTTGCGGCGACACCCTCTTTTCCGCCGGCTGCGGCCGCCTGTTCGAGGGAACCCCGGCGCAGATGTACACCTCGCTGCAGCGGCTCGCCGCGCTGCCCGAGTCGACCCGCGTATGCTGCGCCCATGAATACACGCTGGCCAACCTGCGTTTCGCCGCGGCGGTCGAGCCGGAGAATGCCGAACGAGCCGAATATCAGCGTCGTTGCGAGCAAAAACGGGCGGCCGGCGAGCCGACGCTGCCGAGCACGATCGGCCTCGAGCGCGTGATCAACCCTTTCCTCAGGGTACATTTGCCGAGCGTAGCCACGGCGCTCGCGCGGCATTACGGGCATTGCCCCGACGATCCGGTCGAGCGATTTCGTCTGCTGCGCCAATGGAAGGACGGCTTTCGCGGCTGATGCACGTAGGCGCGGCTCAACGAGACGCAGGCAAAGAGGACGCCATGGCATCCGCATCGAAAATGACAACTCGGTTCCTGCCTTCTTTTTTCGCCCGATAGAGGGCGGCATCGGCAAAGTCGATGAGGCGGCTCGCCGGCATGGCCGGCAAGGCGGCCGGATGCGCCACGGCCCCGCCCACGGAGATCGTCACGTGTTCCGCCATACCCTGGGCCGGGTGGGAAATGCGCAATTTATCCACGTTCTCACGGATGCGCTCGGCGATGTGGCGCGTACCGGCCAGGTCGGTGTTGGGCAATACCACGGCGAATTCTTCGCCGCCGTAGCGCGCGGCCATGTCTCCCGGACGCTGCAAAGACCCGGCAATGGTGGCGGCGACGATCTTCAGCGTATCATCGCCGGCCAGATGCCCTAGGCTGTCGTTGAACGCCTTGAAATGATCGACGTCGATCATCAAGAGCGCGAGCGGACGCTCTTCACGGCGGCAGCGCGCCCATTCGCGGGCGAGCTTGTCGTCGAATCCGCGCCGGTTGGCGATACCCGTGAGTCCATCGAGATTGGTGAGCCGGCGCAGTTTCTGGTTGGCTTCGTCGAGCCGACGGGTGAGCAGAAGAAGGTTCTGCTGAGCATGCGCCAGGCGCAGCATCGCCCGCAGTTTGGCCGCCAGCACCACGAACGAGACCGGCTTGGTGAGATAGTCGTCACCGCCTGCCTCGATTCCCGCCTCGATTGCCCCCTCATCGCTGCGGGCAGTGAGAAAGATGATGGGCGTCCATTCTCCCGCGCGCTCGGACTGGCGGATGCGCCGGGCCACCTCGATGCCGTCGATGCCAGGCAGAATCACGTCGAGCGGCACGACGTCCGGGTTGTGGTAAAAGAAGCTCTCCAGCCCTTTCTCGCCGCTGTCGGCCAGCAAAGGGATGCAACCCATTTTTTCGAGATGGCGTGCGAGCACCGCGGCGCTGGTGAGCGTATCCTCGATCACCAGCACCTTGCGCTCGCTGCCGGGGAGCTTGCCGGTGGACGCCTCAGTGGGCGTGCCCGCCGGCTCCGTGAGGGTGTCCATGGGCGATCTCTTCGGGCGTAGCGGGACGCACGTCGGCGACTTCGAGGTCGAATACCAGCGCCATGCCCGCGAGAGGGTGGTTGCCGTCGACCACCACCTTGCCTTCGGCGATGTCGGTGATGCGATAGAGGATGTCGTCCTCGCCGTCCTCACCCACGCGCTCGAACGCCATGCCGACCTCGATGTTCTCGGGAAAGAGGCTGATGTCCTCGATGAAGACGAGCTCTTCGTCGTACTCGCCGAACGCTTCTTCCGGCTGCAGCTTGAGGCGCAGCGTATCACCCACGTTCTTGCCCTGCAGCGACTCCTCGATCTTGGGGAAAATCCCGTCGTAGCCGCCGTGCAGGTAGACCAGGGGCTCCTTGCCGTCGTCGATCAGCTCGCCGTCGCTGTCGCGCACCGTGTAGCGCAGCGTGACCACCGTGTTTTTTGCCACTTCCATGGAACGAACTCCGTACAATCAAAGTAAGATGACACCGCCCGAGGACGCCCCCGTCCGATGCCAAGCCATTGTAGCAGCATGACCGCCGGCGCGGCAGGAGGTTCCTAAAGTTTTTGTCGAGCCCGCCGTTATCTCACGAAACCCATCGAGCAGAGAGCCCGACCATGCGGATCAACGAACCCGTGACGCAGCAAGAATACCCCGTGCGCGACGACGTGGTGATCGTCTCACACACCGACAAGGAAGGCGTCATCAAATATGTGAATGACGACTTCTGCGAATACGCCGGGATGACGCGCGAGGAACTCATCGGCCAGCCGCACAACGTCATCCGCCACCCCGACGTGCCGCCCGAAGTATTCCGCGACCTGTGGCAAACCATCCAAAGCGGCCACCCATGGCAAGGCGTCGTCAAGAATCGACGCAAGAACGGCGATCACTACTGGGTCAAGGCCACGGTGGCCCCCCTGCCCGACGGCTCCGGCTACATGAGCATTCGGCTCAAAGCCTCCCCGGAAGAAATCGCCGCCGCCCAGGCACTCTATACCCGCATGCGCTCCGACCCCTCGCTGCGGCTCGAGCGCGGCAAACCCCGCCCCTCGGCGCCGGTGCGCTTCCTGCGCCGCATCACCCTCAAGGCCCGTCTCTGGACCACGGTGGCCGTAGCGATGCTGCTCTTCACCGGCATGGGGTATACCGCCGTGCAGACCCTGCAAAGCGAGATCAGCATGATGGGCTCCATCTACCAGGACCGGGTGCTACCGCTCACCGACCTCGCCACGGTGAAGCATCTCATCGAGCGCAAGGGCGCGATGCTCTACCGCGCGTTTGGCGAAGCGGCCACCCAGTACGGCAGCGGCGAGTATTACCGCGAAGAGTGGCAGGAGATGGACCGGGCGGCGGTCGAGATCGACCGGCGCATCGCCTCCTACCTCAAAAAAACCGACGATCCGGAAGAACGGGCACTGTTCGAAAAGTTCGAACAGCATCGCCGCGCCTATCATGAACTGCTGATGACGGCGCGCGACGCGCTGGAGCGGGCGCCCGAGCGCGACACGGCGCTAGCGCTCGCCGGGGATTATCTCACGGCGATGGAAGAGCGCGGCCGGGCGGTTCATGCCACGCTCGACGAACTCATCGCCTTCCAGCGCGCCCGTACCGACGCCGGGCTGCAGCACTCCGTCGCCGAAGCCCGCAGTACCACATACGCCTTGCTCGGGCTGGGCGCAAGCGGCTTCATCCTGCTCGTCATCCTGGCTGCCTGGGCCGGACGGCGCATCGAGCGCGGCATGGGAAACATGCTTGCCATGGCCCGCTCGATCGCCTGGCTCGATCTGCGCACCGACGTCGACGACCCGCAGCGCGACGAGATCGGCGATCTGCTCGAGGCGCTCAAGATCATGCGGGCGCGGTTCTATGAAGTAGTGATCACCCTGAGCCAGGCCGACCACAAGCTCGAAGAGGCGGTCAAGGACGAGACCCAGCGCGCACTGCAAACCGCGGAGGCGGCGAGCAGGCAGGCCGAAGCGGCGCAGCGCATGGCCAGCAGTATCGAGGAACTCTCCACGAGCATGGACGAAGTGGCGGCCAACGCCGAACGCTCGGCGCAGCAGGTGGCCGAGGGGGTCGCGCGCAACCGTGCCGCCGCCGCCCGGGTGCGCGCGAGCGCCGAGAAAACCGAGCGGCTCGCTGACGAACTGGGCGCCATCGCCGGCGAGGTACAGTCGCTCACCGAAGCGATGCAGTCGGTGCGTTCGGTGATCGAGGTCATCCGCGAGATTGCCGAGCAGACGAATCTGCTCGCCCTGAATGCCGCGATCGAGGCGGCACGCGCCGGCGAACAGGGCCGCGGCTTCGCGGTGGTGGCCGACGAAGTGCGCAAGCTCGCCGAACGCACGGCCAAGTCCACCGTCGAGATCGGCGAGATGATCGGCCAGGTGGAAGAAAAAGTGGGAACGACGGTGGCCCACATGGCCGAAGGTCAGCGTACCGTGGGCGAGACCGTGGAATCGGCTCGCGAAGCCGCGCAGGAAATCGCCCTCGTCGAACAAAATATGGACCAGATCGGGGCGCAGGCGCTGGCGATTCGCGACAGCGTCCAGGAGCAGGCCGCCGTGACGCGACATGAGGCGGAAGAAGTGAGCCATATCGCCGAAATGGCGGAAGCCCTCGCGCGTCTGGCGCAGCAGGGACGGGAGCTCGCGCGCGACCTCGATACCATGACGCAGGCCATGGCGCAGATGCTACGTCAGTTCCGCACCTGAGGTCGGTGCGAACGATTTACTGCTGCGCGGCGGGATGCAGCCAGGAATGCAGGCGCTCCCGCTGTTGCGCCGTGGCACGCGGCATGCGGCGCAACTCCACTCGCTCGAGCGCCGGCGGCGCGAGTTCCAGGCTCGTCTGGTAGAGCCTCCCTTCGCGAAAGGCGTGCACGGCGATTCGTGCCCCCGCGCCGCGGCGGCGCAGCACGCTCTCCCACTGCGCGGAACTCGCCTTGAAGCCCTCGACCGCGATGAGCTCGTCGCGCGGCGCGATGCCGGCGCGCTCGGCCGACCCGCCCCGGCGCACCGTCGCCACGCGCATCGAATCGCGCTCGAAGCGCAACCCTGCATCGGGCAAGGTAGCCATCACCTCCCGCCACTGCACGCCAAAACGGCGCAGCAACGCCGCCAAGGGCGGATCCTCCGTGCCCTGGACCATTTTTTCCAACCAGCGTGCGAGCCGCGCCCCGGCCATCTCATGGAGCACGGCAAAGGGCGTATTTTCTTCCAGCCCCTTGCCGCTGCGACCATGGCGCTCCCACAGGAGGCGCAACAGCGCATCGAGCGATGCTCCACGTTCGCGCAGCTGCAGGTCGAGCGCCAAGGCCAGCAACGCCCCCTTGGCGTAGTAGCTCACGTTGGCGTTGGCGCTATTTTCGTCCGGACGATAGAACTTGATCCAGGCATCAAACGAGGCGTCCGCCAGGCTCTGCCGCAGACGCCCCGGGGCAGTCAGCACCTGCGTGGCCGTTTTCGCCACGAGGGCGAGGTAACGGTCCGCGTCGATCACCCCGGCACGCACCAGCAGCAGATCGTCGTAGTAGGATGTCCAGCCCTCGAAGAGCCACAGCAGGCGCGTGTAGTTTTCGCTGAAGAGATCGCAGGGGGTAAAGGCGGCGGGTTTGAGGCGCTTCACCACCCAGGCGTGGAAATATTCGTGGCTGAAGAGCCCCAGCAAGCGAACGTACTCGTCCGACGGCACCCCCATCCCCGGCCAGGGCAGATCGCGCCGAGCCGCCAGGAGCGCCGAACTCTCACCGTGCTCCAGCCCCCCATAGCCCTCGTCGGTGAGCGTCAGAAGGAATAGATAGCGGCGAAAAGGGATGTCGCCAAACAGCGCCTGGGTGGTGCTGCAGATCGCCGTCAGGTCGGAGGCAAGGCGTTGCCGGTCGACGGGCTCGAGCTGCCCGGTGAACGCCAACGTATGCGGCACGCCTCCGGCACTGAATTCGACGAACTCGAGCGGCCCCATCGCCACCGGCGCGTCGATGAGCGCGTCGTAATCGGGCGCACGATAGTCCCCGAAGCTCCACGGGGCCGTCCCCTCGGCACGATCCAAGGCCGTGGCCACGCGCCAGCCGGCACAGCGGGAATCGGAGGGTGGGACGAGCCGGACCCGATGTTCCTCGCGGATTCGACCTTCGACGCGCAAAAAGAGACTCGTGCCATTGAAAAACCCCCGGTTCGTGTCGAGCCAGGCTTCGCGCACCGAGGCGTCGAACGCCCACACGCGGTAGCGGCAGCGCACCGCGCGAGCGCCGCGCGGCGGCAGCACACGCCAGGAGCACTTGTCGATTTTGGTGACGGCAAGCGGCCGTCTCGCGCCATCGCTCAATACCGCTTCGGCGGTCAACTCGAGCACGTGGCGGGCGAACTCGCGGATCAGATAGGAACCGGGAATCCATACCGGCAAGCGCAGCAGGAGCGCTTCCTCACCGGCAAGGGGAACATCCATTTCGACCCGAAATTCATGGGCGGCGGGATCGTCGCAGTAAACCGTATATTCTATTGACATCATCGTTCTCCTCGCCCTGGCAGCCAAGCCACGGCAAGGGTCCTATAATGCCTCAAAATTCCCCGTGTGCTGCCCTATGACCGAATCGCTCGCCCTCGTCCTGTGCCCTTCACCGACCGAACGGGCCACGTTGCTCGCCGTGCTCGAATCCCTGGGCTACGAAGCTCTGGTAGCGGACACCCCCGAAGGAGCCATCGCCCTCTTCGAGCGTCGCCATCCCGACCTCGTCGTGCTCGAAGACGGCGAGGGACTCCCCTCTCTTTTGCGGGAGCTACGGCAGCGCCGCCGCCACGAGGTCGAATTCTTCGTGATGACGCATGCGGAAGAAGACGCCCTCCGCGCCCTGGAGGCGGGTGCGAGCGAGGTTGCGCTCACCCCTCTGCATCCGGCCTTGTTGCGTCATCGCCTCCAACGCCTGCACGCCGAACGCCTGCTGCAGCGCCATTTCCACGGTCTTCAGCAACTATGTACCACGGCTTCGCGCATCGCCGGCATCCTCGGCTGGGGCTGGCGGCCCGACGAAGACCGCTTCCATTGGCCCGACGAAGCCCATCAGTGGTGGCGTGGCGAGCCTCCGCCCAACCGTGCGGCATTGCTTGCACGGGTCCACGACGAAGACCGTTTACGCGTGGAAACGACGCTCGAGCACCTGCGCCTCCTCGGCCGGCAGGCAGAGGTGGAATTTCGCCTCGAGGAAGAACCTCCCCGGTTCGTGCGGCTGGTTGCCGAACCCTGTGAAGAAGAGGCTTCCCTCATCCTCGGCGTGCTGGTCGACGTCACTCTCGCACGCCGCTTCGAGGCCACGCTCGAGCGTCTGACGCAGTATGACGAGCTCACCGGCATTCCCAACCGAGCGCATTTTCTGCGCGCGGCGCGGGACATGATCCGTCAGGCCACCCCCGAAAGGCCCCAGCTTCTCCTGTGCCTCGACGTCGCGGGGCTCGCGAACATCAACGATGCCTTCGGTGACCGGGCAGGAGACGAACTCCTACGCACTCTGGCGCAGCGTCTCGCCCAATGGGCAGCACGTCATGGCGGGGTGGCGAGCCGTTTCGGCAGCGACGAATTCGTCGCCCTCGTGAGCCTCGGTTCGGAGAGCCGTGAAGCAGAGCCGATCGAAGAGCTGCTTGCCACCTTGCACAATCCGGTCGGCGTACTCACGACAGGTGGGGAACGACAGGAGCTCCATCCCCGTGTCACCCTGGGAGGCGCCTGGATTCCGGCTGCCGGCACCGACGTCGAAGCCCTGCTGCGGCTCGCCCGTCACCAGCAACACCAAGCCAAGGAGCGCGGACGGCGTTACTTCCTCACGAGCGACGCGGAATCCGGCGAAACCCCGCTCCTGCAGCTCGAATCCGATCTGCACCAGGCGATCGCACGCCAGGAATTCTTCGTCCTCTATCAGCCGCAGCGTGCACTGGAAACGCAGCGACTCGTCGGAGCGGAAGCCCTGCTGCGTTGGCGCCATCCGGAGCGCGGCGTACTGCCGCCGATCCAGTTCATTCCCCTGCTCGAGGAGACGGGGCTCATCGTCGAAGCCGGGCGTTGGGTGATCGACACCGTCTGCGCCCAACTCGCTGCCTGGAGCGACGCCGGTCTGCCGTTGCGGGTGGCGATCAACCTCTCGCCGCGCCAGATTCCCGACGATGGACTGGTCGATCACATCGCCGAGTGCTTGCGCCGTCATCGCCTGCCGTCGGCTCTGCTGGAATTCGAGATCACCGAGTCGCTCGCCATCCGCGATCCCGAGCGCGCCAGCACCATGATCGCCGCCATCCGCTCGCTCGGCTGCCCCGTCGCGCTCGACGACTTCGGCGTGGGCTATGCCTCGCTCGAATACATGCTGCAATTCCCCTTCGACGCGATCAAACTCGACATGTCCTTCGTCCATCGCCTGGTGGAGACCCCGGTCGATCGCGCCATCGTGCGCGGCGTCGTCACCATGGCCGACGCTTTGGACAAGCGCGTGATCGCCGAAGGCGTGGAGACGGCCCGCCAGGCCGATTACCTGCACGCGCTCGGAGTAGACGAAATCCAGGGCTGGCACGTGGGCAAACCCATGCCACCCGCCGATCTGATCGGGGAACTACGCAAAGAGCGGCAGCGCACTCAATGACGCAGCTGCGCAAGCGCTGCCTCGATGCGATCGACCCCAATCACCTCCAGCCCCGGGATGGGCTGCTTGGGGACGTTGGCGCGCGGCACGATCGCCTGGGTAAAGCCGAGCTTCGCGGCCTCGCGCAAGCGCTCCTGCCCGCGCGGCGCCGGCCGGATTTCGCCAGCGAGCCCCACTTCGCCGAAAACCGCCAGACGCAGCGGCAGGGCCCGGTTCCTGAGCGAGGAGACGATGGCGAGCGCCATCGCCAAGTCGGAAGCCGGTTCGGTGATGCGCACTCCGCCCACGGCATTGACGAACACGTCCTGGTCGAAACACGACACGCCGGCATGGCGGTGCAGCACGGCGAGCAGCATCGCCAGACGGTTGGGCTCCAGCCCCACCGTCAGGCGCCGCGGCGTGGGGCTCGCCGAACCGTCGACGAGTGCTTGAATCTCCACGAGCAGCGGTCTCGTACCTTCGAGCGTGACGAGGATGGCGCTGCCGGGCACGTCCGCCCGGTGTTCCGAGAGAAAGATCGCCGAGGGATTGCTCACCGCCTTGAGCCCCCGGTCGGTCATGGCGAACACACCCAGTTCGTTCGCTGCGCCGAAGCGGTTCTTCACCGCGCGCACCAGGCGAAAGCTCGAATGCGCGTCCCCTTCGAAATAAAGCACGGTGTCGACGATGTGCTCGAGCACGCGCGGCCCAGCCAGGCTCCCTTCCTTGGTGACGTGCCCCACGAGCAGCACCGCCGTGCCGCTTCCCTTGGCGTGGCGAGTGAGCTGTGCGGCGCACTCGCGCACCTGCGCCACCGACCCGGGCGCGGAGGTGAGCGCTTCGGTGTACATCGTCTGGATGGAGTCGATCACCATCACGCGCGGCGCGAGCACCTGCGCCGCGGCGAGCACCCGTTCGAGCTGGATCTCGGGCAGCAGCGGCAGCGGCAAGCCCGCCAGCCCCAGGCGCTCGGCCCGCAACGCCACCTGCTCGGCTGATTCTTCTCCCGTGACATAGAGCACGGGGCCGGCGCCGGCAGCTTCCAGACGGGCGAGCGCCTGCAGCAGCAAGGTGGACTTGCCGATACCGGGGTCGCCTCCCAGCAGGACCACCGCCCCGGGCACGATGCCGCCGCCGAGCACCCGATCGAGTTCGCCGATGCCCGTGGCTTGGCGCTGGAGGGGGCGGCGCTCGATGCGATCGAGCGTGACCAAGCCCGAGCCCGCGTCGGCCGCGAGCGCCGCTGGGCGTTGGATGGCCCGATGCAGGGTCGGCCCTGAGTCGTTCGTCTCGCGCGTTTCCTCCAGCGTGTTCCACGCCTGACATTGACTGCACTGCCCCTGCCAGCGGGGAAAACGCGCGCCGCACTCGCGGCAGACGAAGACGGTGCGTGCCTTGGCCATCAGCGTCCGAAGAAGAATTCGGCCGAGGGCAGCTGCCGTTCCATGGTCTGGATACGCTCCCGGGCGAAATCGGCGAAGGTCATGATGAGTCGCGAGCGAAAACGATCCTTGGGCAGGATCAGTTCGAAGGGCGTATATTGCGGCGGATCGAGCGGTGCGGCGGCCAATTGCCCCGTACGCAGCTCTTCGAGCAAGGCCGCGCGGGAAGCGATGGCCACGCCGATGCCGGCAGCGGCGAGATGTTTCACCCCTTGCAGCGTTCCGATCTCGGCGGCGATTTCCAACGATTCGGGCGAGATCCCCGATGCTGCGAAAAACGCCTCGGCGATCTCGCGAATGCCGTTGCCCGGGTCGCGCTGGATGAACGGATGCTTCGCGAGCTGCTCGGCGCGTACGGGCTTGCCTTTTCCCTTGGCCAGAGGATGGTTCGGAGCGAAGATCGCCCATAGTTCGTCCCGGCCGATTTCCTCCTGCTCCAAACCGGGTTCCTTGGTGGCGATCTCGATGAATCCCAGATCGAGGTCGCGTTCGAGCACCCGTTGCTGCGTGAGCTGCGAAGTGCCTACCACCAGCCGCGGAATCACGCGCGGGTGGGCTCGCTTGAACTCCTCGATCACGCGCGGCATCCACCAGGTCGCCAGCGTGGTCGACGCGCCGACGCAGAGTAGCCCCGAGAGCTCGCTCGTGAGTTCGGCCACGCGCGTCTCGAGTTCCTCGTCGAGCGAGAGCATCTTTTCAGCATAGGCGAAAACGATCTCGCCGGCTGGAGTGAGCTTCAGCTTGCCGTGGCCACGCTCGAGCAGCCGCGTGTTGAAATGCTCCTCCAGCTGCTTGATCTGGAACGTGACGGCGGGTTGCGTCATGAAGAGCCGCTCCGCCGCCTTGGTGAAGGATCCCGCCTTGACGACGGTATAAAAGACCTGTAGTCGACGATCAGCCATCGATGGTCACCTCTTCGAACGATGAGTAGTGGAGGGGCGCGGTGTAGTGCGCGGACGTGGGATCTTTCCTGCACGGGGGTTCGTTCGCTTCGTCTCGGAGGGGGTCAGCCCGAAGGTCTGCACCACCGACTCCGGCGGCAGTTCCATCCACATGCCGCGCTTGAGCCGCGGCGGCAGCGCCACGGGACCATAGCGCACGCGAATGAGACGGCTCACCGTAAAGCCCAGCGCCTCGAACATGCGCCGCACTTCGCGGTTGCGCCCCTCCTTGATGATGACGTGGTACCAATGGTTGGTCCCCTCGCCGCCCGCATCGACGAGGGATTCGAAACGCGCCGGGCCGTCTTCCAGGGTGATGCCGCCGGTGAGCTCCTCGATCTGCTGCGGCGTGAGCTCGCCGATGATGCGCACGGCGTACTCCCGCTCCAGCTCGTAGCGCGGATGCATCAGGCGGTTGGCGAGCTCACCGTCGTCGGTGAAGATGAGCAGGCCCGAGGTGTTGAAGTCGAGCCGCCCCACCGCGATCCAGCGCCCCTTGCGCAGCGCCGGCAAGCGATCGAACACGGAGGGGCGCCCCTCCGGATCTTCGCGCGAGACGATCTCCCCTTCGGGTTTGTGATAAAGCAGCACGCGCGGGATTTCGCGCCCCGGCCGCCAGGCGAGGAGCTTGCCATCGACCTTGATCCGGTCGCCCGGCCCTACCCGATCGCCCAATCGCGCCGGTCGATCGTTGATCGCCACCCGCCCCTGCACGATCCACTCCTCGATCGTGCGGCGCGAGGCGAGTCCCATGCGCGCGAGTACCTTCTGCACCCGTTCGCGCGGTGCCTCGGTCGAGGCGGCCGGCGCCGGAGCGTCCTTGTGCGCACGGGTGCGCCGCGGCGCAGCGCGAGGCGTTTCAACTTCCTTGGTCTTCATCTTCATCCTTGTCATGCACTCCCTGCAGGGGTTCGAGCATCGCTTCGAGCTCGGCGAGCGGGGGCAGTTCCGTCAGTGGCGCAAACCCAGATCGTCGAGGAAGCGCTGCGTGGTGGCATAGAGCGCCGGCCGCCCTGGGCCGTCGCGATGCCCCACGACTTCGATCCAGCCTCGTCCCTCCAGCGTGCGCAGCACCTGCGTCGACACCGTCACGCCGCGGATCGCCTCGATGTCGCCGCGCGTGACCGGCTGGCGGTAGGCGATCACGGCCAAGGTCTCCCACACCGCCCGGCTGTAGGTGGGCGCGCGCTGAGCCCTTAGCCGGTCGAGCCAGGGCTGGATTTCGGAGCGCGTACGAAAACGCCAGCCGCTCGCCGTGCAGACCAGCTCCACCGCTTTGCCGCTCCACTCCTGCTGCAAGTCGGCGAGCACCGAAGCGAGGATGTCCGCTCCCGGATCGGGTTCGAAGAGCCGGCGCAGGACGTCCAGCGTCAGCGGCTCGTCGGCCGCGAGCAGCGCCGCCTCGACGATGCGCTTGGTCGAAAAGGGGCCCGTCGTCATGGTTCGAGCGCCAGGGGTTCGGTTTCCGGTGCCGCTTCGGCCGAGCGCACCCAAAGAGGCGCGAAGGGCTCGCGCTGTTCCAGGTGCAAGGCCCTTTCCTTGCACAGCTCGAGCACGGCCACGAAGGTGACGGCCACGCCCAGCCTCCCCTGCTCCGGTTCGATCAGCGTGGAGAACGCGAGCGCTCCCGCGGCATGATGCAGCCGGCGCAGCACGCGGCTCATGGCCTCGCGCACCGAAATGGCCTCGGCGGCGACTTCGTGCCGGCGCTCGAGCCGCAGGCGCTGCAGGATTCCCGTCCAGGCGTCGAGGAGTCGATCCAGGCTCGCCTCCGGCTGCGGCCGCTGCGGCGTATGCCCCCACTCGATCGGCCCGGCCCAGAGAAAATCGCGTCCCGCCCGCGGATGCTCGCCCAAGAGGCGCGCCGCGCGTTTGATGCGTTCGTATTCGAGCAGGCGGCGCATGAGCTCGGCCCGGGGATCGCCGCCCTCGTCTTCCTGGAGCACCGAAGGGGCTCGCGGCAGCAGCGAGCGCGATTTGATCTCGAGGAGCGTAGCCGCCATCAAGAGGTAGTCGGCCGCCAGATCGAGGTCGAAGCGGCGCATCGCCTCCACGTAGGCGAGATACTGCTCGGTGAGCCGCGCCACCGGGATGTCGCGCACGTCGAGCCGGTTCTTCTGGATGAGATACCACAAGAGGTCGAACGGCCCCTCGAAGGTTTCGAGAAAGACACGCAGCGCCTCCGGCGGAATGAAGAGATCTTCCGGCACGGCGGTGAGCGGCTCGCCGTAGACGCGCGCGATCGGCGCCTCGGTGGCCAGAATTTCATCCATGCTCACGTGTAATCCAACCCCATCGCTTCGCGCACGTCGCGCAGGGTCGCCTGGGCGAGCTTGCGCGCCTGCTCGCAGCCGTCGGCGACGACGTTGCGCACGAGACCAGGGTTCTCTACATAGGGCTGCGCCCGCTCGCGCATCTCCGCCTGTTCTGCGAGGATGGCCTCGAGCACGGGCTGCTTGCATTCCAGACAGCCGATCTTGGCGCTGCGGCAGCCTTCCTGCACCCACTGGTGCACCTCGGCATCGGTGTAGATTTTGTGGAACTGCCATACCGGGCAGCGTGCCGGATCGCCGGGATCGGTGCGGCGCACCCGCGCCGGATCGGTCTGCATGGTACGCACCTTGCGCGTGATCGATTCGGGGTCTTCACGCAGATAGATCGTATTGCCATAGCTCTTCGACATCTTCTGCCCGTCGAGGCCGGGCATGCGGGATGCCTCGGTGAGCAGCACTTGGGGTTCCACCAGGATGTGCTTGCTATAGCCCTCGAGATAACCATAGAGCCGCTCACGGTCGCCCAGGGACAAACTCTGCGCTTCCTCGAGGAGGGCGCGGGCCTGTGCGAGCGCCTCGGTGTCGCCCTCCTGCTGGAAACGGGTACGCAACTCGAGGTAGAGCCGGGCGCGCTTGCTGCCGAGTTTCTTCACCGCCTCTTTGGCGTTTTCCTCGAAATTGGGCTCACGACCGTAGAAATGGTTGAAGCGGCGTGCCACTTCGCGCGTGAATTCCACGTGCGGGATCTGGTCCTCGCCCACCGGCACGAGATTGGCGCGATAGATGAGGATGTCGGCCGCCTGCAGCAAGGGATAGCCGAGGAATCCATAGGTGGTGAGATCCTTGTGCGAGAGCTTTTCGAGCTGATCCTTGTAGGTCGGTACCCGCTCGAGCCAGCCGAGCGGCGTGATCATGGAAAGCAGCAGATGCAGCTCGGCATGCTCGAGCACCCGGGACTGGATGAAGAGCGTGGCCTGGTTCGGGTCGATGCCCGCTGCCAGCCAGTCGATGAGCATCTCCCAGGTGGCCTGCGAGATCACGTCGGGCTGGTCGTAGGTCGTGGTGAGCGCATGCCAGTCGGCCACGAAGAAAAGGCAAGGATATTCATACTGCAGGCGGGCCCAATTTTTCAGCACGCCGTGATAATGCCCCAGATGGAGGCGCCCAGTGGGACGCATTCCCGAAAGGACCCTTTCAGCATACATGGTTTTTTCGCCTTTACGGTTCGTAGGATTCGAAGGTGCTAAAAGCCGATCGTCGCGAGAATTGTGCTGCGTACCGCGACGAACATCGGCCACAGGATGGAGGAGCCCACCCCGCTGATCATGGCCACCAGCAGGATCGCGATGCCGTACGGCTCCAGCCGCGACAAGGCCCAGGCCGGACGCGGCGGCAATACGCTCACGAGCATGCGACCGCCGTCGAGCGGCGGCAGCGGCAGGAGGTTCAATACCATGAGGGCGACGTTGATCGAGATGCCGGCATCGGCCATGCGCGCGAGGGGCACTGCCCAGAAGGGAGGTAGAAAAGTGAGCGAGAGCTTGAAGAGCAAGGCCCATCCGAGGGCCATCGCCAAATTGATGCCGGGCCCTGCGCCCGCCACCCAGAACATGTCGCGCTTGGGATGACGCAAGCGCGAAGGGTCGACCGGCACCGGTTTCGCCCAACCGAAGAGCAGCGCTCCGGCGCCGGTGAGCAGTGACAACAGGAGAATGCCCAGCGGCACGAGGAGGGTGCCCACCGGGTCGACGTGACGCAGTGGATTGAGCGAGATGCGCCCGGCACGCTCGGCGGTGGGATCGCCGAAAGCCCGGGCGACGTATCCATGCGCCGCCTCGTGCAAGGTGATCGCCAGCAGCACCGGCAGCGCCCAGAGCGTGAGATCGGCGAGAAAGGCGTTCATTCGACGATAAATGGGGTGGGATCGCCCGCCCCGAGGCGCACGATGCGCGGCGCTTCGCCCGTGAGATCGACCACGGTGGTGAGCTCGCGGCAGGTTTCCCCGGAGTCGACGATCACGTCGACCAGCTTGCCGATGCGCTCGGCCACCGCCTCGGCATCGGGCAAAGGCTCTTCCTCACCGGGCAGGATCAGACTGGTGCTCAAGAGCGGCTCGCCCAGCGCCTCGAGGATCGCCTGTACCACGCGGTGCTGCGGCACACGCAAGCCGATCGTACGCCGTTTGGGGTGCAGGATGCGCCGGGGAAGATCGTGCGTTCCCTCGAGAATGAAGACGTAGGGACCAGGGGTGTTGGCCTTCAGCAGGCGAAAGACGCGGTTATCCACCCGGGCATAGTTGCCCAGCTCGGAGAGGTCGCGGCACAGCAAGGTAAACGGCTGCGACTCGTCCATGTCGCGAATACGGCGGATGCGCCGGATCGCCTCGACGTCCCCCAGATGACAGGTGAGGGCATAGCTCGAGTCGGTGGGCATGGCCACGACCGCGCCTTGCCGCAATTGACGCGCGACGAGGTCGACGAGTCGGCGTTGAGGATCGACGGGATGAATGGAGAGAATTTGCGCCATAATCAAACATTATAGCGCGCATTCGAGCAGCTGCCACACCGGCGTGAGGTCGGGCGGCAAGGGAGGCGCCGCGCCCAGTTCGACGGGCGATTCTCCTGGAGAATGAAAATCGGACCCCAGCGAGGCGGCAAAGCCCCATTGGCGCGCCACGTGCGCCCAGCGGCGCATGTCGTCGGGGCCGTGGGAACCGGAACTCACCTCGATGGCCGTGCCCCCTGCTTCATCGAAGCGCCGTAGCAGCTCTGCGAACTGCGAGGTCGAGAGGCGGTAGCGCGCCGGATGGGCCAGCACCGCCACCCCGCCCGCCCTGTGGATCCAGGCGAGCGCCTCTTCGAGCACGGCCCACTCGTGTTGGACGTAGCCGGGCTTGCCCTTGGCGAGGTAGTACTCAAAAACTTCCGAGACAGAGCGCATCAGACCGAGGGAGACGATATAGCGGGCGAAATGCGCGCGGCTCACCAAGGCCGGATTCTTGGCGAAGCGAAGGGCGCCTTCCCATGCACCATGGATGCCATGGCGCTCGAGCTCCTCGGCGATGCGCTTCGCCCGCGCGTCGCGCCCCGATCGCACCCGCTGCAAGCCTTCACTGAGGGCAGGATCGTCGGGATCGATGCCCAGGCCGAGCACGTGGATCGTCTCGTCGGCGAACGACACCGAGATCTCCACCCCCGGCACGAAAGAGATGCTCCACAGGCGCGCCTCTGCCTCAGCCGAGGCGCAGCCGGCGGTCTCGTCGTGGTCGGTGAGTGCGAGCAACGCCACGCCGTTCGCAGCGGCGCGACGAACCACCTCGGCCGGGGTGAGCACCCCGTCCGAGACGAGCGAATGGCAATGGAGATCCACTTTCATCGCATCCACCCTTCGCCCGCCGTAAAGCCGCTTACTGAACGGCGACGAGCTCGATCTCGAATGTGAGGTCGCGCCCGGCGAGCGGGTGGTTCGCGTCGATGGTGATCGAATCTTCGGTCACTTCGACGACGACGATGGGGATCTGCCGACCGTCACGCGATTGCATCACCAGCTGCTGTCCCACTTCCGGCTCGAGATCCGGCGGCAGCTGCTCGCGCGGCACCTGCAACACCGCCTCGGCCACGCGATCGCCGTAGGCCTCGGCCGCCGGGATGGTGACGGTTTTCGTCTGCCCCACGGCCATGCCCTCCACGGCTTGTTCGAAACCGGGAATCACCTGACCGGAGCCGACGGTGAATTCGAGCGGGTCGCGCCCGGCCGAGCTATCGAACACCGAGCCGTCGTCGAACTTGCCGGTGTAATGGACCTGGACGGTATCGCCCGCTTTTGCTGCTTGATTCATGATCTTTCCTTTCCGCTGTCGTGTAGAGCACGCCGGTATCGACCGACGTATCCAAGACCTTACCTGCTTTCTCTTGCTTTGGCTAGACGTTTGCGGAAAAATTCCTTGCCCCTTTGGGCACTTGATGCTAATTTGGCGCCCCTGCAGCTTGCCCCGGAGCCCGTGATGAATCCCTCTCCCGACGACCGTCTGTACCTTCCCAGCCACCAGTGGTTGCGCCGCGAAGACGATGGAATTTACACTCTAGGCATCACCGATCATGCCCAGCGTGAGCTCGGCGACATCGTCTATGTGCAATTGCCCGAGCCTGGCCAGCATCTCGAAGCCGGAGACGTGCTCGCCGTCGTCGAATCGGTCAAGGTCGCTTCCGAGATTCTCTGCCCTTTCCCCGCCACCGTGGTCGCGGTAAACGAAGAGCCCCGCGAACGACCCGAGCGACTCAACGAAGCGCCCTACGAGGTCTGGCTCCTGCAATTGCTGCCCGACGAAGACGCGCCTCTTCCCGAGCTGCTCACGGCGCGCGCCTATGATGCACTCCTCTCGGTCTGAACCATGCTCTCTGCCGCGCAGGCGCCTTTACGGCGGTATTTCGCTCTCACGGCGCTCGTGCTCGCCGCCCTCCTGGGGTGGTACTGGCACGAGAGTCGTCCCATCGATCTGCCCTCCTCGCCGCTCGCCGACCCGCGCATGCAGTGCGTCTCTTACGCTCCCTACTATCGCGACGGCTACACCCCGTTCAAGAAAGACCTGAAACTCACTCGCGAAGAAATCGCCACCGATCTGCGCTCGCTCGCCGCCGTCACCCGCTGCGTGCGCACCTACTCGGTCGACCAAGGGCTGGATCGGGTCCCCGAAGTGGCACGCGAACTCGGGCTCACCGTGCTCTTGGGGGCATGGATCGGGCGCGACGACGACAAGAACCGCCATGAGCTCGAGCGCGCACTGGAGGTGGCCAATGCCAACGCCGACGTCGTGACGATGCTCATCGTCGGCAACGAAGTGCTGCTGCGCCGCGAGCAAAGCCCGGAGGCGATGGGCCGCTGGCTGGAAGAAGCCCGCGCGCGCAGCCGCGTGCCGGTGACCTACGCCGACGTCTGGGAATTCTGGCTGCGCCATCGCAGCGCGCTCGAGCCGCACGTCGATCGTGCCACCATCCACATCCTGCCCTACTGGGAAGACCGCCCTCAGCCGATCGAGGCGGCGATCGATCATCTCGTACGCATCAGGACGCTTGCCCGCACCTTGCTGACCAAACCGGTGGTGATCGGTGAGACCGGCTGGCCCAGTGCCGGACGCCAGCGCGAAGGAGCGATCCCTTCGCGTGTGAACCAGGCGCGCTACGTGCGCGAGTTCCTGGCCTTGGCGGAGCGTCATGGCTGGCAGTACAACTTCATCGAAGCGGTGGACCAGCCCTGGAAGCGCTGGTTGGAGGGCACCGTCGGTGGCCACTGGGGGATGCTCGACACTTCGCTCGCGCCCAAATTCCCCCTTACGGGGCCGATCGCCGAACGCGCGTCATTCTGGCCGGTGCTCGCCTGGGCGGGCATGGGCGCGGCGCTGCTGCTCCTCATGGCCGCGCCAAGAGCCGCGAGCGGACGCGAGCACGCGTGGTATGCGCTCGCTGGCGCCGTGCTCGGACTCATCGCGATGTGGCAGTGGGAACACGCCCTGCTCGCCTACCGCGACGCCATGGAATGGGCGGTGCTCGGCGCAATCGGACTCGCCTCGCTCCTCCTCGGCGCCCGGCTTGCCGTGACACCGCGTCTGCCTTCCCAAACCACTGCGTCCAAGTACGTCGCGCTCGCGCTGCGGCTCTTGCTCTTTTGCGCCGCCGTGGCCTCCGTCTGGCTCGTGGTCGACGGCCGCTACCGCGACTTTCCCACTGCGCTCTATCTGCCGCTCGCGCTCTTTGCCTGGCGCCGCGCATGGGAGGTGAGCGCCGAAGAGCGGCTCTGGGCCTGGATTCTCTTCGCCTTTGGCCTCTACCGCTGGCTGGAAGAACCGGGTAACGGCCAGGCACTGCTGTGGGGACTCACGGCGATGACGTTCGCGCGCGCCATCCACGCGGCGCATCGCAGAACCACAGCCGCGGCAAAGCCCATAGCACCGCAATGACTCCCGGCGTGGCGGCATAGAACACCGTGGCCGCCACGCCGAGCCACAGCGCCGCCACCGCCCAGCGGCGCGATCCACGAAGCTGGGAGAGGGCCGCGCACAACACGGCCACCCAACCGATGCGTTCCTCGAGAAACGCCTGAACCAACAGGAATTTGGCTGCACAGGCAACTCCTCCTCCGGGCACCCACTTGCCGCCGCAGGCCGCCGGCGCGAGTTGCGCCTCCAGCCATCCGAAGCGTACCCATAGGCAGGCGAGCCCCACCAGGATCGCACCCAAGAACCAGCCGCGCACCAAGGTGCGCCATCCACTCTTCTTCGTCATCCGGTTCGCCGTCTACATCCACCAGGAAACAAACATTTTCTCATCGCCCCGGCCAATTCCACACGGGAAGCCGTAAAATCGCCCGTTATCCCCCCGTACCACGGATCGATGCAGTGAGCGTAAAACTCCATCTCTTCTGGCGGGCGCTCGTCGCCCTCGTCCTTACTCTGCTCGTGATGTTCGGAACCTTCAAACTATGGGAATGGCAGGCGCGGGGCGATGCCATGCCCGGCGTCTCGGGCGAGATCGGCGGCTTCGCCTACACCCCTTTCCGTCGTGACCAGTCTCCCTTCGAGAAGAAGTACCCCACGCCTGAACAGGTCGCCGAAGACCTCGACATCCTGAGCAAGTACACTCGCCGCATCCGTACTTACGGCGTCACCGATGTCCCCTCGATCTATCCCTTGGCCGAAGAAAAAGGCTTTACCGTCACCATGGGTTTGTGGGTCTCGGCCGACAAGGAACTCTCCGAGCGGGAGATTAGCGAAGGCTTGGCGCTCCTGAAGCGACACAAGAACATCGAACGCATCGTGGTGGGCAATGAAGCGCTGCTGCGCAAGGAGATGACGGTGGCCGAGATGGCGTCCTATCTCGACCGCGTGCGCGCCGACATCCGCCGCCAGTTCCGCAAAGGACAACGTCCTCCGGTCTCCACCGCCGAACCTTGGCACGTCTGGCTCGCCAACCCCGAGCTCGTCGACCACGTCGATTACCTCATGGTGCACCTGTTGCCCTATCACGAGGGCATCTCCTCTGCACGGGCGCTCGAATACGCTTTCAGCCGATACGAAGAGCTGAGGCAGCGATTTCCCAAGAAGCCCATCGTCATTGGCGAGATCGGCTGGCCCACCAAGGGTGAAGTGATGCCCAACCTCATGGGCGGGGACGAATACGCCCGCGCCACCCTCGAAGACGCCGTGCGCTTCGTGCGCGGATTCCTCGCCGATCCACGTTCCGCCTTCCTCGATTACTTCATCATGGAGGCGTTCGATCAGCCCTGGAAAGTCGCCGTGGAGGGCTGGGCGGGTTCCTACTGGGGCATGTTCGACGCCGATCGTCAGCTCAAGTATTCTCTCGACGGTCTCATCGTGAGCGACGTACGCTGGCAAGAAAAAGCGCGGCTGGCGGTGGCGGTCGCAGCCGTGCCCATGTTCCTCATCGCCTTTGCCTTGGGTAGCTGGAACGTGCTCGGACGCCTGTGGCTCATGGGGCTGGTTCAACTCTCCGCGGCCGTGCTCGTGGTCGGCGTCTATCTGCCCAAGGATTATTACCTCTCGCGGGGCGATCTCGTCGGTCTCGTCTTTCTCATCTTTGCCACCCTCATGACCATCGCCGTGCTGCTGTCGCACGGGTTCGAATTCGGCGAGGTGCTCTTCAAGCGACAATGGCGACGGCGCTTCACCCCACGTGAGCCTCTGCCGCCCGAGCAGCAGCCCTTCGTCTCCATTCACCTCGCCTGCTACAACGAGCCGCCCGAGATGGTGATCGCCACCATCGACTCGCTCGCCCGGCTCGATTATGCCAACTTCGAGGTAATCGTCGTCGACAACAACACCACCGACGAAGCCCTGTGGAAGCCGGTGGAGGCGCACTGCGCCACGCTCGGGCCGCGTTTCCGCTTCTTCCACCTGCCGAAGTGGCCCGGCTTCAAGGCCGGCGCGCTCAATTTCGCCCTAAAGCAGACGGATCCGCGCGCCGAGATCATCGGTGTAGTCGATGCCGACTACGTCGTCGAACCCGATTGGCTCGCCCGACTCGTGCCGCACTTCCTCGACAGCCCTCAGGTGGCGGTGGTCCAGGCGCCGCAGGCGCATCGCGACTTCGAACACAGTTTCTTCCAGCGCATGTGCAACTGGGAGTTCGAAGGGTTCTTCCGCATCGGCATGCACCACCGCAACGAACGCAACGCCCTGATCCAGCACGGTACGATGACGCTCATCCGCCGCCGGGCCCTGGAGGAAGTCGGCGGCTGGTCGGAATGGTGCATCTGCGAGGATACCGAACTCGGCCTGCGCCTGATCGAGCTCGGCTACGAAACCCGCTACGTGGATCACATCTTCGGCCGTGGCCTCACCCCTTCGGACTTCGCCGCCATCAAGTCGCAGCGCTTCCGCTGGGCGTTCGGTGCGATGCAGATCCTCAAGGCCCACTTGCCCAAGCTCCTGGGGCTGCGACCCTCGAAGCTGAACTTCGCTCAGCGCTACCACTTCCTCACCGGCTGGTTCGCCTGGTTCGGTGATGCCCTGCACCTCGTCTTCGCGCTCGCCTCCATCTACTGGACGCTGGGCATGATCCACTTCCCCAAAACCTTCGCCCTGCCGGTCGCCTCGCTCGCCATGCCCGTGCTCGGTTTCATGGCCTTCAAGACCGCACTCGGGCCCGTCCTCTACCGGCGCACCATGCACACGCGCTGGAGTGACATCCTCGGCGCATCGATTCTCTCGGTCGGCTTGGCGCACACCATCGCGCGCGGCGTCTTCGCCGGGCTCTTCCAGAAAAAAGGCACCTTCGTGCGCACCCCCAAAGGCTGGCGCGCCAAGGGAACCTTTGCCTTCTTCGGTCCCATCCGTGAGGAACTCGGGCTGCTCGCAACGATCCTATTGGGTGCAGGGGTACTCATAGCCAAGCGGGGGCTGCTCGATCTGGAGGTCAAACTCTGGGTCTCCATCCTCATGCTGCAGGCGATCCCCTATCTGGCCGCGGTGCTGTGCCAGATCATCGCCTATCTTCCCGACAATGCCCCACCGGAAGAACAGGCCGAGAAACCGTCCGCCCCGAGCACTGGGGAAACCCCGGTGGGCATTTCGGGTACAATGGCCCATTGAACCGTAATTTCGCAGGAGTGTCATGGCTCAGTATGTCATGTCCATGCTTCGGGTGAACAAGGTCGTTCCCCCCAAGCGCCAGATCATCAAGGACATCTCGCTTTCCTTCTTCCCCGGCGCCAAGATCGGGCTATTGGGTCTGAACGGCGCGGGCAAATCCACCGTGCTGCGCATCATGGCCGGCGTCGACAAAGAGTACGATGGCGAAGTGCAATGGCAGCCCGGTATTCGCATCGGCTACCTGCCGCAAGAACCCCAGCTCGACCCGGAAAAAACCGTGCGCGAAGAAGTCGAAGAGGGTCTGGGCGAACTCATCGAGGCGCGGCGCAAGCTCGAGGAGATCTATGCCGCCTATGCCGAGCCCGACGCCGACTTCGAGAAACTCGCCGAAGAGCAGGCCAAATACGAGGCCATCCTCGCCAGCGCCGGCAGCGACCTCGAAAACCAGATGGAGATCGCCGCCGACGCGCTGCGCCTGCCCCCCTGGGACGCCAAGATCGCGAACCTCTCCGGCGGCGAGAAACGGCGCGTGGCGCTGTGCAAGCTCCTGCTCTCCAAGCCCGACATGCTGCTGCTCGACGAGCCCACCAACCACCTCGACGCCGAATCGGTCGAGTGGCTCGAGCAGTACCTCGTGCGTTTTCCCGGCACGGTGGTGGCCGTCACGCACGATCGTTACTTCCTCGACAATGCCGCGGAATGGATTCTGGAACTCGACCGCGGCGAGGGCATTCCCTGGAAGGGCAATTACACTTCCTGGCTGGAGCAGAAGGAAAAGCGCCTGGAGCAAGAAGCCAAGGCCGAAGCCGCTCGCCTCAAAGCCATGAAGCAAGAGCTCGAATGGGTGCGCCAAAACCCCAAAGGGCGGCAGGCGAAATCCAAGGCGCGTCTGGCGCGCTACGAGGAGCTCGCCTCGATCGAATACCAGCGCCGCAACGAGACCCAAGAGATCTTCATTCCGCCCGGTGAGCGGCTCGGCGACAAGGTGATCGAATTCCACCACGTGAGCAAAGGCTTCGGCGATCGGCTGCTCATCGACGACCTCTCCTTCTCCGTACCCAAGGGGGCGATCGTCGGCATCATCGGCCCCAACGGCGCGGGCAAATCTACCCTTTTCCGCATGATTCTCGGCAAGGAACAGCCCGATGCCGGCACGATCGAGATCGGCCCGACGGTGAAGATCGCCGCCGTGGATCAATCCCGCGAAGGGCTCGATCCCAACAAGACGGTGTGGGAAGAAGTCTCCGGTGGGCTCGACATCCTCAAGGTCGGCGCCTTCGAGATGCCCAGCCGGGCCTACCTCGGCCGCTTCAACTTCAAGGGGGCGGATCAGCAAAAACCCGTGGGCAAGCTCTCGGGCGGTGAGCGTGGACGGCTGCACCTCGCCAAGACCCTGATCCAGGGCGGCAACGTGCTGCTGCTCGACGAACCCTCCAACGACCTCGACGTGGAAACACTGCGAGCGCTCGAAGAAGCGCTCCTCGAATTCCCCGGCTGTGCGCTGGTGATCAGCCACGACCGCTGGTTCCTCGACCGCATCTGCACCCACATCCTCGCGGCCGAAGGCGACTCGCAGTGGACCTTCTTCGAGGGCAACTACCGCGAATACGAAGAGGACAAGAAAAAGCGCCTCGGCGAAGACGCCGCCCGCCCGCGGCGAGTCCGTTACAAGCCGCTCGCGCGCGCCTGATCATTCCCGGCCGGGATCTTCTTCCTCCGGCCGGGGAAACGCGACCCGGACTCGGGTGCCTCCCGTAGCGGGTCGCTCGAAGTGCAGGACCCACCCCTCCCGTTCGCACAGCCGGCGTACGATCGTCAACCCACGGCCACGAGCCTGGGCTCGAGCCACGACGTCCTGATCAGGAAGGCCGATCCCGTCGTCTTCGATATTCACCCCCTGCGCATCGATGCTCACCTCGACCCGGTGGCAGCGGGCGTGCTGTAGGGCATTACGCACCAGATTGGTCACGATCACCGCGAGCGCCTGGGGCGAGCCATGCAGCGTCGGGTTCGCCTCGACGCTGAAATGCAGGACAGGGCCTCCGTCTCGTGGGGTGAATTCGATCTGAGCAAGGCAATTGCGAACGATTTCGCTCACGTCGAATTCCTCCCGCGTCGCTTCCGGTTCGCGCGCGAGCAGCAGGAGGGTCTCGATGGTCTCGGCCATCCGTACGCTCGCGTGATCGATACGCGCCAGGGCCCTCCGGGAACGCTCCGAGAGAGAGGGATCTGACGCGAGCAGCTCTGCTGCATGGCGGATCACGGTCAGCGGCGTGCGCAATTCGTGGCTCGCGTCGGCCGAAAAATCCCGCTCACGCACGAGCGCCTCGAACATGCGCTGCCGGTAGTCTTCGAGCGCCCGTGCCAGCACCAATACCTCTTCGTCCATGTCCTCGTCGGCCAGTCGCATTTCGGGGGAAAAATCGTGTACCACGCTCAAACGCTCGGCGAGTCGATTGAGCGGTGCGAGCAAACGGCGGGAGAAGTAGAACCCGAACCACAGCGCTGCATAGCCGGCGAGCACGGTGCCGGCGAGCATGATGAATACGCTCACCCATTCGCGCTGCTCGATGCTGGAGATGTCGTGGAGCACGGCAAAACGCCGGCCATCCACGAGGGAGGCAAACCCCACGATCCATGCTTTGCGCCCGAGTTCGAATTCATGCACGCCATCGGGCAGGAAAAAAATGGCATCTGGCAAAGTTTCGAGCTCGAGAGCGTACAAGACGAGGACCTCGGGATGGCGTGGATGCGGGCGCAAGGCAAAGTTCTCTGGCGCCGCCATGAGGCTAGTCAGGCGATCTTGCACCACCTCCATCACCGCTCGCTCTTCCAGCTGGTAGCTTACCCAGAGCATGATGCCGGAGACGAGTGGCCCCAAAACCACCCCGAGGCAAGCAAAGGCGGCGATGAGCCGAACGCGCAGGCTATGCGGGCGTTTCTTCATCGGGTACGGCCAGACGATAACCCACGTGGGGCACCGTATGCAGCAAAGGAACATCGAACGGTCGATCGATCGCCTGACGCAGGCGATGGATGTGGGTTCTCAGCGCGTCGCTGTCGGGCGGATCGTCTCCCCATAGTGCGGCTTCGAGGCGCTCACGCGTCAGGACGGCGGGCGAAGCGCGCATCAAGAGCCGCAGCAGTTGGTAATCGAACGGGGCCAGGACGATTTTCTTTCCTTGTCGCGATACCTGGTGGGTTCGTTCATCGAGGATCAGGTCACCCACTTGCAGGCGTCGTCGTTCCAAGCCGCCTGCGGCCCGCCGCGTGTGTGCCCGCAATCTCGCTTCGAGCTCGCGCAGCGAGAGGGGCTTGACGAGATAGTCGTCGGCACCCACTTCCAGACCGAGCAGCTTGTCGTCCAATTCACCCCTGGCCGTGAGCACGAGGATCGGTGTGGCGATCCCTTCTTCCCGCAGGCGACGGCAGAGCTCGATCCCGTCGAGGCCGGGCAAGCCGAGGTCGAGCACGATGGCGTCGAAGGGCTTGCTCGCGGCCAGATGCAGCCCGCTCAGACCATCGCTCGCCCAATCGACCCGATGACCGCACGCTTCGAGATGGTCGAGGAGGTTGCCCGCGAGATCCCGATTGTCTTCGATGAGCAGAACATCCATGTCGTCATTATAAAGGGGGGATTACCGATTTTCGAGGATTTCACGCGGCGTTGACCTAGGGTTCACTAAAATCTCGCTCCCATGGATGCCTTACTGCGCCGCCCCTTTCCTTTGCAAACGTCGCCGCTCCATCTCGGCTGCTGGCTTGTCGGCATCTCGGCACTCACCCTGACGTTTCTCGTTTCTCTGCCTTTTCTGCCGATCGACGAGACGCGCTATCTCGGGGTTGCCTGGGAGATGTTCGCACGCGGCGATTTTCTCGTCCCGCATTTGAACGGCGAACCCTATCATCACAAGCCGCCGCTGCTTTTCTGGATATTCCACCTGGGCTGGGCCCTGTTCGGGATCAACGATTGGTGGCCGCGCGTGGCCGGGGCCGCAATCTCCTTTTCAGGATTGCTGCTCACGGCACGGCTCGCTCGGCGGCTCTGGGCGGAAGAAGCGATGCTCGCCCCTTTGGCCGGGACGATTCTGCTGGGGGCGGGACTCTGGGCCGCTTACACGCCGGCCGTGATGTTCGACATGCTGCTCGCGGTCTGCGTTCTATTGGCAATGAACGGATTGTGGGACGCAGCACAGGGTCATGGTCGAGCCTGGACGTGGGTGGCTGCGGGCATCGGTTTGGGGGTACTCGCCAAAGGGCCGGTGGTGTTGTTGCACGTGCTGCCCGCGGCGCTGCTGTGGCCGTGGTGGCGGCCTCTGGCACAGCCCTTGGGGCGCTGGTACCGACGCCTGGCGCTCGCCGTCCTGGGGGGCGCGGCGATCGCGCTCGCCTGGGCGGTGCCGGCGGCGATCCGCGGCGGCCCCGAGTACGCGCACATGATCTTCTGGGGGCAGAGCGCCGGGCGCATCGTCAAATCCTTTGCCCACCGGCGCCCCTGGTGGTGGTATTTCCCCCTCTTGCCGCTGCTCCTCTACCCCTGGCTGCTGTGGCCGAGCGCTTGGCGGGCGCTCTCGCGGCTCGAATGGCGAACCGACCCGGCGCAGCGCTTTCTCTTGGCTTGGGCAGTGGTCCCGTTCGTCGCCTTCTGTGCCATCAGCGGCAAACAAGCCCATTACCTCCTGCCGCTCTTCCCGGCCGTATCGCTCCTGCTCGCGCGCACTCTCGCGACGCGGGAGATACTTGCCACCCGTTTCGACCATTTCCCCTTGCTTCTGCCGTTCCTCGCGGCAACGGCGCTCCTCTTCCTTCGTCTGCGGCCCCCGGCTCATCTTCCCCCTTTCATTGCCGAAAGCGCTTGGTGGCCGATTCCTGCGCTCGCCGCCGTAGCCTTTTTCGGCTGGCTGGCTCCCGGGCGCATACTGTCTTTGATGGTATCGTCGCTCGCGGGCACCACCGTCCTGTCGCTCGTGATCCTCGCTCTGGGACTGGGTCGTGCTGCAGCGCCTTATTACGACGTACGCCCTACGAGCCGCTTCATCGCCCAAGCTCAGGCCGAGGGGCGCCCCGTGGGTTTCGTCGGTAAATACCACGACCAATTTCATTTCTACGGTCGTCTGACGCAACCGATCGAAGAGATTTCCTGGTCGAGTCTGCACGCCTGGGCCAAAGACCATCCTCATGGGTTGATCATCGAGACTTTCGCCAACACCCCGCCCTCTGAATTCGCTGCGCCGGTTTTTCAGCAACCCTACCGCGGCCGGATTCTACTCGTGGTCGCCGCCTCCGACGTCATGGCGGTTTTCGGTGACGCATCCACCAACCCTTCCAACGACGAGGCCGACGACGCGTCGGAATGAACTTCATGGACCTCTCCATCGTCATTCCTGTACACAACGAACGCGACAACGTCGCCACCCTCGCCGAGGAGATCGCCACGGCACTCGGTGACAAGCTCGATTTCGAAGTGATCTTCGTCGACGACGCGAGCACCGACGACACCTTGGCCGTGTTGCAAGATCTCTGCGCCAAGAAGGGGCCGAACTGGCGCGTCTTGCATCATGCACGCAACGCCGGTCAGAGCGCGGCGCTGCTCACGGGAGCGCTCGCCGCACGGGGAGAATGGCTCGGGACGCTCGATGGCGACGGCCAGAACGACCCGGCCGATCTGTGGCGTTTCTGGACCCTGGTGCAGCAGGAGCCAAACCCGCCGGACATGGTCATCGGCCATCGCGTCGATCGCCACGACACGTGGATTCGGCGGCTGTCCTCGCGCATCGCCAATGCGGTCCGCTCGGCGCTGCTGCACGATGGCGTGCCCGACAGCGGCTGTGGTGTGAAACTCATCCGGCGCGAGCTCTTTCTGCGCCTGCCCTACTTCGACCACATCCATCGTTTCCTGCCCGCCTTGGTGCGACGCGAGGGCGGGCGCGTGGTCTCAGTGCCGGTGCATCACCGCCCCCGACGGCACGGCACCTCGAAATACGGCATCGGTAATCGCCTATGGGTCGGACTGGTCGACCTCCTCGGCGTGTGGTGGCTTCTGCACCGCCGCCGTTTACCTTTTCCCTCGCAGAATGGAGGGCAAAAATGAATTCCGACTTCATTTGGCTAGGCATCGGCCTGCTCGGTCAGGCGCTTTTCTCGATGCGCTTTCTCGTCCAATGGCTCGCCAGCGAACGCCAACGGCGCAGCGTCATGCCAATCGCCTTTTGGTATTTCAGCCTGGCCGGCGGGGCAACGTTGCTTGCCTATGCGATCTATCGCGCCGACCCCGTGTTCATCATCGGCCAAATCACCGGGCTCTTCATCTATACCCGGAACTTGCACCTGATCTGGCGGGAGCGCAAAGCCCACGCAGACGAAGCTGCGCGTGCCGTCCCCGAAGCCCAAAGCAGCCCCGTTACTTCAACCCTTTCCGGGGGGAGCTAGGGAGACGCTGAAGAAATGAGCGAGCGGGATGAAGCGCAAGGCGCACGGAGCGCAGCGACCGAGACATATCAAGTAGATAGGCGAGGGAGCGAGCACCGCGCAACGCAGCGATTCGCCCGCGCAGCCGATTATTCAGCGTTTCCCTAGCATCTCGGGACGAGGCAAACCGATGTAATACCCCTGTGCATGGGTCACCCCCAATTCTCGCACTTGTTCGAGAAGCCTCTGGCTTTCGACGAATTCGGCCACCGTCTGGATGCCGAGATCGCGACATAGGCGAGCGAGGTTGCGTACCAGCGCCTCGTCGGTCTTCGAGTGCTCGATGCCGCGGATGAAGGCACCGTCGATCTTGACGAAGTCGAAAGTCAGCTCACGCAAGTAGTGAAAAGAGTTGTAGCCGCTGCCGAAATCGTCGAGCGCAAAACGAAACCCTTTGTTGCGCAAGGTATCGAGGAAACGGCGAATTTTCTCCATGTCGGAAATCGCGTCGCGTTCCAGCAGCTCGAAAACGATGCGATGGGGGTCGATCTCCCATTGATAGCAGAGACGAGAAGCAAAAGCCAGCACGTTGCGGTTCTGGATCTCCTGCACCGAGAGATTGAGGAAAAGCATCGGCGCGGTTTCCTTCGACTCGGCGGGAAGTCGGCGCAAAGTATCGAGGGAAGCAGCGATCATGCGACGATCGAGTTCACGCCCCATGCCATACTTCTCGATTGCATCGATGAAGCGGGCGGCGGAGACGATCTCCCCATCGTCGGCAATGAGGCGGGCGAGCACCTCATAGGCGACGACCCTGCCGGTCGCCGTTTCGATGATGGGCTGGAAATAAGGGACGATGCGCCCTTTGCGCAAAGCGGCCCGCACGATCTCCGCTTCTTGGCGGCGGTGCTGGGCGATGCGCTGCGCCTCCTCTCCACGATCGATGTCGCTGTAGAGGAAGATGCCATTCTTGCCTCGTTTCTTCGCTTCATAAGCGGCAAAGTCGAGACGGGTCATCAGTTCCTGCTCATTCACGCCGTCGTAAGGATAGGTGACGATACCGATCGAGGCGGTGAGGTGGAATTCGAGGTTGACGGCACGAATAGCCTGTTCACGCAGGCGATCGCAGAGGATGCGGGCAAGGCGCTTGGCTTCCTCCTTGCTCGTTTCGGGCATGAGGATGACAAATTCATCCCCGCCGATGCGACAGACGAGATCGCCTGGCCGCACACTATCCTTGAGTCGATTGCCGACTTGGCATAGCGCCTCGTCGCCCACGGGATGGCCGAAGGTATCGTTGACGTCCTTGAAGTCGTCGAGGTCGACCATTAGGAGTGAAAACTCATGATGATGGCGTTCGCTGCGCGTGATCTCGTATTGCAGCATGGTGAGGAAATGCCGCCGGTTGTAGAGATTGGTGAGTGGGTCGTGCAGCGAATAGTATTCGAGCTCGGCAAGGGATTGTCCCAGCGCCCGGCTTGAACCGACCACGATGACGACGATCGCCAAGAGCGAACGGATGACGGCTTCTTCCTGGGGCGAAAGCGTTCCGTGAATGCCAAAAGCCGCTCCGAGGATACCGGCGAGCTTGGTGTGATGCTCGGGTACGCGTTCGGTGATCAACACGAGCGAATCGGCTGGATTCACCTCGGTGTGCTTCGTCGAGAGGAAATACTCTTCGGTATCGAAAACGGCATCGGATGATTCTCCCAGTGCGGCGAGGACGTGCTGCGAGACTTGATGCAACAAACGTTCTCGCGTAGAGAAATCGATCGTCGTCGGGTGAAATACTTTGAGCGTCAGGCCATGTTTCTCGGTGAAAGCGATGAAAAAGGCGTCGAAGGGAAAAATCTCATAAAACTCGGTCAAGATCTCCTTGAGGAATTCCATCCATTGGGAAATGCGTTCATAGGAGAAAATGATGCGCTCGAGCACGGCGCGCTGCCGGTCGATGAGATCCTTCTCCACGAGGGTCTGCATCAATTCGGCGGTGCTTTGCTCGAATTGATGCAACAAGGCAGAGATTGCCTCCGTTTGGGCTCGACCGTCCTTGTCGAGGAGTTCGCGCAGCAGACTGACCATGTGGTCGAGTCGCTCGAGGCGGGAGCGTGGGGATTCCGCTTCGATGACCCCTTCACTCGAGGGATGTTCGAGCGCTGCCGCCAAGCGACGGTGACTACGCTCGATCGCCGACGTCATGGCGGAAAAGCCGATGCGAAAACGGGTCTCGTGCTCGAGGATCTCGATGATCGATTGCAGACTCTCGCGCCGCAGGCGCAGGAAATCGGGTGGGACGAAGCGGTTCATCGGCGAAAGACTCCGCCTGGCTGAAGCAGATCGACGCCGCATTCCAAACCGTCGAGCCACGCGAGGAATTCGCGGACGGCAGCCCCGCGGTAGATCGGCCCGTGCTGCGGCGCCAACAACTCGATCGCCCGATCGCCCAAGGTCTGCCGCCACGCCTCGATGGCCCGATTGCTCGCCATGTAGCGGCGGTGGAACCCTTCGATGCGCGGCAGGTGCGGTGCCAGCGTCTCGATGAATGCTTGCGTTTCGGTACCGCTCAGTTCGGAGGCTCCCAGGTCGCCGGAAAAGAGGATCTTCGCCCGTGGATCATAGACCTGGAAATTCCCTTCCGAGTGCAGGAAGTGGGCCGGGATCAGATCGAGCACGGCGGAGGTACCGAGATCGATCTGGGCTCCGGTATCGGGGATGGCGACGATGCGGTCGGTGCTCGGCAGGCCGTAATGGGGAATGAAACGCGTCCATAGGCGCGAGATGAGGACGGTGGCGCGGGTGAGCTCGAGCCAGGAAGCCAGGCCGCCGACGATGTCCGGATCCTGGTGCGACAGAATGATGTAGCGGATCTGCTCCGGTTCGCAGTAAGCGAGCATCGCCTCGAGCACGTCGGCCATCACGCCGAAACCGCCGGGATCGAGCAGGACGCCGAACTCCTGATGCAGGATGAGGTACTGGTTGGAGTGAATGCCGCCTTCGTCGAGCTCTTCGCTTTCGTTGAGGAGCACGCACAGGTGAGCCTCGTCCCGATAGAGCTCTATGTTGTGCATCGATTTCGTCTCACCTCGTGAGAAAAAGGGGCTCTGCTTCGAGTTCGATAAGAATAACACCGACTAGCTCAGGGATAAAACCCCATCAGAGGGTGTGGAGACATGGAACGAGTGCCTGTCCAGTCACGGGGAATATGCTCTGCTGGGCGGGAAGGCCGCACGACGCTACCGGGTGCCGTTTCCGCGTCCTTGCTGCGTTAAAATGGGCGGTCAAAATTCGTTGCGGCACGGCGATGCGCCCCTATCTCGACCTTCTGCGCCACATCCTCGAACACGGCACCCGCAAGGCAGACCGCACCGGCACGGGGACCTTGTCGGTCTTCGGCTGGCAGATGCGCTTCGACCTGCGTGAAGGCTTTCCGCTGCTCACCACCAAGAAACTGCACGTCAAATCGATCATCTACGAATTGCTGTGGTTCTTGCGTGGCGACACCAACGTCGCTTACCTGCGCGAACACGGCGTGACGATCTGGGACGAGTGGGCTGACGAGCACGGCGAGCTCGGCCCCGTCTACGGCAAACAGTGGCGACGATGGGAGGCCCCGGACGGGCGCACCATCGACCAGATCGCTCGCCTCGTCGAAGGGTTGAAGACCAATCCGGATTCGCGCCGGCATCTGGTCGTGGCCTGGAACCCCGCCGAGGTGGACCAGATGGCGCTGCCGCCGTGCCATGCGCTCTTTCAATTCTACGTTGCCGAGGGCAGGCTCTCCTGCCAACTCTATCAGCGCAGCGCCGACGTCTTTCTCGGCGTGCCGTTCAACATCGCCTCCTATGCGCTGCTCACCCTGATGGTGGCCCAGGTCTGCGGCTATGAGGCGCACGAGTTCATCTGGACGGGCGGCGATTGCCACCTCTATCTCAACCACCTGGAACAAGCTCGGCTGCAGCTCGGTCGCGAACCAAGGCCATTGCCCAAGATGAAGCTCAACCCGGCGGTGACCGATCTCTTTGCCTTCCGCTACGAGGATTTCACGCTGGAAGGCTACGATCCGCACCCCCACATCCCCGCTCCGGTGGCCGTATGAGCGAGTGGGTGATCGTCGCCGCCGTGGCGCGAAACGGGGTGATCGGCCGTGGCGGGGCACTGCCGTGGCGGCTGAGATCCGACTTGCGGCACTTCCGCCGGCTCACCACCGGGCACGCGGTACTCATGGGGCGAAAGACATGGGAATCGCTCGGCCGCCCCCTGCCCGATCGGCGCAATGTGGTGGTGAGCCGCGATCCCTCTTTCACGGCCCCGGGCGCCGAGGTCTATCCGTCGCTGGATGCCGCGCGGGCGGCGCTCGCCGATGAGCCGGTCGTCTTCGTGATCGGCGGCGCGCAGCTCTATCGCCAGACCCTGCCGTTTGCCGATCGCCTGGTACTCACGGAAGTGGACGCCGAGCCACCGGGAGATGCCTTCTTCCCGGAGTGGGATCGGACGCGCTTCGTCGAAGTCGGCCGTCAGGCGTTACCTGAAGAAAGCGACGAGTATCCGGCCGTGGTGGTCACGTACCACCGCCGGCCTCGAATTTGACCGTTCCCTGCCCGTCGCTGGAGGCAGGAGCCAGCATTTGCCGCAAGGTTTCTTCGAACTGCTCGATCGGCAACGGTCGAGCAAAATAGTAGCCTTGATAGGCGGGGCACCCGAGTTCGGCGAGGAATTTCCACTGCTCGGGCGTTTCCACCCCTTCGGCGATCACTTGCAATCCGAGGCTTTCGGCCAAGGCGACGATGGTACGGGCGATGGCGGCATCATTGGGATCGGTGAGCACGTCGCGCACGAAGGACTGGTCGATCTTGAGCTCATCGAGCGGTAGGCGTTTGAGGTATCCCAACGAGGAATATCCCGTACCGAAATCATCCAAGGCAAAACCGATGCCCCGTTGTTTCAGGACGCGCATTTTGTCGATGATGCCGCCGAGATCGGAGGCGAGCGTGCTCTCGGTGAGTTCGAGTTTGAGGCGGCGAGGATCGGCCTCCGTCTTCTCGAGGATTTCGAGCACCCGCTCGACGAAATCGGGCTGATAGAACTGACGCGCGCTCACATTGACCGAGAGCGTAAGCCCTGCCGTCTCCGCCTTGCGTTCCCATGCCACCAATTGCCGACAGGCGTTTTCGAGAATCCACCAACCAAGCGGTACGATAAGTCCCGTCTCCTCGGCCAAGGGGATGAATTCGGCCGGAGAGATCAAACCACGTTCGGGATGCGGCCATCGGATCAGCGCCTCGGCGCCGACCGGCCAACTGGGACCACGCACCTGAAGCTGATAGTAAAGGACGAATTGCCCCGTCTCCACCGCCTTGACGAGATCCCGCTCGAGTTCCGCTCTCCGGCGGACGGCGCGCGCCATCTCTTCGTCGAAGAAACAGAGACGGTCACGGCCGCTCGCCTTGGCGTGATACATCGCCACGTCGGCGCGTTTGAGCAGTTCTTCCAGCCCAGGATCACCATCGTGGAACAGCGCGCCCCCCGCGCTGGCGGTGGTGCGCACCGAGGCATGGTCGATCCGACAAGGAAGGGCAAGGGACTCGCGCAGGCGGGAAAAAACGACCTCGACGCGCTGCTTGGCCTGCTCTTCGGTCGCTCCGAGCCGCGACAGGATCACCAGGAATTCGTCGCCCCCGGCCCGGGCGATCAACCCTTGGCTTTCGAATTCGACACGCAAGCGCTCGGCGATCTGGCGCAGCAACTCGTCCCCTGCTTCGTGCCCCAAGGTGTCGTTGAGCGTTTTGAAGTCGTCCAGATCGACGAGCAGCAATGCGCCGTACTCTTGCGGGCATGACAGTAAAATCTCCCGTAGGTGCTCGAGCGCGGCGATACGATTGGGCAGGCCGGTGAGCTGATCATAGAAAGCGAGCTGGCGGATGCGCGCCTGCGCCCGCTTCTGTTCGGCGATGTAGGCGGCGAGTTTTTCCGTCATCGAATTGATGCCCTGCTGCAAGTCGCCCAATTCGTCGGCGTAGGTGATCGGGATGCGCGTCTCCAGCGCCCCTTCCTCGATCTGCGCGAGCGCCCTGAGGGTGCGCTGTACCCGGCGCGTGATGAGACGGTGCGCGACGAAGACGATGGCAAGCGATGTGAAGAGGAGGAAGGCCAGAGACAAGGCCGTCCCCCAGGCGATCACCTCGCGTTTGGCGGCACGCAACTCGGCGGTGTCGAAATCGAGCACCACCGTATAGAGGGGAATGGGGGTTTGCGGCCCTCGCAGACGTAGGACGGCAGTGAGCCGCTCGGACGTGAAGGACGCTTCGATCGGAGGGCGAGCGGCATCGTTCAACCAGGAAGGATCGAATCCCGGCACTTCTTCGGCTTTCTTCCCCAGGAGAAACGGGTCGCTCGCGACGATCACCCGGCCGTTGCCGCCCAAGACGAATCCGCCCTGGTATTCGAGGCCGATCAGGTCGGACATGAGGCAAGGGGTGGCCACCGCGTTGAGCGGCAGGTTTTCTTCCTGCAGCATGCGGCCGACGCGCTGCAGTTGAGCTTCGATGCGCCGCTCCATGATGGTGCGCGAGCGATCGAGATACACCGCCGTGAGCGCGCCGAAGGCGAGCGCCTCGATCGCGAGGACCAGCCAGGCGATGCGAGCGATCAGGCCGAAGCGCGGGCGGGTCATGGGCTTCCTCTCAGGGGGTATAGAGCGGGGTCTCATCGAAAGATTCGAGACGAGTATGATCTTCCCTCTCGTAGCGCACTTCTTCGGGGCTCAGGTGCCCAAGGATTTCGATGCCGGCGGCGGGGTTGACGGGATCATGGCGCCAGGTAGCGGTATAGACGGACTGCTGCAGGTGATGGCTCACCGGATCCATCCAGGCGTCGTCGTGCTGCATGCGCTCATGCGCGCTCCAACGCATCGTCTCGAGCGTACGGATCACGGCGTGGTTCTGCGTGGTGCCCGCGGCCTCGATCGCTTGCAACAGGGCACGCATGGCCAGATAGGCGGCGTGCGTCACGTCACCGGGATAATCGAGCACCGTGTTGCCGTAGCGCTGGCGGTAGCGCGCCACGAACTCGGCCGTGCCGGGCGTGTCGAGATTCCACGCCCAGGTGGTGCCGAAGAGCGGCCGCGGCGTGCCAGGCGCCGGATAGAGTTCCTCCCAATCGACCTCGCCCACCACCCACGACTGCCGTTCGAAGAGCGCGGGGTCGATCTGGGAGAAGAGGCGGATCTGGTTGTTGCCGCTCAGATTGACGGCGACGACGTCGATGTCCATCGACGCGATGCGCGCGGCAAGCCCGGCTGGATCGGGCAGTGAGACGGGGACGACGATCTCCTCGACCACGCTGCCGCCGTAGCGCTCGATGTAACCGCGCGAGGCCGCGGCGTTGCTGTGCCCCCAGACGTTGTCCTCGGTGAGCAGGATGGCCCGTTTACGCGGATGTCGATCGAGGGCGTATTTCAGGAGCGCCTTGTTGAAGTTGGCGCCGTTGGCATCGAAAACGAATTTCGTGCGATGGGCGTTCTCCACCGCTTCCGAGGGAGCCGAGGAGTTGGTGTTGATGAAGATCACGCCGTAGCGTTGGCACACTGCCGACATGGCGGCGGCCACGCCCGAGTCGATCGCCCCGACCATGAAGGCGATACGGTTCTGCGTGATGAGCGACTCGGCGATCTCGGCCGCTTTCGCCGGATCGGTGGTAGCGTTACGTGTGAGCAAAACCAGGTCGCGCCCCAGGATTTTACCGCCGAAATCCTCGATCGCCATTTCCACGCCGCGCCGGTCGGCCTCGGCATGCAAGGCGAAACGCCCCGTGGTGGGCATCACGTGGGCGATGAGGAGCGCAGGCTTTTGGGTTTGAGCGAAAGCGACGCTGCTCAAACAAAGAAAGCATAGCGTACGTATTCCGCTCCTGCCCAGGGAAGCGCAGAGGCGCTTTGCGTACAAAGCGCAAGCAAGAAGAATCCTCATCGCCGTAGTCGGTAAACCGCTGAAACGCTGCATGTCGTTCCCCTTCGGGCTCCTCGAATGCGCTGCTGCGCGGCCGCATGGCGCCGTTCCCGTGTGCCCGGATGCTCGCCCATCTTCGTGATGGGTGTCGCACTGTGCCCCGGACACCTTACCCTGCTGCCGCTCGCAACGGTTTTTCGAGGGGCTTTTCGTTTTGGTCCGCGCACGGCGGAGGATACGTTCAGCCGCTAGGTGCGCACGCAGTCGACATGATAGTCCCCTTCAGAGTCCTTGACCAGACCATGGATATCGGTTTCGAATCCGGGAAACTGTCGATTGAAGTCGCGGGCGAAACGCAGATAGCGCACGATGGTGGCGTTGAAACGCTCGCCGGGGATCAGCAGAGGGATGCCAGGCGGATAAGGGGTGACGAGCATGGCGGTGATCCGGCCTTCGAGCTCGTCGATCGGAACGCGGTCGATCTTGCGGTGCGCCATCATGGCGAAGGCGTCGGACGGACGCATCGCCGGCACCATTTCGGAAGTGTACATCTCGGTGGTGAGCCGCGCGACGTCGTGCACCTTGTAGAAAGCGTGGATGCGCTGGCACAGGTCGCGCAGCCCCCAGTCCTCGTACTGCGGGTGCTTGGCGACGAATTCGGGCATCACGCGCCACAGCTTGCGGTTCTCGTCGTAGTCGTCCTTGAACTGCTGCAGTTCGGTGACCATGGTATTCCACCGGCCCTTGGTGATACCGATGGTAAACATGATGAAGAAGGAATAAAGGCCCGTTTTCTCGACCACGATGCCGTGCTCGGCGAGGTAGCGCGTGACGACCCCGGCCGGGATGCCCCATTCGTCGAATTCGCCCTCCACGTCCAGCCCCGGCGTGATGATGGTGGCCTTGATCGGATCGAGGATGTTGAATCCTTCGGCCACGGCGCCGAAGCCGTGCCAGCGCTCGTTGGGGCGCAGCAGCCAGTCTTCGCGCTGGCCGATTCCTTCCGCGGCGAGATACTCTGGCCCCCATACTTTGAACCACCAGCCGCCGATCTCGGCTTCCACGTCGCGCATGGCGCGGCGGAATTCCGCCGCCTCCATGAGGGATTCCTCGACGAGCGCCGTGCCGCCGGGCGGTTCCATCATGGCCGCGGCGATGTCGCACGAGGCGATGATGGCGTACTGGGGCGAGGTGGAGGAGTGCATGAGGTAGGATTCGTTGAACACGTCGCGGTCGAGCGTGCGCGTGCGCGATTCCTGCACCAGGATCTGCGAGGCTTGGGACAAGCCCGCGAGCAGCTTGTGCGTCGATTGAGTGGAAAAGATGAGCGAGTGCTCGCAACGCGGGCGATCCTCGCCGATGGCGTGGTAGTCGCCGTAGAAATCGTGGAAAGCGGCGTGAGGCAGCCAGGCCTCGTCGAAGTGCAGCGTGTCGATGACGCCGTCGAGCTTTTGCTTGATGGTCTCGACGTTGTAGGCGATGCCGTCGTAGGTCGATTGCGTGATCGTCAGAATGCGCGGCGTGCGGCTGTTGGCCTGGTCGATGAGGGGGTGCGCGTCGATCTTGGCTTGGATCGACGCAGGCTCGAACTCCTCGAGCGGAATCGGACCGATGATGCCGTAATGGTTGCGTGTGGGCGTCAGGAAGACGGGAATGGCCCCCGTCATGATGATAGCATGGAGAATCGACTTGTGGCAGTTACGATCCACCACCACGATGTCGTTGGGTGCAACGGTGGAATGCCACACCATCTTGTTGGAGGTGGAAGTGCCGTTGGTGACGAAATAGAGGTGGTCGCAGTGGAAGATACGCGCGGCATTGCGTTCGGAAGCGGCCACCGGCCCGGTGTGGTCGAGCAACTGCCCCAGTTCCTCGACGGCGTTGCACACGTCGGCGCGCAGGAGGTTCTCGCCGAAGAACTGGTGGAACATCTGCCCGACGGGGCTCTTCAAGAAGGCCACACCCCCCGAATGCCCCGGACAGTGCCAGGAGTAGGAGCCGTCGGCGGCATAATGCGTGAGCGCACGAAAGAACGGCGGCGGCAGGCTGTCGAGGTAGTTGCGCGCCTCGCGCACAACGTAGCGCGCGATGAATTCGGGCGTGTCCTCGAACATGTGGATGAAACCGTGCATCTCGCGCAGCACGTCGTTCGGGATGTGGCGGCTGGTCCTGGTCTCGCCGTAGAGAAAGAGGGGGATGTCACGGTTGCGGAAGCGGATGGCGCGCACGAAGCCGCGCAACCGAGCGATGGCACGCGCGGCATCTTCCGGCGCCTGGAATTCCTCGTCGTCGATCGAGAGGAGGAAAGCCGAGGCACGGCTCTGCTGCTGGGCGAATGAGGAGAAATCGGTGATGCTGGTCACGCCCAGCACTTCCATGCCTTCGGCCTCGATCGCCTTGGCGAGCACCCGGATGCCCAGGCCGCTCGCATTCTCGGAACGGAAATCTTCGTCGATGATGACGATGGGGAAATGGAAGCGCATGGAACTCGCCCTCGCAGCAAGATTCGGCAAAGGATGAAAAACGGTTACGTACGGCGATCAGAGTCGCGGCAAGGTCACGCCGCGCTGACCGAGGTACTTGCCGCCGCGGTCGCGATAGGATGTCTCGCAAACTTCGTCGGACTCGAAGAAGATCATCTGCGCCACGCCTTCGTTGGCGTAGATCTTGGCCGGCAGCGGCGTGGTATTGGAAAATTCCAGCGTCACGTAGCCTTCCCATTCGGGCTCGAGCGGCGTGACGTTGACGATGATGCCGCAGCGCGCGTAAGTGCTCTTGCCCAGGCAGACGGTGAGGACGTTCCTCGGGATGCGGAAGTATTCCACCGTGCGGGCGAGTGCGAAGGAATTGGGCGGGATGATGCAGACTTCGCCCTTGAAATCGACGAAACTGCGCTCGTCGAAGGCCTTGGGATCGACGATGGTGGAGTTGATGTTGGTGAAGATCTTGAATTCGTCGGCACAGCGCACGTCGTAGCCGTAGCTCGAGGTGCCGTAGGAGACGATCTTGCCGCGCTCGGTCTGGCGCACGAGCTCGGGCGCGAAAGGTTCGATCATGCCGTGCTCTTGCGCCATGCGCCGTATCCAGCGATCCGATTTGATGCTCATCGTACTCCCGTTCGTGGCCTTGGTCGAAAACGGCGCGGCCGGCAACCCTGCACGCCCGCGATTGCCGCGAAGTGTACGCCAAAACTCAGCGATTTTGCACCACGACGGTAGGGAATTTGTGGCTGAGGTCGCGCGGCGAGCGCGCAAGCGCAAGTGCCACGCGCCGGGCGATGTCACGATAGCGCGCAGCGAGGGGGCCCTCGGGTTCGGCCACGACGGTGGGCGTTCCCGAGTCGGTCTCCTCGCGGATACGGATGTCGAGCGGTAGCGCCCCCAAGAACGGGAGACCATACTCCTGGGCCATGCGCTCTCCCCCGCCGCTGCCGAAGATGGGCTCGGCATGACCGCAGTTCGAGCAGACGTGGATGCTCATGTTCTCGACGAGCCCGAGGACCGGGACATTCACTTTCTGGAACATCTTCACCGCCTTGCGCGCATCGAGCAGCGCGATGTCCTGTGGCGTGGTGACGATGAGCGCACCGGTGAGCGGCGCCTTCTGCGACAGGGTGAGCTGGATGTCGCCCGTGCCCGGCGGCAGGTCGACGACGAGATAATCAAGTTCGTGCCAATTCGTCTGGGTGAGGAGCTGCAGCAACGCCTGGGAGGCCATGGGCCCGCGCCAGATCATGGGCGTCTCGGGATCGACGAGAAAACCGATGGAATTGACCTGCAGGCCGTGCGCGCGCAGCGGCTCCATGCTCTTGCCGTCGGTCGATTCGGGTGGCTGATGCCCCAGCCCCAGCATCTGGGGAATCGAGGGGCCGTAGATGTCGGCATCGAGCACGCCCACGCGCGCACCTTCGGCCAGAAGCGCCAAGGCGAGGTTCACCGCGGTGGTGCTCTTCCCCACGCCGCCCTTGCCGGAAGCCACCGCGATCACGTTGGCCACCCCGGGCAGGGGTTGCGTGCCGGGCGGAATCTTGTGGATCTCGATGCGGGAAAGAAGCTCGACCTGCACCGACGCCACGCCGGGCAGCCGGGCGAGCGCTTGCGTCACCGCCTCGCGCACCGCCTCTCCCATCTTCGCCACGGGATAATCCAGAGCGAGCCGCACGCGCACCGTGCTGTCGGCGAGCTCGATCCCGGCGATCGCCCTTTTACCCAAAGGAGTGCCGAGGTTGGGATCGGGGATCGCGGCCAGCGTGTCGCGAAGGGTATCGGCTGAAAAGCTCATTGCAAGAACTCCGACAGAGGTTCGGGTATCATAGGGGACACCTCGAATGATCTACAGCGTGGCCGCATGGCAGCGCTCTCCGCTACACGGATGGGCCCACGGGCGTGTCGCCCGGCGACTGCTCGTGACGGTTTTTCGAGGTGTGCATCGAAGCAGACACTTTTCGCCGATCTTACTGCAAAACCCGATACGGCAAACCCGCCGCCCTTCAGGGTTTCCAGGTCCGAGGATGATTCCAGACATCGAGCATTGCCGAGAACGTCTCGCCCGCCGTCCCAACGCCCGCTACTACAGCCTGCTGCTTCTGAAGGGCCCCCGACGGGAGGCGCTTTTCGTACTCTACGCCCTCATCGACGCGCTCGAAGACGTCGTGCATTCCTGCCGTGAAACTCAGGTGACCCTTACGACCCTTGCCTGGTGGGCGAACGAAGTCGAAGCCGCCTTTGCCGGAACACCGACCCACCCCATCACGCGAGCGTTGCGCCTCGTGCTGGCGGACATGCCCTGGGAACGGGCTTTCTTCGACGAGCTGGTGCTCGCCGCGAGGCTGAGGGCGACGACGATGCGCTGCGCCTCCAGCGCCGAGCTGCAGCAACTGACCTATCGCCTGGGCGCGGTGCCCGCCTTGCTCACGGTGCGCGCCTTGGGCGGCATGGAGCGCGAGGCGCAACAGGCGGCCCAGGAATTGGGCATGGGACTGGCGCTTGCCGAACTCTTGCTCGGCGTCGGCGCGGACGCGCGCGCCGGCCGCATTCTGGTACCCGTGGAACAACTGCAGCGCCACGACGTGCCCGCGGAGCAGATCCTCGAGGGGCGCTGGAGCGAATCCTTTGCGGCGCTGATGCGAGCCCAAGCCGAGCGGGTACGGCACCACTTCCGTGCCGTCGACGAAATGGCCTCGCCGGGAATGCGCGAGGCGCTGCGCCCCTTGATGGCACGGCGTACGGTGACCGAAGCCCTGCTCGCCGAAGCCGAGGCTCTCGACTATCGGCTGCTCGATCGTCGCCTCGAGCTGCCGCCGCTGCGGCAGCTGTGGCTGACCTGGCGCGGCTGGCGGCGAAAGCCCGGCCGATGAGCGCTGGTGAAGAAATCGTCGCGAGCGGTTCGCGCGGGCGGCGCCCGGAGCGCGGCGACGAGACCTATCGGGCAGATCCGCAAGGAACACGCACCGCGCAACGAAGCAATCGGGCTGCGCGACGGAGTGATTCACAGGCTCTGCAGGTGGCGGTTATCGGCGCAGGGGTGGCAGGGCTGGTATGTGCACTGCGCCTGGCAGAAGCCGGAGCCAAGGTGGCGGTCTTCGAGCGCGCGCCGCGGTTGGACGCGGGAACGTCCTGCCTGAGCGCGGAGATTCTGCCCCTGTGGGGGGCGAGCCTCCATCTCTTTGCTTGTGCCCGCCGGCTGGGCCTGTCACCACGCCGCTTGAGGACGATCGCGCCGACATGGTCGGTGGCCGGTGCCGGGACGGTCATCCTGCGCACGCGCTGGAGCGGACTGGAAGTATGGGTCGAGCCAGAGGGGATGCTCTCTGGCGCGGCACGGCGCGCGGCCGGCCGAGCCCTGAGGCGGCTGCTGCGCGCCGGCCGGCACGGCGCAAGCACCCTGCCCGACGTGCCGCTTGCCCAGGCGGCGCTGCCTTGGGGCGGCGAGGAGGGACTTCGTCTGCTGTGGCGCCCATTGTGTCGTCTTCTGTGTCTCACGGCGGCCGAAGAAACCCCCCTGCCCCGCCTCGCCCGCCTTCTCGCCGCTGCGCTGGGTACGAGGCTCCAACGCCAATGGGTCCAGTTACCCGATTCCTTCGTCGAATGGTTCTCCGTACCGCTCACTCGTACTTTGGGGCATTGCGGCAGCGAGGTGGCGATCGCCGCGCCGGTGCACACCCTGGAGCCCTGTGACGGCGGATGGCGCCTGCCTCAGACCGACGGCCGACGATTCGATCACGTCGTCCTCGCCGTCGCTCCTTGGGATGCGGCAGTTCTGCTCCGAGAAATCCAGGGGCTCGGTGCACTGCGCCACCGGCTCTCGAATTGGCCGAAAACCTCACTCTGGAGCACGATCCTGTCATGCCCTTCCGGCGAATGGCGTTTCACCCCGGCAGCCGATGCCTGGTGTGCGCCAGCCGGAGGCGCCCGCACGGGATGGGCTAGCCTTGATCGGCCCTCTGTGGAACGTCTCGCACCCCTGGGTACGGCAGCGATCGAGGAACCCTGGCATGATTTCCTCCTGCCTCTGCCAGAGTCCTCTTCCCTGACCCCGGACATCGCTCCAGGTCTCTGGCTCGCTGGTGGATGGCTGGCGCCAGCGCCGACCTTTGTGGGGCCGGAAGCGTCGGCCGCGAGCGGCTGGCATACCGCCGGTGCGATCCTGAACGCGGAAATGGTGGCAGGATAGCAAGCGAATGTCGGTTCCTCCTACCCCATGATGCGATTTTCCCGCGACCATTTCCTGCTCCTGCTCGTTGCCGCCATCTGGGGCAGTACCTTCGTTGCCCAGCGCCAGGCCATGACCACCATGGAGCCATTTTCCTTCAACATGGCCCGTTTTGCGCTGGCGGCGTCCTTTCTCCTGCCCATGTGGTGGTGGTATGAACGCCCTTGGGGCCGCGTACCCTTGCGACGCTGGATTCGGGCCTCGACGATCACGGGAACCCTACTCTTTGGTGGATTTGCCTTACAACAGATCGGTTTGCTCGAAACGACCGCCTCGAATGCAGCCTTCATCACCGCGAGCTACATCGTCTTCGTCCCCTTGTTCGGTTTGCTGCAAGGGATCCGCCCGCCAAAACTATTCTGGTATGCCCTATCCGCATGCATCCTTGGGCTCTATTTACTCTCGACCCAAGGAGGATTGAAAATTCACCGTGGGGATGCGTTCGAATTGGCCGGTTCCTTTTTCTGGGCAGCTCACGTCATTGCCCTCAGCCGCTACGGCCGACACTTGTCCCCCATTGGCCTGACGGCGGGACAATTCCTCGTGGCAACGCTGCTGTCCGCGCCGGTGGCCCTTTTTTGGGAGCGTCCAACCATCGAGGACGTGACGGCAACCCTAGGCCCCATCCTTTGGGCGGGGATCCTCTCCAGTGCTCTGGCCTTTACCTTACAGGTGGTCGCTCTGCGCACCGTACGCCCGACACATGCGGTGCTGATCCTCTCGCTCGAGAGCGTATTTGCGGCACTAGCCGGTGCGCTCTGGCTCGGCGAGACGTTGAGCGCACGCCAATGGCTGGGGGCCGCCATTTTGCTGATGGGTATTTTTTTGGCTCAATGGCACGAAACGTCTCGCGAGGAAGCTCTGAAGCGTGCCGAGACGCGCATACCTCATTGAACCAGTCGTCCCGCGTGCATTTTCAGGACACGATCGCATCGTGCTGCCAAGCTGGGATCATGCGTGACGAGCACGAGCGTGGTGCCTTCCCCCGCCCGCAAGGAGAACATCAGTTCGATCACCGCCTCTCCCGTGGCCGTGTCGAGGTTGCCCGTCGGCTCATCGGCGAGAATCACCTTGGGCGAAGTGACGAACGCGCGCGCCAGAGCCACACGTTGCTGCTCGCCGCCCGAGAGCGTACGTGGGTCGTGATGCAACCGGTGCGCCAAGCCGACGCGTTCCAGCCATTCCCGGGCTTTCTCCTGCGCAGCCGCAACACCACCGAGTTCCAGCGGCAACGCGACGTTTTCCAGGGCGCTGAGGGTCGGCAGGAGCTGAAAACCTGAAAAACGAAGCCGATCGTACGCCCCCGCAGAGCCGCGCGTTCGTCTTCGTCCAGTGCGAAGATCGACGCTCCAGCGAGTCGAACCTCGCCGCTGGTCGGCGAATCCAGTCCCGCGAGCAAGCCGAGTAAGGTAGACTTCCCCGAACCGGAGGAGCCGACGATCGCCACTGCCTCGCCCTGCGAGACGCTGAGATCGACGTCGTCGAGAATGACGAGAGGAGGGTCGTCCCGACGGGACACGACTTTACGGAGTTTTTCGGCGCTCAAGATCACGTTCTTCGTTTGCGGAGTTTGTTCACCCATGCCTTCCTTTCCTTCCTTGTCTCAAATCAGGCGTCTTGTTACCCACACGGTTTTGCTGGCACTCGTCTGCGTCACCTCCCCCGTTGCCGCGGCTACCCTCCTCGTGTTCGGCGACAGCCTCTCGGCCGGTTATGGTCTACCCCCAAAGAGCGGCTGGCCACATTTGCTGCAGGACAAGCTCGATACCCTCGAACCCGGGATGCACCGGGTCATCGACGCGAGTGTCTCCGGGGAAACGAGCGCCGGAGGGGCTGCCCGCTTGCCGGCGCTCCTTGAGCGACACCGACCCGATGTGCTCGTCCTCGCACTGGGCGCCAATGATGGCCTGAGGGGGCTTCCCCCTGCAGCCATGGAGGCGAACTTAGAGCGCATGATCCGCATGGCGCGCCAAGCCGGCTGCGAAGTCGTGCTCGTAGGTATGAGGCTACCTCCCAACCTCGGGCCGGATTACACGGCCGAATTCGAAGCGGTCTATTCGCGCCTCGCGGCCCGCCATCCCGTGCATTTCGTCCCTTTCTTGCTCGAGGCGATCGCGCTCGACCCTGACGCGTTCCAGGAAGACGGACTGCATCCCGTGCTGGAGGCCGTGCCCAAGTTGCTCGAGACGGTGTGGCCGGCGATCGCCACAGCGCTGGAGGCGGTGCGCAAACGCAGCGCCACCTCCGGGCGTTGAAACACGGTGCATTTCAGCGCAGCATGACGCGCGGCACGGGCGCCTCGATGATCTCACCGATCTTCCAGCCGCCCAACGCCTGATGGGCGCGGATCTCGGCGATCACCCCTTCGGCTGCCTCTGGCGCACAGGCGATCAGGAGCCCCCCGCTCGTTTGCGGATCGGTGAGCAAGGTACGCCACAGCGCCGTCTCGCTTTCTTCGTCGACGAGCGCCGACAGATCGACCTCCTCGCCGTAACTCGCCCAGTTGCGCTTGGAAGCCCCCGTGGCCACGCCCTCTGCGGCATATCGCCGGGCGCTGGCGAGCACGGGAATCGCCTCCCGGTCGAGCACCGCCGACACGCCGCTCGCACGGCAGATTTCCAAGAGATGTCCTGCCAGACCGAAGCCGGTGACGTCGGTCATGGCGTGCACCGCCTCGCGACTGGCGAGCGCCTGCCCGGCGCGGTTGAGCGTCATCGTCCACAGCCGCATCTCGGCGTATTCGCTGCCGGAGAGCCGGCCCTGCTTGAGCGCCGCCGAGAGGATGCCGATGCCCAGCGGTTTGCTCAGGATCAGCACGTCGCCCGGCCGCGCCCCGCCGTTGGTCTTCACCTGCTCGGGATGCACCACGCCCAGCGCCACCAGACCGTAGATCGGCTCGACCGTGTCGATCGAATGCCCGCCGGCGAGCGGGATGCCCGCCTCGCGGCACACGCTCGCGCCGCCCTCCAGAATGCGCGTGATCGCCTCCTCGGGCAACTTGCCGACCGGCATGCCGACGATCGCCAGCGCCAAAATCGGCCGCCCCCCCATGGCATAGACGTCGGAGAGCGCATTGGTCGCGGCGATGCGGCCGAAATCGTAGGGGTCGTCGACCACGGGCGTGAAGAAATCGGTGGTGGCGACGATCGCCAAATCCTCGCGCACGCGGTAGACTGCCGCATCGTCGCTCGCCTCGGTGCCCACGAGCAGCTCCGGCGGACACAGCCCCGGTGGCAACGAACCGAGCAGGCGCTGCAGCACCGCCGGCGCGATCTTGCAACCGCAGCCGCCGCCGTGGGCCCATTCGGTGAGCCGGATGCCTGGCATCGCCGCCTTCGTTCCTTCCGCTCGTTCCATATCGACCTCCTCGCTATCCATGGCCGCCAAAGACAAAGATAGGATTGTACCGCTCGAACGAATCGAGGAATTCGACACGATCATCGACGCGCGCTCCCCGTCCGAATTCCTCGAAGACCACCTCCCCGGTGCGATCAATCTGCCGGTGCTCGACGACACCGAACGGCGGATCGTCGGCACCATTTACAAGCAACGCTCGGCTTTCGAAGCACGCCGGCTCGGCGCCGCCTGGGTGGCCAAGAATCTCGCGCGCCACCTGCAGGAGCGCCTGCAGCAGTATCCCCCTTCATGGCGCCCCCTCGTCTACTGCTGGCGCGGCGGGCAACGCAGCGGCGCCTTCGTCACCTGGTTGCGCCTGATCGGCTGGCCAGCGGCACAACTGGCCGGCGGCTACAAGACCTATCGCCGCTGGGTGTTGGAGCGGCTCGTCGATCTGCCGGGGCGCTTTGCCTGGCGGGTGCTCGCCGGGCCCACCGGTTCGGGCAAGACGCGCGTGCTGCAGGCGCTCGCCCAACGAGGTCACCAGGTGCTCGATCTGGAGGCGCTCGCGCGCCATCGCGGCTCCATCCTCGGCACCTGGCCCGGAGGAGAATCACAGCCCTCGCAGAAAGCCTTCGACACGGCGCTCGTGGCGGCGCTGCGTCGGTTCAACCCGCAAAAACCCGTCTTCGTCGAAGCCGAGAGCAAGCGCATCGGCCTACTGCAGCTCCCCGATGCGCTCCACGAGGCGATCCGGCTCGCCCCGATGATCGTGCTCGACACGCCCCGCGAGTGCCGCATGCAGCTCCTGCTCGAAGACTATGCCTGGATGGGCGACGAGCCCGGATCGCTCGCACGACGGCTCGAGCGATTCAAAGGCTTCGTCCCGAACGAGACCTTGCGCCGCTGGCAGGAACTCGCCCTTCGCCGTGATCTGGCGACGCTCTTTGCCGAGCTCATCGCCCGGCATTACGACCCCCTCTACCGCCGCTCGCTTGCCCGCCACCCGGAGCTTGGCCGAGCGCCCCGGGTACGGCTCACGGGATTGGATCCCGGTGCACTGGAGGTCGCCTGCCGGGAGATCGAAGCGTGGAGCTCGGTTTCCGAGCGCCTTCTCCAGCCGTCCGCGGTCTCGGCCCGCCCTCCTCACGCCGCACCATAGCGCTCGCGCAGTGCCCGCTTGTTGATCTTGCCCACGCTGGTTTTGGGAATTTCCTCGAGGAAGACGATGCGATCGGGCACGGCATAGCGCGAAATTTCCCCTGCCTCGGCAGCGCGCCGTAGTGCCTCGAGGATGTCCTCGGAACCCACCGCGCCAGGCCGGGACGGTACGACGAAGGCCAGTGGACGCTCACCCCAGCGCTCATCCGGCACACCGATCACTGCCGCTTCGGCCACCCCCGGTACCCGGAGGACATGCCCTTCGATTTCGAGCGAGCTGATCCATTCGCCGCCCGATTTGATCACGTCCTTGAGGCGATCGGTGATGCGCAGGAAACCGTCGGGGTCGATCACACCGATGTCCCCCGTGTGCAGCCATCCGCCGCGCCATAGACGCTCGGAACCCTCGGGATCGTGCAAGTAGCCTTGGGTGAGCCAAGGCGCGCGCACCACCACTTCCCCGGCGCTCTTACCGTCGTGCGGCAGTTCGTTCATCGCCCCGTCGACGATGCGCAGCTGTACCAAAGGAATCGGCCGCCCTGTTTTGGATCGTTGTCTGGCCTGAGCTTCCAGATCCCACGACAGCATCTCTTCATCGAGGAACGCCACGGTGAGAATGGGGCAGGTCTCCGACATACCATAGCCAGTGACGACGTCGATACCACGTTCCAAGGCGGACTTGGCCAACGCAGCCGGCAAGGCCGAACCACCGATGATCACCTTCCAGCCGGAGAGATCGGCCGACGCCGACGCCGGACTCATAAGCAGCATCTGCAAGATGGTAGGCACACAATGCGAGAACGTCACGCCATGCTCGGCGCGCAATTTCAAGAGACGCTCCGGCACGTAGCGGCCGGGATAGATCTGCTTCAGGCCGAGGTTCGTCGCCACGTAAGGCATGCCCCAGGCGTGGACGTGAAACATGGGGGTGATCGGCATATAGACGTCCCGTTTGTCGAGACGGCAGTGCGCTGCGCTGCTCAGTGCGAGCTGACAAGCGAGCGTGTGCAGCACCAGCTGGCGGTGGCTGAAAAACACCCCTTTGGGTAGGCCCGTGGTGCCCGTAGTATAGAAAGTGGTGGCACGGGTGTCTTCGTCGAGCTCGGGGAAGAGGTAATCCGGCGCGGATTCTTCGAGCAAGGATTCATACTCCCCCGCGCAGCGCAAGCCCTGCAAATCTGCCTCGCGAGCCCTTCCTTCGTCGTCGAGCAGCACGACCGCCCTGACGGTGCGCAATTGCCCGGCGATGCGTTGCAGCAGCGGCAAGAACTCGACATTGACGAGCAGGATGTCGTCGGCGGCGTGGTTGATCGTATAGACGATCTGCTCCGGCGAGAGACGCACGTTCACCATGTGCAACACCGCCCCCATCATCGGTACGGCGTAAAAGCATTCGAGATAGCGGTTCGTATCCCAGTCCATCACGCCGACGGTGCTCCCCGCTTCCACGCCCAGCCCGGCAAGCGCATTGGCCAACCTCCCGACCCGTTCGTGCAATTGACGATAGGTACGGCACGTCTGGCCATAGACGATCTGGGCGTTAGGATGATCGGATACCGCCCGTTCGAGCATGTGCCGTATCAGCAAGGGATAGGGATAGGCCGAGGGGGTTCGTTCGATCCGTGCTGCCATGTTCATGGTTGTGTCTCCTCTGGGAAAACGACCGAGTGCTGCAAAGCATAACACGGAAAGCACTTTCGTTTCGAGGACTTCGTCGTTAAATGATTGTCGGGTCCCGAACGATGACATCGATCCACGACATCGTGCATCATTTTTGGGTCGTGAGACGATGCGCGAGTCGATCGAAGCGCTCGAAGCGACGACTCAGCGAGACTTCTGGCCCTCAATCACCGCATCCCCCAGAAAGCCCTGGGACATGTCACACCCATCGAAGCCATGAAAAGATGGTACGCGAAAAACGAGCGAAGCAAGTTTCGACGAAGTCAAAAACTGGAAAGTTTCATGAAAATAATACTTTGGCATCGTTCGGGACATGACACGTAAGCATTTTGTAAGACTTTCATCCTAGCCTATGGCCTGCAGACTCCCGCAAACGCTTAAGGAAGAGAGCAGCATGCAAAACGACATCTACGAGCGGATTCGCGCGAATCCGAAGTACCAGCGTCTGGTGCAGGCGCGCGGGCGATTCGGCTGGATCCTGACGATCCTGATGCTGATCGTCTACTACGGCTACATCGCGCTGATCGCCTTCGACAAGGAGTTCCTCGCCCAGCCCATCGGCACCGGCGTCACCACCCTCGGCATCCCCATCGGCGTCGGCGTCATTCTCTTCGCCATCATCATCACGGGCATCTACGTGCATCGGGCCAATACCGAGTTCGATGCGCTGACCGAAGAAATTCTCAAAGAGGTGCGCAAATGAGAATGGCAACGAAACTCGGCGGCCCACTGGCGCTACTCGCGATCACGGGGGTCGCCTTCGCGGCTGGCGGCGACCTGGGGCAAACCGTCAAGCAGGAAACGAACTGGACCGCGATCCTCATGTTCGTGGCCTTCGTCGGCCTGACGCTGTGGATCACGAAATGGGCAGCGGGACGCACGAAAACGGCAGCGGCCTTCTACACTGCCGGCGGCGGAGTCACCGGCTTCCAGAACGGCCTGGCGATCGCCGGCGACTACATGTCCGCGGCCTCCTTCCTCGGCATCTCGGCGGCGATCATGGCCAACGGCTACGATGGCCTGATCTACTCGATCGGATTCCTGGTCGGCTGGCCCATCATCACCTTCCTGCTCGCCGAGCGGCTGCGCAACCTCGGTCGTTTCACCTTCGCCGACGTGGCCGGCTACCGCTTTCAGCAAGGACCGATCCGCACCTTCGCCGCTGCCGGTACGTTGGTGGTCGTCGCCTTCTATCTCATCGCGCAGATGGTCGGTGCCGGTCAGCTCATCAAGCTGCTCTTCGGTCTGGACTACTGGATGGCGGTGGTGATCGTCGGCGTGCTGATGATGGTCTACGTGCTCTTCGGCGGGATGACCGCCACCACCTGGGTGCAGATCATCAAGGCGTGTCTCCTGCTCGCGGGTGCTTCTTTCATGGCCTTCGCCGTGCTCTTCCACTTCGGTTTCAACCTGGAGGCGATGTTCGCCAAAGCGGTGGAGATCAAGACCAACCTCGCCCTCAATGATCCCAAGGTGGTCGCCACGGCGGCCGAACAGGGCAAGGACGTGATGGAGGTGGCGAAGAACGTCGGGCACTCGATCATGGGGCCGGGCAACTTCATCAAGGATCCGATCTCGGCGATCTCCTTTGGCATGGCGTTGATGTTCGGCACAGCCGGCCTGCCCCACATCCTGATGCGTTTCTTCACCGTGCCCGATGCCAAGCAAGCCCGCAAATCCGTGCTGTGGGCCACCACCTGGATCGGCTATTTCTACATCCTCACCTTCATCATCGGCTTTGGCGCGATCATCTTCGTGCTCACAGACCCGACCTTCCTCGATGCCAAGGGCGCGCTCAAGGGTGGCGGCAACATGGCGGCGATCCACCTGGCCAACGCACTGGGCGGCAACGTCTTCCTCGGATTCATGTCGGCGGTAGCGTTCGCGACCATCCTCGCGGTGGTGGCGGGACTCACGCTGTCGGGCGCCTCGGCCGTGTCGCACGACCTCTATGCGACGCTCTTCAAGGAAGGCAAGGCGGATTCGGCCTCCGAGCTGCGCGTCTCGCGCATCGCCACGCTGTGCCTGGGCGTCGTGGCCGTGTTGCTCGGCATCGCCTTCGAGAAACAGAACGTCGCCTTCATGGTGTCGCTCGCCTTCGCGGTCGCGGCTTCGGCCAACTTCCCGGTACTGCTACTCTCGGTGCTGTGGAAAGACTGCACGACGCGCGGGGCGGTGACCGGCGGCTTCCTCGGCCTGATCGCCTCGGTGGGGCTCACCGTCGTCTCACCCGCGGTGTGGGAAGACGTGCTCGGCAATGCGAAGGGTTCGGCTTGGTTCCCCTATACCTCGCCGGCGCTCTTCTCCATGCTGGTCGGCTTCATCGGCACCTGGCTCTTCTCGGTGCTCGACCAGAGCGAGCAGGCGAAGAAAGAGCGGGCGGCCTATGCTGCCCAACGGGTACGCTCCGAAACCGGCCTGGGCGCTGCGGCCGCTTCGGACCACTGATCGTTCAATCAGAAAACCCCTACACCCCCGGCTCCGGCCGGGGGTTTTTCATGTTTCGGATTTCCCCGCCGACTCTGCCAACGGGTCCTCTCCCGCGGGATCGTCATCAAGCAGACCGGGCAGCAAGTTCTTCCCCGGTTTCACCCCCAGTTCCCTGAGCGACTCGGCACGACGCAGGAGATTTCCCCTGCCGGTGGCGAGTTTGCCCATCGCCTTGTCGTACTCGCTGCGCGCCTGCTCCAGGCGCTGCCCGAGCGCCTGCAAATCGGCGACGAACCCGGCGAGCTTGTCGTAGAGCTCGGCGCCGCGCTTGGCGATTTCCTGCGCGTTTTGATTTTGTTGCTCCTGACGCCAGAGGTGCGCCACGGTGCGCACGACGAAGAGCAGCGTCGAAGGGCTCACGAGCAGCACGTTGCGCTGCCAGGCGTCCATGAAGAGGTCCCGGTCGTGGGTGACGGCGAGCATGAAGGCCGGCTCGATCGGTACGAAGAGCAGCACGAAGTCGAGCGACCCCACGCCGTAGAGTTCTTCATAGCGTCGTTGCGACAGTCCTTTCATGTGCGTACGCACCGAATCGAGGTGCCGTTTGAGCGCCGCCTGGCGGGCATGCTCGTCCGTAGCGGCCGTGTAGTCTTCATAGGCATTGAGGGAGACTTTGGCGTCGATGACGAGGTGCCGCCCCTCGGGCAGGCGGATCACGACGTCGGGTTGTAGGCGGCGTCCTTCGCCATCGGTGTGCGACACCTGCACCTCGTACTCCTCGCCGCGGCGCAAACCGGAAGCCTCCAGCACGCGTTCGAGCACGAGCTCTCCCCAGGTGCCCTGGGTCTTGCTCGACCCCTTGAGCGCCTCGGTGAGTTGCCGCGCCTCCCGGCTCAGGGTCTGGTTGAGCGCCATGAGCTGACGCACCTGCTCGGCGAGCGCCGTGCGATCCTTGCCTTCATTGACGTAGGCTTCTTCGACCTTGCGCTGAAACTCGGTCAGGCGCATCTTGAGCGGTTCGAGCAAGCCGGCGAGTTGCGCCTGATTTTGATCGGTGAAGCGGCGAGACTTCTCTTCGAGGATCTCGTTGGCCAGGTTCTTGAATTGCTCGGTGAGCTGCTGACGGGTGTCTTCGAGCAAGCGCAATTTCTCCGCCGCTGCCCGGCGTTCGGCTTCGAGTTCCTGGGTCAGAGCCGCTTGACGTTCGGCCAGGCGCCGGTTTTCTTCCAAGGTTTGCTGCCAACGGGTTTGCACTTCCGCGAGGCGCTGGTTGGTTTCGGCCAGGCGCTCTGCCAAGCCGGCGCGATGAGTCAGCTCGCCGCGCAGTTGCGCCACTTCTTCGTGCAGCAGGCGGCGCTCGCTCTCCAGGGACTCGATGCGCTGGCGCAATTCGCTCTGCAAGCGCAGTTCCGCTTCTTGCCGTTGGGCGAGCTCACGCTCGAAACTGGAGCGCAGGGGCGAGAGCGATAAACGCGCCCAGAAAAAGGACGACGCAACGCCGATGAGCATCGCCAAGAGAATGAGAAGAAAAAAATCCATGGAATCGACCCCTCGCATCGAGTGAAAGTGCTAAGATGAAATGCGGAATCCCCCATCAACCAGGAGGAATAGCGCCATGAAACCAAATGTCGGAGGCGTCGACAAGATCGTTCGTATCGTCGTGGGCGTATTGTTGATCGTGCTCGCCCTGATGGGCATCGGCACGCCCTGGACGTGGATCGGCGTGCTGCCGCTCGTCACCGGCCTCGTCGGCTGGTGCCCGCTCTATCCGCTGCTCGGCATCAACACCTGCAAGACCAAGGAATCCGGCTCCGGCCAGAATTCCTGAGCCTCATGCCCCAGAGGCTGGCGCGTGCGCGAGCACGTTTGCCAGCCGCACGAAATCCTCGACCGCGAGGGTCTCCGCACGGGCGTTTGGATCGATCCCCGCCTGAACGAAGAGGGCCGGATCCGGAATCGACGCTTTCAAGGCGTTGCGTAACGTCTTGCGCCGCTGATTGAAGGCGGCGGCGACCAGCCGGGAGAATCGTTCGGGATCTTCGAGGGTATGCGTCCCCGCGGGCAAAGGAGTGAGGCGCACGATGCTGGAAGTGACTTTCGGCGTGGGCACGAATGCGCCCGGCGGCACGTCGAAACACTTGCGCACGGCAAATCGCTGCTGCAACATCACCGACAATCGCCCATAGGCAGCACTGTCCGGAGCGGCCGCCATGCGCTCCACGACTTCCTTCTGCAGCATGAAGGTCATGTCCGCGATGCGATCGGCGTAGTCCGCGAGGTGAAAAAGTAGCGGCGTCGACACGTTGTATGGCAGATTCCCTACCACCCGCAAAGGGGCCGGCAGAGAGGCAAAATCGAAACGCAAGGCGTCGGCCTCGATGAGCCGCAGCCGCTCCGCGGGGAAGCGCTGCCGCAGGCGGGCGGCGAGATCGCGATCGAGTTCGATGGCCGTGAGCTGGCCGGCGGCTTCGATGAGCGGCTCGGTGAGTGCGCCGAGCCCGGGGCCGATCTCGACGAGGTGCTCGCCTGGTTTCGGGTCGATCGTGACGACGATGCGCCGGATCACGTTGGGATCACGCAGGAAATTCTGCCCGAAGCGCTTGCGCGCCCGGTGGCCTTGTACTTCGGCGATCACGTGCCGCTTTCTCCCCGGGCGGCAAGACGCTCCTCGACGGAAGCAAGCAGACAGGCGAGCGTGACCGCCTCGAAGAGGCTGCCCGGATCGGCGCGCCCGGTGCCGGCCAGATCGAGGGCCGTGCCGTGATCGACCGAAGTGCGGATGAAGGGCAAACCGAGGGTGACATTGACGCCGTTGCCGAAACTGGCGTACTTGATCACCGGCAAGCCCTGGTCATGGTACATGACGAGCTGGGCGTCACTGCCGGCAATCACTCGGGGCGTAAAGAGCGTATCGGCCGGCAGAGGGCCGACCAGGGTCATCCCCTCGGCGCGCAACCGCTCGAGCACGGGAGTAATGACTTCGATTTCTTCCCGTCCGATATGGCCGCTCTCGCCGGCGTGCGGGTTGAGGCCGGCCACGAGGATGCGCGGCCGGGGGATGCCGAAACGGCGCTGCAGATCCCGATGGAGGATGCGTAGCACGGCTTCGAGCCGCTGCGGCGTGACGGCGGCAGGCACTTCGGCCAAGGGCAAATGGGTGGTGACCAGCGCGACGCGCAACCCCGCACCCACGAGCATCATCACTACGAGCGGCGTGCCGCTACGCTCGGCAAGATACTCGGTATGTCCGGTGAAGGTGCGCCCCGAATCGGCGATGAGGCTTTTTTGGATCGGCGCCGTGACGATCGCGGCGAAGGTGCCTTCGAGCACGCCGTCGATCGCCGTGTCGAGCACTTCGAGCACGTAAGGCGCGTTGGCCGGTTCGAGGCAACCGGGCTTGGAAGGGGCGCGCAGCGGGACATGGCGTACCGACAAGGGCGCAGGATCGGCGGGATCGAATTCGGGCAGCGGCGGCGCACCGCGTTGGCGCAGCAATTCCCGATCGCCGATCAGCACGAGCGGCGCGGGCCACAGACGGTCGGCAAGCCGGGCGCAGAGCTCGGGACCGACCCCAGCAGGTTCGCCTGTGGTGAGGGCGATCGGTTTCATGTTCCCTCCAGTGCGTCGCGACGGATTTCGACGAAGGCCTCGGCGCGAATGGTTTGCAACCAAGCATTGTAGGCCTGCTCGAGTTTTTGGCGACGTAGGATCTGCCTGGCGTAGTTACGGCGATAGTCTTCGGAGGCAGTGAGCGGACGGCGCTCCAAAACCTGGATCAGGTGCCAGCCGAAGGGGGTTTTCACCGGTTGGGAAATCTCGCCCGGTTCGAGTCGGTTCATCGCTTCCTCGAAGGCAGGCACGGTATCGCCCGGGTTGATCCAGCCGAGATCTCCTCCCTTGAAGGCGGAGCCGTCGTCGGAATTGGCCCGGGCAAGCTCGGCGAAGTCTACTCCATTGAGAATGCGTTCGCGCAATGCAAGGAGCCGTGCTCGAGCCGATTCGTCGTTGGTGGCCTGGTTGGTACGGATCAGGATGTGGCGTACGCGGGTCTGGATCACATTGCCTGCTTCCGCCTCGATGCGGCGCATCAGATCGGGGTTGTTGGCCAGAAAGTGGTCGACCTCGGTATCCGACACCGTCACCCGCCCCTCCATCTCTCGCTCACGCAGCCGAGCGATGGTCATTTCGCGGCGAATCTGCTCGCGAAACTGATCGAAACTGATCCCGTCGGCGGCGAGTGCCTGTTCCAAGGTATCCAAAGTGAGGGCATTGCGCTGGGCGATGTCCTCGATTGCCCGGGAAACGGCCGCATCATCGACGGAGATCCCCATGCGTTTGGCTACCTGCAGTTGCAGTTTCTCCAAAATCATCTGTTCGAGCACTTGCTGGCGCAAGTCGGATTCGGAGATCTGCAGGCCCTGTTTGGCCACTTGATTCTGAGCGCGGACGAGGTATTGGTTCAATTCGGTAGACGTGATGGGCTCGTTGTTGACCACGGCCACGACCCGGGTCAGCTCGAGCGCGGAGGCCGGCCACATCCAGAACACCAGAAGAAAGGGCAATAGCCCACGCAGCCCCCTTGGGCGTCGTTGTGCAATCATGCAAGCACCACGCAACCAAGCCATGTGGCTGCACAGTTGGCCAATCGAGATACCCATCACATCCCCCCTTCGGTTCCGAGCATCGTGCTGGTGGCGGTTGGTTGAATCTTGCCGTACCCGGGAACCGAGCGGCGCAATAGCGTTTCTGGGCTGGAACCGAGGCTACCCAATCCATTGAGTTCGAGTTGCACGAAAAATGCCGTGTTCTCGTCATCAGCAGACAAGGCATAACGGTGGAAGGCGGTGCGCAGCACCCAGCAGCCGCCGTCATACTCCAACCCCACGATGGCCTCGGTGAGGCGCTCTTCGAGCAAAGAGCGGCTCATGCGCGCCACTCCGACCCATCGTTTGGCCAGCGGCCACTGCACGCCTATGCCCACGTCTTCGAGGAGATCTCGAGTATAACGGTAGTCGAGATTGAGCACCCGGGCAAAACCTGGTTGGTAGCGCACGCCCGTATTCAGGCGCTGCGTCTGGTTCTCGTTGGGGTTATATTGCCAGAAGGTTTTGAACTGCATCTGTCGGGTCAGGTGTACATCGGCTTCACCGAGCACGTCGGTTCGTCGATCGAGAATGGGGCTCTCATAGGGCATCAGCACTCGAGGCGTTTCGAAATAATAACGTTGACCCAAAGTAACGCGCAGGCGTTCCCAACCGGTTTCGGATTCGAGCAAACGCGACGTGACGGCAAAAGTGATCTGGTCGGCATCGGAAATCCGATCGTCCCCGACGTAGCGGTTGGGGTAGAAAATCTGGGCAAATCCGTAGCCGAAACGGCTCGAATCGAACAAGGGGATGTCCGACTGCCGCCGATAAGGAGTGTTCACGTAAAAAAGACGCGGCTCGAGGGTCTGTAACCAATCCCGGCCGAAGAAGGCCGCGTCACGCTCGAAAGCGAGCCCCATGTCGAGCGAGGTGATGGGGATGCTGCGGGTGATCTGGGTCCTTCCCTGTTCGATGGCTGCCTGATCCAGGTCGTAGCGGCTGTAATGCCATTGAACCCTGGGCTCGAAATGCCACCAGCTGCGGTAGATCGGCAGGGAAAGACTCGGAGCGAGCACGAACCGGCTCCCATCGACCCAGTTCATGCCATAGAGACCGGGCGAACCGGCCTGATCATGCCGGAATTCAGTATAGTGCCCGCCCAAATCGAGCTGAAGGCCGCCGGGAAGATCGATCGGACGGTGCCACAAAGTCAGCTGAGGCAAACGGCGGTAAGGCTCGGTGACGTCTCGGTCGACCGTCTGGTATTCCTGCATCAACAGCGATCCACCCCAACCTGCCGGATTGTAGTAATTGAGGCGCCCCTTGCGAACCAGGTGCGAGATCGAAGATAGTTCGATGCGACTGCTCAGATCACGAAAATAGTTTTTGTCGCTGACGGCGTTGAGGTCTAGTGAATACGACCAGCTGGGGGAAATCGATTGTTGATGCTGCAGGGAGCCCAACGCACGGTTACGATCGGCCTGGCGGTCGCTGGGCAGGAATTCCCCACGCAGCTGCCCCTGATAGCTCGGGGTGAGGTAGCGGTATTCCCCCCCCAGTTGTACCCCACGCTTGGCCATCAGGCGCGTCGTCAGGGTGGCGTCGTAATTCGGGGCCAAGTTGAAGTAATACGGAACCGCCACGTCGAATCCGGACTGGGTGGACATCCCCGCGGTTGGCGTAAGGAAACCAGACTTTCGCTCTTTGCTCAGCGGAAATTCGGCGTAAGGCGCAGCCAGGATCGGCACTCCGTGCAGAACGAGCGACATGTTCCTTGCCTGCCCCTGGTTTCGGTCATAGTCGAGCTTTAGCTCATCGGCTTTGACGTACCAGGCCGGATCCGGGGCAGGACAGCTCGTCCAGGTGCCCCTGAGCAGGCGATACTGGTTTTCCCCTTCGAAGAAGAGCTTCTGCCCTTGACCGTGACCCGCGCGGCTCTGATCCTTGACGTGCTCCGGTGGATCGTAGCGATAGACCGGCTGCTCGATCTCGCCCTCTTTGGCCGTGACATAGAGACGCCCCCGCGGTCCCTCGACCTGGAAGCCCTTGGCCGTGTCCTGGATGACGACTCGTCCCTCGCCGCTCGCCTCATCGGTGAGCTCGTCGAAGCGCAAGCGATCCCCTCGGATGCGAAGGCTGTCTCGTATGATTTCAGCATTACCTATGGCTTCGACGGCAACCCCTCGCTCGCCGCGGATCTCGTCGGCTTCGACGATCGTCCCCTGAGGTAGGAGGGAGGTTTCGGTGCCACTCACCGCCTCGGCAGAAAGGCGGATACGAGACGCTTGCTGTGTGCTGGACGTCGCACCGGGCTGCGCCGCGGGCAAAGAAGCCGGCGCGGGGCTCGATGACGTTTGGGGCGAGGCGGAAGGAGGAGTCGGGGTGCGCGGCGCAGCGTCCTCCGATGCGGGTTCGGGCTCGACCGTGGCGGAAAGGGGAACAGGGGGCGGCGGTGTCGGCGAATCTTGCTGCGACGCCGAGGGTCGCGGCGCGCTTGCCGGCGGTAAAGGCTGAGCGGTTCCTTCCGTTGGCGAAGGAACGACGGTGACCGAGGCTCCAGAGGGCGTCGCCGTAGGCGAAGTTGGTGCGACGAGGACGGGCTTGGGCGCCGGTGGCAGGCCAAGGAGCTCCGGTTTCACCGGTAAAGGCGACAAGGGTTGGGCGATCGCTCGAGCGCACGGCAGGCTCCAGGCCAGGAACACCGCCGCCCAGGCAAGCAAACCAAAATTTTCCCCGTCACGCAAAATTCGACTCCCCCGAAGTCACGGGCACACAGCCTCGGCTTTGTTAAAATCGTCCGCCATTGTACCGCAAGGAACTCGCCCTCATGGATCGCTTCGCGCGCCTGCGCCATTGGCTCGCCGATCTCGGCATCGCTGCCGAACCCCGTCCGGCGAGCGCCGACGCCAGCTTTCGCCGCTACTGGCGCGTCGTCCTGCCCGACGGTGGTACGCGCATCGTCATGGACGCTCCGCCCGACAAGGAGCCTATCGGCCAGTGGCTCGCCGTGCAGAGGCTACTCTACGAGGCCGGCATCGCCGTGCCGCGCGTGGAGGCGGTCGACGCGGCCGAAGGCTTCGTTCTCATGGAAGATTTCGGCGACCGCCCCTACGCCGGCAACGTTTCCCCGGAATCCGCCCACGAGCGCTACGCCCAGGCCCTGGGAACGCTGGCCACCCTGCAGGCCCTGCCGCGCCCCGATTGGCTGCCGGAATATGATCGGGAAAAACTGCTCACCGAGCTGCGCCTCTTTCCCGAATGGTACGTGCGTCGCCATCTGGGCGTGACCCTCACGCCGAGCGAAGAAGAAATGCTCGAGCGCCTCTTCGCGGTGCTGGTGGAACGGGCGCTCGCGCAACCGCGGGTCTTCGTGCATCGCGACTACCACGGCCGCAACTTGATGCTGCTCGACGAAGGTCGCGGTCCGGGCGTACTCGATTTTCAGGATGCGGTCTGGGGTCCGATCACGTACGACGCGGTCTCGCTCTTCAAGGACGCCTACGTCGATCTGACCGAAGAATTCGCGCTCGACCTGCTGGTACGCTACTGGCAGGTGGCCAAGCGCCTGGGGCTGCCGATCCACGCCGAGTTCGAGTCCTTTTATACCGACTACGAATGGATGGGCGTACAGCGTCACCTCAAGGTGCTGGGCATCTTCGCCCGGCTCGCACATCGCGACGGCAAGACGCGCTACCTCGAAGACCTGCCGCGCGTGCGCCGTCATTTGCTGCTGGCGAGCCGCCGCTACGGGGAACTCGCCCCCTTGCGCCGATTGCTGGAGCGCTTGCATCCCGAGGATCTGGCCGTTGGGTACACCTTCTGAGGGATTCGTGGCGATGGTGCTCGCCGCCGGACGCGGTGAGCGCCTGCGCCCTCTCACCGACACCTGCCCCAAGCCGCTGGTGGAGGTGGGCGGGAAAACGCTCATCGACCACTGGCTCGACCGGCTCGCCGCCGCGGGCTGCCGCTGCGCCGTGGTCAATCCCTGCTGGCTCGGCGAGCGGATCGTTGCGCACCTCGCGCGGCGCGAAGGACCCCCGCCATTGCGCTTCAGCCCCGAGCCGGCGCCGGGCCTGGAGACGGCCGGAGGGGTGCGCCAGGCGTTGGCGCTGCTCGATGCCGAGTCGTTTCTCGTCGTCAATGCCGACGTCTACTGCCCGCTCGACGTGGCCGCTTTCGTATGCCGCGCCCGGCGCCGGCTAGAAGCCGGGTTCCTCGCACATCTTCTGCTCGTCCCCAATCCGGTACACCACCCCCAAGGAGACTTTGCCCTGGGAGCAAATGCCTTGGTGTATCCTGATGCCAAGGAGGCACACGGCGAACCGCTCACGTTTGCCGGTATCGGTCTTTACCGCGCGGAGTTCTTCCGGCCGCTGCCTGCCGGAATGCGCGCACCGCTCGCGCCGCTCTTGCGCGCAGCGATGCAAGAGGGCAAGGTGAGCGGGGAGCGCTACGATGGCCTGTGGGTCGACGTCGGCACCCCCGAACGATTGCACGCCCTGTGCCGCCAGTTGTCGGCAGCACCCGAGGAGAACGAATGAACCCCGATTTTCCCGTCGGCCGTTACCACGAAGACCTGAGTGCCTTCGCCAAGCGCCGTGCGAGCCTCTTGCATCAACTCGAAGGCGCTGGCGGCGGTGCGTTGCTCTTGCCCACGGCCCCCGAGCGCATCCGCAACGGCGGCACCACCTATCCTTACCGCTTCGACAGCGATTTCTACTACCTCACCGGCTACATCGAACCAGACGCCTGGCTGTTGCTGCGTACCTACGAAGAACCGCGCAGCGTGCTTTTTTGCCGCGACCGCGACCCGGAAAAAGAGTTGTGGGAAGGGCGTCGTCTGGGCGTGGCCGCCGCCCCCCAGGCATTGGGGTTGGAAGCGGCTTTCCCGCTCGCCGAGCTCGACACGAAGCTGCCGGAACTTCTCGCCGGCGCGCCGGCGCTGTGGCTGCCGCTCGCGGAGAACGAGGAGATCGACGCCCGTCTGCGGCGGCTGCTACCGAATTTGCGTGCCAAGGCCCGCCTCGGCCCACCGGCGCCTGCCACGCTGCACGACGCCCGTGCGCTCATCGGACGCATGCGCCGCGTAAAGGATGCCTTCGAGCTCGACCTGATGCAGCGCAGTGCGAGCATCGCCGCCCATGCCCACCGCCGCGCCATGCGCGTCTGCCGCCCCGGCGTGCATGAATACACGCTGGAAGCGGAAGTGATCGCCGAATTCCGCCGCCACGGCGCCCAAGGCCCCTCCTACCCCTCCATCGTCGCCGGCGGCGCCAATGCCTGCATCCTGCACTACACCGACAATCGTTCGCGCTTGAAGGCAGGGGATCTCGTGCTCATCGACGCGGGCTGCGAATACGACGGTTACGCATCGGACATCACTCGCACTTTCCCCGTGGATGGGCGATTCCGCCCGCCGCAGCGCCTACTCTACGACCTCGTGCTCGCGGCGCAGGAGGCGGCGATCGCCGCGATCCGCCCCGGCGCCACCTTCGACGAACCCCACCAGGCGGCGGTGCGCGTGCTCGTCCAGGGGTTGCTCGACCTGGGGCTCCTCTCCGGCACGTTCGACGAAGCGCTCGAACGGCAGACCTACAAGCGCTTCTACATGCACCGCACCGGTCACTGGCTGGGTCTGGACGTACACGACGCCGGGCCCACGCATGAGCACGGCCAGCCGGTCACGCTCGTGCCCGGCATGGTGCTCACCGTCGAACCAGGGCTCTACGTGCCAGAGGCCGACGACGTACCGCGCGACTTCTGGAACCTCGGCATCCGCATCGAGGACGACGCCCTCGTGACCGAAGAAGGCTGTCGGCTACTCACACGCGACGTGCCGGTTGCGCCCGAGGCGATCGAAGCGCTGATGCAGCACGAAGCGGCTTGACCCGAGGACGATCACCATGCCCCATTCCTCCTCTGCCCCCGAAGTCGCCATCGTCGGTGCCGGCCCCGTGGGGCTGACCCTCGCCCTGTGGCTACACGAGCTCGGACGCGAATCCGTCGTTTTCGATGCCCGGCCACTCGCGAGGCTCACCGATGATGCCCGGGTGCTGGCGCTCTCGCTCGGCACCTGGCGCCAGTTCGAGCGGTTGCAGATCGCCGAGCGGCTCCCGGCCACGCCGATCCGCACGATCCACGTCTCGCAGCGAGGTTTCGGTCGCGTGCGCCTGGAGGCGCACACCCTGGGAGTTCCCCTCTTCGGCGCGGTCGTGCGCGCGTCGGATCTCATCACTGCCCTGCTCGAGGCGGCACAAACCCGCGGCATCGCCGTGCTCGACGAGACTCCGGTCGAGTCGGCAGAAGCACAGAGCGAGCGCATCGCCCTGCGCACGCCCAAAGGAGCCTTCCATGCCCGGCTCTGCGCCCGCGCCGAGGGACGGCTTCCGGCCGAGGCCGAAGGGGTCGTCTCCCACGACTATGGCCAGAGCGCCCTCATCGGCTGGGTGCACGCCGAGGGGCTCGCGCCGGAGACTGCCGTCGAGCGCTTCACTTCCCAAGGACCCGCGGCGCTCCTACCCGATCACGGCCAATGGACCTTCGTCCACGTGATGCCGCATGGCGAAGCCGAACGCGCCCTGGCGCAGCCCGACGCCGACTACTTGGCACGTCTGGAACACACTTTCGGCAACCGCTGGCGCCTGAGCGAAATCCACGGCCGCGCCGCCTATCCTTTGGTGCTGCGCTGGCGCCGCCGACCGGTGGCCGAGCGTACGGTCTGGTTGGGCAACGCGGCGCAGACCCTGCACCCGGTCGCAGGACAGGGGTTCAATCTCGCCGCGCGCGACCTAGCCACCCTGGTGGAGCTGCTGCGCGAGGCCGATGATCCCGGCAGCGCCTGGACGCTCGAGCGCTACGCCCGGCGCCGCGCCCCCGATCGACGGCTCACCATCGGCCTCACCGACGGCTTCGTGCGCGGATTCCTGCCCCAGGAAGGCCTACTGCCGCTTGCGCGCGGCGCCGCCCTGCTCGCGCTCGATGCCTGCCTGCCGCTCAAGGCGCGCTTCGCGCGGCAGATGATGTTCGGGTGGCGATGATCATTCGTAGGCCGATCGACCATTCGATGGCTCCGCTCCGCCTTGGCAAGATCACGGCGCTCACCGCGGGCTGCGAGAGTAGGCTCGATGTCCAGGATCACGACGTCGGCACCCGCCGACAGCGCCTTGGAGAAACGCTCTGGCCGATTGCCGGGAACGAAGAGGTAGGTACGGGCGAGCTTCATCGACCTCACTCCCAGAATCGAGCCACGCGTGGCGCCTGGGCGATGGCCCACAGCCGCGGCAGCAGGCGATCGACCTCCTCGCCCGTGGCGGCCTTGCCATACTCGGTCAGCCGGCGGAATTTTTCCTCGATCTCGGTCCGCGACAAGGTATTGCCGGGATCGCCCTTGGGTTCATCGACGCGACCGCTCAAAGTTCGTCCATCGACGGTCTCGATGACGACTTTGCCGATCCAGCGCTGAGGGTAGGCCGAGTCGACCTCCGGGTCGAGCACCATGTCCACCTTGCCACGGAAGGCGACGACGCGCGGATCGCGGAAAGCGGTCTCGAACTCCTGCAGCCCGGCACGACCGAACACCGCGATGAGTCCGAGGACCGTCCCCATGGAGAATTTCGCCTGATGCACCGTCTGCGGCTCGACCACTGGCCCCAGGACGTCGATCGCCGCCTGATGCACGTAGGCGCGCACTCGCGCGATATCTTCGGCCTCGAGGCCATGTTGCCGCATCACGTGCAGCAGCGCATCGGCCGCCGGGTGCGTGTGGCGGCAGGAAGCGTGGTATTTGAACGAGGTCTCGGCCAAGGCCCAACGGCTGCCGAGCCGATCGGTGAGGCGAGAGGGGTCGGCATCGCGCGACATGCCGGCGCCCATTCCCTGTGGTCCTTCGAGAACGTGTTTCGCGCCGGTAAATCCCTTGGCCGCGAGCAGGGCAGCGGCCAAGCCGGCTGAGGCCGCATGCGCCGTATGCAGTTGCTTGGAGTCGGCGGCATCGCGCAGGAACTCCCACAAGCCGGCGGCCTGGGTACCGGCCGAGCCGAAGGCATCCAGCATCTGAGTAGGGGTGAGGCGCAGGAGCCTACCGGCCGCGGCCGCCGCGGCGAGCGTACCGGCCGTTCCGGTCGTATGAAAAATCTTGTAGTGCGATCGGCCGAGGAACTCGCCGACGCGGATCCCCACCTCATAGCCTGCCGCCACCGCGGTGAGAAATTCCTCGCCGCTGCGCCCCAAGCTTTGGGCCAAGGCAAGCGCCGGAGGAAACACCACCGCTGCCGGATGGAACACCGAGCCATTGTGCACGTCATCCTGTTCGGCATAATGCGACGCCGCGGCATTGACCATGGCGGCGAAATAGGGGCTGGTGCCGCGGCGCGAGATCAGCACTTCGGCCTCCCCTGCTTCGGGCCCCATCTCTCGTGCCAAGGATTCGATCGCCTCGACCGGGCGGGCGCCCTTGCCGGCGAGCGCCGAGCCGAACCAGTCGACGAAGAGCTCTTCGGCCCGGCGCAGCACCGTTTCCGGGATCGCCTTGGGTTCGAGGGTGGCCGCGAACTCGGCCAGAGTCTTGCTCGGATGCGCATCCATCGTCATTTCCCCGCGTCAAATCACCTCGTGTTCGCGCAGCCGGGCGATCGCCGGTGCATCGAACCCCAATTCACCCAACAAGGCTTCCGTATGCTCCCCCAGCGCCGGCACCGGATCCATGCGCACTTCCTGCGGCGTGCGCGCCGTGGGCGGCAAGAGCGCCGGCAAGGTCCCAACGGGAGAATCGATCTCCACCCAGCGGCGGCGCGCCTCGAGCTGGGGATGACGCCAGACGTCGTGCATGGTGTTCATCTGGGCGTTGGCGATCTGCGCGGCTTCGAGCTTCTCAATCACCTGCTCGGCGCTCAAACCGGCGAAAACGTTCTCGATGATGGCAGTGAGCTCGGCGCGCGCCGCGCTGCGCTTGGAATTCGAGGAGAAGCGCGAATCGTTTGCAAGCTCCGGCCGACCAAGGACGAGCTCGCAAAACTTCACCCATTCCCGCTCGTTCTGAATGCCCAACATCACCGTGCGTCCGTCGCCGGCACGGAAAGGGCCATACGGGAAAATCGAGGCATGGAAAGCGCCGGTGCGCGGCGGCGGTGGGGCGCCGTCGAAAGCATAGTAGAGGGGAAATCCCATCCACTCGACCATGGTCTCGAACATCGAGATCTCGATCGCCTTCCCCTTGCCCGTGCGTTCGCGCTCGTAGAGGGCGGCCAAGATGGCGCTATAGGCGTACATGCCGGCGGAGATGTCGGCGATCGAACAGCCCGCTTTCGCCGGTTGCTCCGCAGTGCCGGTCACGGACAGGAACCCCGATTCACTCTGAATGAGCAAATCGTAGGCTTTCTTGTCGCGGTAAGGACCCTCGGCGCCATAGCCGGAGATGTCGCACACGATGAGGCGAGGAAAGCGCGGTTGCAGCGCGGCAAAGGACAATCCCAGACGCGCCGCCGCTCCGGGGGCGAGATTTTGCACCAGCACGTCGGCGCGCTCGAGCAGCCGATCGAGTACCGGTTTCGCCTCGGGATGCTTGAGATCGAGGGTGAGGCTTTCCTTGGAACGGTTGGTCCACACGAAGTGCGAGGACATCCCCCGCACCCGCTCGTCGTAAGCCCGGGCGAAGTCGCCCACGCCGGGGCGTTCGATCTTGATGACCCGCGCACCGAGATCGGCGAGTTGCCGGGTGCAAAACGGGGCGGCGATGGCGTGCTCCAACGTGACGACGGTAATGCCTTCGAGTGGCCGCATCACGACCCCCCTTCAGAAAGAACGCGGTAGTCCGAGCACGTGCTCGGCCACGTAAGAGAGGATCAGATTGGTCGAGATCGGCGCCACTTGATAGAGGCGCGTCTCGCGGAACTTGCGTTCGACGTCGTATTCGGCGGCAAAACCGAACCCGCCGTGCGTCTGCAGGCAGACGTTGGCCGCCTCCCACGAGGCTTTGGCCGCCAGATACTTCGCCATATTGGCTTCGGCGCCGCAAGGCTCGTGCGCGTCGAACAAGGCGCAGGCGCGAAAGCGCATGAGGTTCGCCGCCTCGATCTCGATGTAGCACTCGGCGATGGGAAATTGCACCCCTTGGTTCTTGCCGATGGGCCGGTCGAAGACCACACGTTCGGCCGCATAGCGCCGTGCCTTGTCGATGAACCAGTAGCCGTCGCCGATGCACTCGGCCGCAATCAGGGTGCGTTCGGCGTTCAAGCCGTCGAGGATGTATTTGAAGCCCTTGCCTTCCTCGCCGATGAGGTTCTCGGCCGGGATCTCCAGATTGTCGAAGAAGAGCTCGTTCGTCTCGTGATTGACCATATTGCGGATCGGCCGCACGGTGAGGCCGTGCCCGATCGCCTGGTGCAGATCGACGAGGAAGATCGACATACCCTCGGACTTCTTCTTCACTTCGGTGACGGGTGTGGTACGCGCGAGCAGGATCATCAGATCGGAGTGCTGCACACGCGAGATCCACACTTTCTGGCCATTGACCACGTAGCGGTCGCCTTTTTTTACGGCGGTCGTCTTGATCTTGGTGGTGTCGCTGCCGGTGGTGGGTTCGGTCACCGCCATCGACTGCAGGCGCAGTTCGCCGGAAGCGATCTTGGGAAGATAGCGCCGTTTCTGCTCCTCCGAGCCATGGCGCACCAGCGTGCCCATGTTGTACATCTGTCCGTGGCAGTGCCCGGCATTGCCGCCGCAGCGGTTGATCTCTTCCATGATCACCGAGGCCTCGGCCAGCCCCAACCCGGCTCCGCCATATTCCTGAGGGATGAGCGCGGCGAGCCAGCCGGCCCGAGTGAGGGCGTCGACGAATTCTTCCGGATAGGTGCGCGCCTCGTCGTGCGCGCGGAAGTATTCAGGGGAAAACTGGGCACATACGGCCCGCACGCCGTCGCGAATGTCGCGGTAAGGATCATCGGCTCGATCGAGTTCGTTCATCTTGTTCCTTCTCCTCACGGGCACTCAGGCGAGGGTGGCACTGGCTTCCATCGTCACCCAGCCATCGGCATCCCTCGTCCACAAGGTGGCCGTCTTGCCGTCGGCCTCCAGTTTGCCGCACACGGTAAAAGGCCGTGGCGCGTAGAGCGGCCGCACCGCGCGGAACGAAAAGCGCTCCAGCCGCATGCGCGGCAAATGGCGGCGCAGCAGATCGACGAGAAGCGTTGCCGTGAGTGGCCCGTGCACCACCAAACCCGGGTAGCCCTCGATATGAGTCGTGTAAGGATGATCGTAGTGGATGCGGTGCCCGTTGAACGTCAGCGCCGAATAGCGAAAGAGCAACACCGGATCGGGCACGATCTCGCTGTGCCACGCAGCATCGAGCGGCGCCGCTTTGGGCGCGGGCGGGGTCTCACCCGGGCGTGGTGCCTCGCGATAGACGATGTCCTGCTCCTCCGCCAGCGCCACCCCGGCGTCGTTGCTCACTTCGTGGCGCACGCGCACGAACACCAGGGTGCCGCTGCGCCCTTCTTTCAGGCTCACGTCGGCGATGCGCGAGGTGCGCCGGATGGCTTCCCCCACACGCAGCGGGTGGAAGAACTCGAATCGCCCGCCCGCCCACATGCGCCGCGGCAAAGGTACCGGCGGCAAAAAACCGCCTCGCCGCGGATGCCCGTCGGACCCGAGTTCGGAATGCCGCACGAGCGGCAGGAAATAAATCCAGTGCCACAGCGGAGGCAGTTCATCTCCGGGTTGCGGTAAGGGATCGTCGCGATCGAGGGTAGCGGCCAACGCCGCCACCGGCACCGGAGTCACCGTATCGTCCTGGGTCTGACTGCGGCCGATCCATCGCCGCAATTCATCGAAATTCACGTCCATGATCCCAGCTCTCATCCCAAGGAAAGCCATCGCAGTTTGCCTCAGCTTGGCGCCCGAGACAATTCGTATCTGCCAAACCCCCCTTTCACCTGGCTTGAACCTCGTCCGGAGGCATACGGTACAATGTTCTCCGATTCCCAAGATGGCCAAACACCGAGCATGCATTTCGATCTCGCGGATTTTCGGCTGCTCGTGCATATCGCCGAAGCCAATAGCCTCACCGGCGGAGCCGAGCGCGCCCATCTTTCCCTGCCGGCCGCGAGCATGCGCATCAAGAACCTCGAAGAAAGCCTCGGTCTCAAATTATTTACGCGCACCAACCGCGGCGTCTGCCTCACCCCCGCGGGGCAGGTGTTCCTCAACCACGCCCGGCAAGTACTCGGCCAGCTCGAGAACTTGTGCGGCGATCTTCTGGAATATGCTAACGGAGTAAAAGGACAGGTGCGCATTTTTGCCAACACCACGTCCACCGAGTTTCTGCCTGAAGTCTTGCGCACCTATCTGGCACGGCACCCCAATGTAAACGTGGAGCTGCGCGAGCGCCTCAGCCAGGAAATCGTGCGCGCCGTCACCGAGGGAATGGCCGACATCGGGATCGTCGCCGGCAACGTGCGCACCGAAGGACTGGAAGCCTTGCCCTATCGGCGCGACCGGCTCGTCCTTGCCGTTGCCCCCAGCCACCCACTGGCCGCCAAACCCGCGGCGGACTTTGCCGAGACGCTCGATTACGGCTTCATCGGCCTGACCGAGACGAGCGCGATCCACGGTTTTCTCGTCGAAGCGGCGACCCGCCTGAACCGGCGACTCAAGATTCGTATCCAAGTGGGCAATTTCACCGCCGTCTGTCGCATGATCGAGGCCGACATCGGCATCGGCATCTTGCCGGAGTCGGCTGCCCGGCGCCATGCCAAATCGATGAACATTCGTCTGATACGTCTCAACGACGAGTGGGCCAAGCGCGATTTGCAGATCTGCGTGCGCAGCCTCGACCTACTACCGGTCTTCGGCCGCGATCTCGTCGAGCTGCTGCTTGCCGATGCCGCCGCCGCTGAACGGCCGCAGTGATACACTGATTCCCTTGATGCCTCTCGCGTGCCTCGAACGATGCCCACCTCGCCCGTCGATCTCGCCAAAGAAACCCTCTTGCGTCTGTCGCAGTTGCGACAACCCCCGACTCCGGAGAACTACACCCGGGTCTACTGCGAACTGGCCGGAGAACCGGAGCCACTGCCGCCGAGGTTCGTTCGCCTGCTCGAACAGCTCGTAGCCAAACTTCCCCGCGCGGGGGAGAAGGCCTGCGCGGCGCTCGGGCGAGCACGGGATCACCTCAAGCGTAACGAAACGGCTCAGGCACTAGCCGACGTCGAAGAAGCTTTGCTCGTCCTGCCGCCGTCCCACGAAACGGACGTCTCTTGGGGGGACTTGATCCGTCAACTGATCGATGCCTGGGAGCATGCCGCTTCCGGTTGGACGCCGGAGCGCAAACTTCACGCCTTGGAATCGATCCTCGCGGAAGGACAAAGCCGCTGGTTACCCCGACGGCTCGAGCGTTTCATCTCTGGGCTGCGCCAGTCGCCCGGGGAGACTGCTCCAACTTCGATTACTACGAATCAAGAGGTCGATACCGTTGCCCTCATCGGGGCGCTCCTCGAGCTGCTCGGTCGCTCCCTGCAAGCGCTCGAACTCGTCGGCAGCGACAACGACGGCATCCGGGTCGAGTTGGCCCACCTGCGCGCTGAACTTCTTGAGCCGGCCACCATCTTCACCCCGCAGTTGGTGCGCCTGCTGCAAGAACGGCTCGACGCCCTGCTCGACCCTTTGCAACGCGCCCTCGAGCGCAAGCGCCAGGCCGAAGCCGAACTCAAACGCCTGCTGGCGGATTTTCTCTCGCACCTGGGGCGTATGAGCCGAGAGACCGAGCAGTACCAGAGCCAGCTCCAGCAGGCGGCAACGGCCATCGAACAGGCCGACGATCTCGCCTCCGTCGCGGGCGAGCTCCGCACCTTGCTTCAGGCGACGCGCCACATGAGCGAGACCACACGCCAGGCGCACGAAGCGCTCGAACGCACCCGCCGTGAAGCCGAGGATGCCGATGCCAAGGTACGTGAATTGGAAGCGCAGCTACAGTCGCTCAATGAACGACTCGTGCGAGACTCCCTCACCGGTCTCTATAACCGCAACGGCTTGGAGGCCGCTTTTTCCCGCACGATCGAGACCCTGCGCCAAGGATCCATCCCTGCGCTCGCGCTGGGAGTGATCGATCTCGACGACTTCAAACGCATCAACGATCTCTTCGGTCATCAAGCCGGCGACGATTCCCTCAAATTCCTCGCCGAGATCGCCCGCAGGCACCTGCGCGAGCACGATGTCATTGGTCGCTACGGTGGAGAAGAATTCGTCGTCATCCTACCGGGCACGACCGCCGAGAATGCCGCCGAAATCCTGCGTCGGCTGCAGCGCATCCTCACGCGCGAGATTTTCTTCCACGACGAGCGCCATCGGGTGGTCACCTTCAGCGCCGGCGTCACCGAAGTCTACCCCGACGACGGTTGGGAGAGCGCCTTCGAGCGTGCCGATCAAGCGATGTACCGCGCCAAGCGCGCCGGCAAGAACCGCGTCTTCGTCGCCGACACCTGAAGCCCACCCGCGGTATACTTCTCTTCCGATAGATGGACCCCCGTTTCGACGTGCGACCGAGGGCAGGCGCACGCATCCAACCGTTCTGGAGAGCATTCAATGGACAAGAATTTCCGCGACGCCGCGCTCTACTATCACCGCCACCCCACACCAGGCAAGATCTCGGTAGTCCCCACCAAGAGCCTGAGCAACCAGCGCGACCTCTCGCTGGCCTATTCCCCCGGCGTCGCGGCCGCCTGTGAGGAGATCGTGCGCGATCCGCTCACTGCGCGGGAATACACCTCGCGCGGCAATCTCGTAGCCGTGATCACCAACGGCACCGCCGTCCTGGGGCTGGGCAACATCGGGCCCCTCGCCGCCAAACCGGTCATGGAAGGAAAAGGGTGTCTCTTCAAGAAATTCGCCGGTATCGACGTCTTCGACATCGAGCTCGACGAGAAAGACCCGGATCGCATCATCGACATCATCGCCGCCATGGAGCCGACGCTGGGCGGCATCAACCTCGAGGACATCAAGGCGCCCGAGTGCTTCTACATCGAGAAGAAACTGCGCGAGCGCATGAAGATCCCCGTCTTCCACGACGACCAGCACGGAACGGCCATCATCTCGGCCGCGGCGCTCCTCAACGGCCTCATGGTCGTCGGCAAGAAGATAGAAGAAGTCAAGCTCGTGTGCTCGGGCGCCGGAGCCGCGGCCATCGCCTGTCTCGATCTGATGGTGCGCCTGGGGCTGAAACGCGAAAATGTTTATGTGTGTGATTCCCGTGGCGTGATTCGCGTCGGGCGCGAACCGGACATGGAACCGAACAAGGCGCGCTACGCCCAGGTGACCGACGCGCGCACCCTCGCCGAAGTGATCGACGGCGCCGACGTCTTCCTCGGCCTCTCTTCGGCCGGGGTGCTCAAGCCCGAGATGGTCGCCAAGATGGCGCGCGACCCGCTCATCTTCGCGCTCGCCAACCCCATCCCCGAGATCATGCCGGAAGTGGCCAAGGCCGTGCGGCCGGACGCGATCATCGCCACGGGGCGCTCCGATTATCCCAACCAGGTCAACAACGTCCTGTGTTTCCCCTTCATCTTCCGCGGGGCGCTCGACGTGGGCGCCACCACCATCACGGAAGAGATGAAGCTCGCCTGCGTGCACGCCATCGCCGATCTCGCGCGCGCCGAACAGAGCGACATGCTCGTTGGGGCCTATGGAGAAGCTGCGCTCACTTTCGGGCCGGACTACCTCATTCCCAAACCCTTCGACCCGCGCCTCATCGTACGCATCGCTCCGGCGGTGGCCAAGGCGGCCATGGACTCGGGCGTGGCCACCCGGCCGATCGAGGATTTCGACGCCTATCGCGCCACCCTGCAGAACTTCGTCTACCACTCCGGCGTGGTGATGAAAACCATGTTCTCGGTGGCCAAGCGCATCCCGCTCGAACAAAAACGCGTGCTCTACGCCGAAGGCGAGGACGAACGGGTACTGCACGCGGCGCGCGCCGTGATCGACGAGAAACTCGCCCGCCCCATCCTCATCGGCCGCCCGGCGGTGATCGAGATGCGCATCAAGCGCCTGGGGCTCAACCTCGTGCCCGAGCGCGACTTCGACGTCGTCAATCCCGAATCCGACCCGCGCTACAAGGAACTGTGGCAGCAATACCTCGAACTGATGTGCCGCAAGGGAGTGACGCCCGAAATCGCCAAGGTGCGCATGATGAGCGACACCACTTTGATCGGCTGCATGCTGCTCAAGAACGGCTATGCCGATGCGCTCGTGTGCGGCACGTTCGGCACTTACCACGCCCACCTGCAGCACGTGCGCGACGTCATCGGCCTTGCCCCGGACGCGCGTCTCTTCGCCGCGATGAACATCCTCATGCTGCCCAAACGCACCGTCGCCATCACCGACACCTACGTCAACTACGACCCCAGCGTCGAGGACGTGGCCGAAATCGCCCGCATGGCCGCGGTCGAGCTCACCCGATTCGGCTACGAGCCGGCCGTGGCGCTGCTGTCGCACTCCAACTTCGGTTCGGCCGACACCCCATCCGCGCGCAAGATGCGTGAAGCCCGGGATCTACTGCGCACCCTGTGCCCACAGCTCAACATGGACGGCGAGATGCATGGCGACTCGGCCCTTTCTCCCGAGATCCGCCAGCGGCTGATTCCGACGTGCACCCTCGAGGGCGAAGCGAATCTGCTGGTGATGCCCAATTTGGACGCCGCCAACATCGCCTTCAACCTGATGAAAGTCGCCAACGGCGACGGCGTCACCGTCGGTCCCATGCTGCTCGGTGCGGCCATGCCCGTCCAGATCCTCACTCCTTCGGCCACCGTGCGCCGCTTGGTGAACATGACGGCCGTGTCGGTGGTCGATGCGCTCGAACTGCGCAACAAACTCGAAACAGAATGATTGGAGAAAGCAGGCCATGTTGACGCACGCGATCCGTTTCTCCGCTCATGGCGGTCCCGAAGTGCTGCGCTGGGAGGCGTTGGAACTCCCTGATCCCGGTCCGGGAGAAATCCGCATCCGCCACCATGCCATCGGGGTCAACTTCATCGACACCTACCACCGTACCGGGCTTTATCCGGTTTCTCTTCCCTCCGGACTCGGACAAGAAGGGGCCGGCGTGGTCGAGGCCGTCGGCCCCGGCGTGACCGAATTTCGCCCGGGCGATCGCGTCGTCTACTGCGGCGGGTCTCTGTCGCCCGTAGGGGCCTATAGTGAAGTGCGCAACTTCCCGGCCGAGCGGGCCGTGCGCCTGCCCGACGACATTTCCTTCGAAACCGCCGCCGCGGTAATGCTGAAAGGCTTGACGGCGCAATTCCTCGTGCGCCGTACCCACCGCGTGCAGCCGGGCGACACGGTCCTCATCCACGCTGCCGCCGGCGGGGTGGGACTGCTCCTCGTGCAGTGGGCCAAGCGGCTCGGCGCCACGGTCATCGCCACCGCAGGCAACGATGAAAAAGCCGAACTCGTGCGCGCGCACGGTGCCGATCACGTCATCGTCTATACGCGGGAGAATTTCACCGAACGCACCCGGGCGCTCACTAACGGGCGCGGCGTCGACGTGGTCTACGATTCGGTGGGCCGCGCCACCTTCCTCGGCTCGCTCGATTCGCTCCGCCCCCTGGGGCTGATGGTCTCCTTCGGCAATGCCTCGGGCAAGGTCGAGCCTTTCGACATCGGCTTGCTGGCCCAGAAGGGGTCGCTCTTCCTCACCCGGCCGACGCTCTTCACCTACATCGCCGAGCGCGAGGATTTGCTCGCCATGGCCGAAGAACTCTTCACGGCGCTGCGCGACGGCTGGCTCGACGTCCAAATCGGCCAGCGTTTTCCCCTCAGCCAAGCGACCGAAGCCCACCGCGCACTCGAATCCCGTCGCACCACCGGCGCCACCTTGCTGTTGCCCTGATGACGCTCTACGTCCATCTACGCCTGCACTCGGAATACTCGCTCACCGACGGCATCTGCACCCTGCCGGAGGCCGTCGCCGCGGCCGCCGACGACGGAATGCCCGCCCTGGGCATCTCGGACGCCATGAACCTCTTCGGCATGGTGAAGTTCTACAAGGCCGCGCGCGCCAAGGGCATCAAGCCGGTGATCGGCGTGGACGCCTGGATCAGCAACGAAGAAGATCGCGCCCATCCGTGGCGGATGCTGCTGATTGCCCGCCACCGCGAGGGTTACCGCCAGCTGTGCGAACTGCTCACCCGCGCCTATCTGGAAAACCAATACCGCGGCCGCGCCGAGATCCATCCGGCCTGGCTCGAACGGGAATCCTGCAGCGGCCTCATCGCCCTCTCCGGGGCGATGGAGGGCGAAGTGGGACGCTTGCTGCTCGCCCAGAAAGAAGCGGAAGCCGAGGCGGCGGCGCGGCGCTGGGCCGAGATTTTCCCCGACGCGTTCTACCTCGAGCTGCAACGCGCCGGACAGCCGGACACGGAGGTCTACATCGACGCCGCCGTCGAGCTCGCCGCTCGTCTGGGGCTGCCGGTGGTGGCGACGCACCCCATCCAGTTCATGCGCCCCGAGGATTTCGAGGCGCACGAGGCGCGCGTGTGCATCGCCCAGGGCACGGTGCTCGCCGACCCCCGTCGCCCCAAGCCCTTCACCCCGGAGCAGTACTTCCTCAGCCGCACCGAGATGGCCGAGCGGTTTGCCGATCTGCCCGAGGCGCTGGAGAACGCCGGTGAGATCGCGCGCCGCGCCTCGCTCTCCATCACGCTGGGCAAGAACTTCCTGCCGCCCTTCCCCACGCCGCCGGGCATGACGCTGGACGACTACCTCGTCGCGCGCGCCAAGGAGGGGCTGGAAGTTCGCCTGCGCGAACTCTATCCCATCGAGGCCGAGCGCGAACGCCAACGCCCGCGCTACGAGGAGCGGCTAGCTTTCGAAACCGAAACCATCGTGCAGATGGGCTTTTCCGGCTACTTCCTCATCGTGGCCGACTTCATCAACTGGGCCAAGGAAAACGGCGTGCCCGTCGGCCCGGGGCGCGGCTCGGGCGCGGGCTCGCTCGTGGCCTACAGCCTGCGCATCACCGACCTCGACCCCTTGCGCTATGCGCTCCTCTTCGAGCGATTCCTCAACCCAGAGCGGGTATCCATGCCCGACTTCGACATCGACTTCTGCCAGGATCGGCGCTACCGGGTGATCGAGTACGTACGCGAGCGCTATGGGCACGACGCGGTGAGCCAGATCGCCACGTTCGGCACCATGGCCTCCAAGGCGGTGGTGCGCGACGTGGGGCGCGTGCTCGACCTGCCCTATGGCCTGTGCGACCGCCTCTCCAAACTCATCCCGCTCGAGGGCGTCAAACCCGTCTCGCTCGACAAGGCGCTCGAGCTCGAACCGCAGCTGCGCGAGCTGATGGAAGATGCCAACGATGGCGAGGCGATCCAGCAACTGTGGCAGCTCGCCCGCCCGCTCGAGGGGCTGACGCGTAACGTGGGCATGCACGCCGGCGGAGTGCTCATCGCCCCGGGCAAGCTCACCGACTATTGCCCCCTGTATTTGGCCGACGGCGAGGACGCCGTGCCCGTGTCGCAGTTCGACAAGGACGACGTCGAGGCGATCGGGCTCGTCAAGTTCGACTTCCTGGGGCTGCGCAACCTCACCATCATCGACCTCGCCCTCGACTACGTCGAGCGGCTCACCGGCAGCCGTCCCAAACTCGAAACCCTGGGCTACGAGGATCCGGCCACCTACCAGATCCTGAAAGACGCGAACACCACCGCCATCTTCCAGCTCGAATCGGAAGGGATGAAGAAGCTGCTCAAGAAACTGCAGCCCGACCGTTTCGAAGACATCATCGCCGTACTCGCCCTCTACCGCCCAGGCCCCCTCGGGTCGGGCATGGTCGACGACTTCATCCTGCGCAAGAAAGGCGATCAGGCCATCGATTACTTCCACGAGGATCTCAAGCCCTGCCTCGAACCCACCTATGGTGTCATCGTCTATCAAGAACAGGTGATGCAGATCTCGCAGATCATCGGCGGCTATACGCTGGGCGGCGCCGACCTGCTGCGCCGGGCGATGGGCAAGAAAAAACCCGAGGAGATGGCCAAGCACCGCGAGATCTTCCGCGAAGGGGCGCGCAAGAAAGGCTACGACGAGTCCCTTGCCATGCGCCTCTTCGACCTGATGGAGAAATTCGCCGAATACGGTTTCAACAAGTCCCACACTGCCGCCTACGCCGTGGTCACCTACCAGACCGCCTGGCTGAAGGCACATCACTGCGCTGCGTTCATGGCCGCGACGCTGTCTTCCGACATGGACGATACCGACAGCGTCAAGATCTTCGTCGAGGACGCGCGCGCCAACGGCCTCGAGATCCTGCCGCCGGACGTCAACGCTTCCGCCTATCGCTTCGAACCGGTCGACAACCGCACCCTCCGCTACGGTCTGGGGGCGATCAAGGGGGTGGGCCGCCCCGCGGCCGAGGCCATCGTCGCCGAGCGTGAACGCAACGGTCCATTCCGCGACCTCTTCGAACTGTGCGCCCGCGTCGACCGGCGGGCGGTCAATCGCCGCGTGCTCGAGGCGCTGGTACGCGCCGGGGCGCTGGACAGCTTGCCGGGACATGCCGGTCGCGACCGGGCGCAGTTGCTCGCCACCGTCGGGCTTGCGATGGAAGCGGCCGAGCAGGCGCAGGCGAACGTCCTGCAAGGGGGGCTCTTCGACGACCTGCCCCAGGCCGAGGCGATGCAGCCGGCCTTCGCCGCCGTCCGCCCCTGGACCGAGCGCGAACGGCTCAAGGAAGAGAAGATCGCCATCGGCTTCTTCCTCTCGGGGCACCCCTTCCACGCCTGGGCCGAGGAAGTACGCCGTCTGGTCTCGAGACCGCTCGCCAGCCTCGAACCCGGCTGGGACCCGTGTGGATCGCCGGCGTGGTCACCAACCTGCGCACCAAGATGGGCAATCGCGGCAAGATGGCCTTCGTCGAATTCGACGACGGCACAGCCCAGGTCGAGGTACTCGCCTACAGCGAAGTCTATGAGGCCTGGCGCCACGCCATCGTGCTCGACGAGCCGCTCTTCGCCGAAGTGAAAGTAAGCCCTGACGACTACTCGGGGGGATTGCGGGTGGTGGCCGAGCGGTTCGCCACGCTCGCACAGCTGCGGGAAGAACGCGCCCGGGCAGTCGCCCTCACCGTGGTGCTCGAACGCACCACGCCGGGATTCATCGACGAACTGGAATCCGCGCTGCGGCCACACCTCGGCGGCAGGTTGCCGCTCGCGCTCACCCTGCGCCTCGACGGCACCGAGGGGACGCTGCGATGCTCCTCCCCGTGGACCCTGCATCCGCAAGAGACTTTGCTCGCCACCCTGCGGACGCTCCCGGGAGTGGAGCGCGTCGAGGTGCGCTACGAATGATCCACGCGCCCTGCGGCCAACCAGCCTCGTGGATATATGACAAATTCCTTATATGTCCGGATGTTCGTCCGCCTCCTTCCGCGCCCGCTCAACGCCCCGCGGGCAAGCGCTCGAGCCCTTCGACGCGCATGCCCGGCGCGATGCCGCGCTCGCGGAACCACCCGCCCGGCATCTCCAGCGCATAGCGCGCCGGCGCCACGGCACAGTGCGAATCCAGGGTACGCGGCGCCATCTCCTCTATGTTGAGGATGCGCCCCGCCTCGTCGATGAAAGCCACCGACAAGGGGATGAGCGTATTCTTCATCCACATGCACTGACGCCCCGCCACGGGAAAGACGAACACCATCCCCTCGTTCGCCCCCAGGTGCTCGCGAAACATCAGGCCGCGCGCCCGAGAGGGCTCGTCGGCCGCCACTTCGGCCACCACTCGGTACATGCCAACCGTCAGCTGCGCGCGCGGCTGAGCCAAGACGCTCAATGGCATCAGCACGAGCCCGAAAAGCATGGCCCACAAGCAGGACTTCAACGACATCTTTCCTCCTCGAGCAAGATGGGGTCAAACCCTCTTGACCCTCACCGGCTTTGCCCCCATAGTTCGATCGAACTTCTTCGTGGAGCCATCCCCATGAGCGATACCCTGCATATCGTCTGCCCGGCCTGCTTCGCCGTCAATCGCGTCCCCGCCGAGCGCGTGCACGAAAGGCCCAACTGCGGCAAATGTCACCAACCGCTCTTTCCCGATCACCCCGTCGAACTCAGTGAGGCGCACTTCGACACGTATCTGACGAAGAACGATCTGCCCGTGCTGGTCGATTTCTGGGCTCCCTGGTGCGGCCCCTGCCGCATGATGGCGCCCGCCTTTGCCCATGCTGCCAGCCAGCTCGTCCCGCGGGTTCTCTTCGCCAAGCTCAACACGGACGAAGCCCAACAAACGGCCGCCCGTTACGGCATCCGCAGCATCCCGACGATGATCCTCTTTCAGCAGGGGCGGGAAGTGGCGCGGCATTCCGGCGCCGTCGGTACGGCCGAGATCGTGCGTTGGGTCCAGAGCCACCTTCGCCAATCCTGACGATCCCGGCCTTTGGATGCCGACTCAGGGCCGCTCAATGAGCTCGATCTTGTAGCCGTCCGGATCCTCGACGAAAGCGATCACGGTGGTACCGTGCTTCATCGGCCCGGCCTCGCGGATCACTTTCCCACCGCGAGCACGGATCTCGTCGCAGGCGGCTTTGGCGTCGGGAACGGCGATGGCGATGTGCCCAAACGCGTTGCCCATTTCGTAATGATCGACCCCCCAGTTGTAGGTGAGCTCGATCACCGCCCCTTCGCTCTCGTCCTGATAGCCGACGAACGCCAGCGTGAATTTCCCGTCGGGATAATCTTCGCGCCGCAGCAGCCGCATGCCGAGCACTTTGGTGTAGAACTCGATCGAACGGTCGAGATTGCCGACCCGGATCATGGTATGCAAAATACGGGGCATGACGTCTCTCCTTCTTCTGGTTGAGGAATCAACTGTGAGGGCGTTCCCAGGGCAAACCTCGCTCCTCGAGCGCGGCCACGATGTCGCGCATCGCCGCCTCCACGATCGCCCTGGGGCCCTTGAAACCCAGCTCGAGCCGACGCCGGCCGCCCGTCTCCTCGGGTACCGACGGCAGCGAAAAGAGCGTTCCTTCAGGATAGCGCGCGGTGAGCGCCTGCATCAGATCGACCAGATCGCCCTCGTGCGCGTCCCACACGTAGACGGAATCCTCGACGTAGTCCTCGCGATGGAAGAGGTGCGCGTATTGGGTGTCGAGCACCCATTCGATCATGGGCCAGGCCATCACGGGAAAACCCGGCACGAAATGGTGATTGCCGACGGAAAAGCCCGGGATCTGGTTGTAGGGATTGGGGATGATGCGTGCGCCCCGGGGAAAACGCCCCATTTCCAGACGCTGCGCCGTGGTACGCTCGCCGAAACGCGCGCGGATCAGGGCCTCGGCCTCGGGATGCAGCTCGAGCGGCACGCCCAGGGCTTGCGCCACACACTGCCGCGTATGATCGTCGGGCGTGGCCCCGATGCCGCCGAAACTGAAGACGATGTCTTCGCTCGCGAAACTGTGGCGAAACGCCTCGGTGAGCCGCCGCGGATCGTCTCCCAGGTAGTGCACCCAGGCAAGGCGCAAGCCGCGCGCATGCAATAGCGCGCGCAGCTTGGCGAAGTGTTTGTCCTCTCGACGGCCCGAGAGGATTTCGTCACCGATGATGTAGGCTCCGAACGCGCTCATGGCTTCCCCTTGGGCAGATGAGGATACGAGGTCGCTTCGCCGGAAGGAACGTCCGCCTCCACGATCCATTCCCCGCGCTCGGCGCGCAAGCGCCGCAACGCCTCCAGCCCGGCATGCACGAAGAGCAAGCCCGTGATCGCCGGGGCGAAGAGGTTGAGCAGCGGCACGTAGGCGAGCGCCGCACCGATCGCTCCGAGCCAGAAGAAGGTTCCTCCTTCCCGTGCCTCCAGCGCCCGCAGCTCCTCGGCGTCGGCGTGTTCCATCAGGCAATCATAAGTGAAAGTGCGCCTGTTGAGCCAGGCCGTCAAGATCCAGGGTAGCACCAGCGCAGCGCCGGGAATCCACCAGAAAATCATGCTCACGAGAAAACCGATCAGGAAGAGGCCCGAGGCGCTGAGGGTGTTCCACAGGCTGCGGGCAAAATTCCCGCCATGGCGCAGATCGAGGTCGGCGTATTCCTCGCGGCCCACCAAGGCGACGACGCGCGGCATCACCCAGATGCCCACGATCACCAGCATGGTGACGTACATGAGCGGCAACACGCTCAACACCAGCAACACCTTGAGCGCGAAGAACCCGGCCATCGCCAGCATTCCCGCTTGCGCACCTTCCGGCGAGGCGTCGAACCAACCCGCAAGCCAGGTCGTGAGCGGCTCCCAGGCGAGTACGAGCGCCACGATCCAGACCAAGCCCGCCGCGAGCAGCGGCCAGAACATCTCCCACAGGATCTTGCCCCGCCCCAGGGTGGCGAGCGAGCGCCAGAGCGCGACGCGGATGAGATCCATCATCCCTCAGTGCAGCCGCGGCATCACGCCGCGCAGCCCGCGCATCACCTTGCCCATCCCGCCCTTGGAGAACTGCTTCATCACGCGCTGCGTCTGGTCGAACTGCTTGAGCAAGCGATTGACCTCTTGCACCGTCACCCCCGCGCCGGCGGCGATGCGCCGCTTGCGGCTCGCCTTGATGATGTCGGGATTGGCGCGCTCCTGCGGCGTCATGGCATCGATGATGCCCTGGATGCGCGAGATCGCTTTTTCCTCCATGCCCCCCTGCAGCTGCCCGGCCGCCTGGGCGAATTGGGCCGGCAGCTTGTCGAGCAAGGCCCCGATGCCACCCATCTTGCGCATCTGCACGATCTGCTCGCGGAAATCGTTGAGATCGAACCCCTTGCCGGTGCGCAGTTTCTGCGCGAGCTCCTTGGCTTTGTGCTCGTCGACGGTGCGCCGCGCCTCTTCCACCAGACCGAGGATGTCGCCCATGCCGAGGATGCGGTTCGCCATCCGGTCGGGATGGAACGGTTCCAGCCCCGCGAGTTTCTCTCCCACCCCGGCGAACTTGATCGGCTTGCCGGTGACGGCGCGCACCGACAGCGCCGCCCCGCCGCGCGCGTCCCCGTCGAGCTTGGTGAGCACCACGCCGGTGAGCGGCAGGGTCTCGTTGAAGGCACGCGCCGTATTGACCGCGTCCTGCCCCAGCATGGCATCGACCACGAAGAGCGTCTCGGTCGGGTTCAAGGCCGCGTGTAACGCCTTGATCTCGTCCATCATCGGCTGATCGATCGCCAGCCGGCCGGCGGTGTCCACCAACAGTACGTCGTGGAAATGCCGCTCGGCCCAGTCCTTGGCCGCCCGTGCGATCGCCTCGGGCTGCTGCTCGGGCGAGGAAGGAAAGAAGTCGACCCCGGCCCGTTCGGCCACCGTACGCAGCTGCTCGATCGCCGCCGGGCGGTAGACGTCGGTGGAGACCACCAGCACTTTCTTGCGTTTTTCTTCCTTGAGCCACTTGGCGAGCTTGCCCACGGTAGTCGTCTTGCCCGCCCCCTGCAGACCCGCCATGAGGATGACGACGGGCGGGCGCGCCTCGAGCTTGAGCCCCTCGCTTTGGCCGCCCATCAGCGCCACGAGTTCGTCGTGCACCACCCCGATGAGGGCCTGGCCCGGCGTGAGCGAACCGATCACCTCCTGGCCGACGGCCTTTTCCTTGACGCGGGCGATGAAGTCCTTGACCACCGGCAGGGCCACGTCGGCTTCCAACAGCGCCATGCGCACTTCGCGCAGCGCCTCCTGGATGTTGTCTTCCGTGAGCCGCGCCTGGCCGCGCAGCGTCTTGACGACTTTGGATAGTCTTTGCGTCAGGTTGTCGAGCATGGGCGCAAAACCTCGGCATTCTTCGAGTAAACTAGGATCATGGATTCGATTCTACCCCATCTGCTGGCCTTCCTCTTGTATGGCCTCGGGGCGATCGCCGTCGGGCGGCGTTGCCATCGTCAGCCGGAAGAAGGTAGCCGCTGCCCGCGCCCGCTCGACCGGGTGCTACTCACCGCAGCCATCCTCGCGCACGGCTGGGGCGCCGCCACCTTGCTGCTCTCGGACCAAGGATTGCGGCTCGGGTTCGCGCCGGCGCTCTCGCTCACGGTATGGCTTGCCGCCCTCTTTTTCTGGATCGAATCCTTCTACGCCCCCATCGGTTGGCTCTATATTCTGCTCACCCCCATCGCCGCCCTGGTGTGTTTGCTCGTGCCCTGGCTGCCCTTGCCGGCCACGCCCGTGGCCGCCGACAACCCCTGGCTGCGCCTGCACCTGGTGGTAGCGTTGCTCTCCTACGCGCTCTTCACGCTCGCAGCGCTGCACGCAGTGCTGATGTCGGTCCTCGAACGCGCCCTGCACCGACGCGATCCCGTCGCCTGGCTCGGGCGGATGCCACCGTTGCTCGTGATGGAGTCGCTCCTCTTTCGCGTCATCGGCGTGGCCTTCGTGCTGCTCACGATCACGGTGCTCACCGGCGTCGTTTTTTCCGAGACACTCTTCGGCCAGCCCTTGCGCTCCGACCACAAAACGGTATTCACCCTGCTCGCCTGGGCCATCTTCGGCATCTTGCTGCTGGGGCGACGAACCTGGGGTTGGCGCGGGCGCGTGGCCCTGCGCTGGACGTGGGCCGGTTTCATCACCCTCGTGCTTGCCTACCTCGGCACTCATTTCGTCCTCGAATACCTCCTGCAGCGCCGGTGACGCCTCCGATGGATGCCCCGCTCCCCGCCGATCTGTTCTGGCAATGGTTCGGCCTGGCCTTGTTGCTCTTGTCCTCGGGCCTGTCCTCCATGAGCGAAACCGTGATGATGGCGACCAACCGCTATCGCCTGAAAGCCCGGGCAGAGCATGGCGAGCGAGGTGCACGACTGGCCGTGACACTCATCGCACACCCCGAGCAGATGCTGAGCGTGATCTTGCTCGTAAACAACGCGATCAACGTAGGGGCTGCAACCCTCGCCTCGGTCATCACCATCGAGCTCTTCGGCCAGAACGAGGCGATGCTCGCCGTGGGCAGCTTCTCGCTGACCTTCCTCATCCTCGTCTTTTCCGAGATCACGCCGAAAGTGATCGGCGCGCGCTATGCCGACCTCCTCGCGCCCTACGTCGCTTATCCGCTCACGGTCTTGCTGCGCCTGCTCGGACCCGTAGTGAATTTCGTCAATCTCTTCGTCAGGGCACTGCTGTGGCTGCTGCGTCTGCCGCACCGAGCCGCACCTCAGGACCCGAGCCTGGAGGAGCTTCGCAGCCTCGTTCTCGAATCCCGCGTCTTGCGTTCCCAAAAGCACCGCGACGTGCTGCTCAAACTCTTCGATCTCGAGCGCATCACGGTAGCCGATGTGATGATCCCACGACAGGCGATCGAATTTCTCGATCTCACCGACGACGAAGAGACCCTACGGGCGCAACTGGCCACCGCCTACCATACGCGGCTGCCGGTGATCGAAGGCAATCCCGACGAGGTACTCGGCATTTTGCACGTGCGCCAGCTCCTCGCCGAGACGCTCACCGCGGGATTCTCCCGCGAATCCATCCGCCGCAGCCTCTCGCCGCCCTACTTCGTGCCGGAAGACACCAATGCCATGACGCAATTGCAGTTCTTCCAGGAACATCACCAACGGCTGGCGCTGGTGGTCGACGAATATGGCGAGCTCCAGGGGCTGGTGACGCTCGACGACATCATCGAGGAGATGGTGGGAAAATTCACCACCAGTCGCCCCGGTAGCGACGCCTTGCTGCAGTGGCAGGAAGACGGAACGGTCATCGTCGACGGGGCCACCCCCGTACGGGACATCAACCAGATGCTCGGACTGAACCTGCCCACCGCTGGCCCCAGGACCCTCAATGGGCTCATTCTCGAATATCTCCAGGAGATCCCCGAATCGGAAGTATCCCTGCGTATTGGCGACGTACGCCTGGAGGTTTTACAATGCCATGATCGCCGAATAAGATCGGTCCGCATTTACGCCCCCTCGTCCGGCAGAACCGATGCGGATGAGCGCGATGCCACTGAATCCAGTGAGGAAGGACGATGACGGAAAAGACGGGTTTGGTACGGGCCCTGATCCAGAAAGGCTGGATCGACGAGAAAACGGTCGAACAGGCTCAAGCCAAAGCGGATGATGGACCCAACGCCCTGCTGCTCGCCCTCATCAAGTCGGATGCACTCGACGAGCGCAAGGTCGCCCAGTTCGCGGCCGAGACGTTTGGTTTGCCCGTATTGGACATCGAGGCCGTCAATCCCGACGTCTTGCCACGCAAACTGATCGATCCGCAGATCGCCAGTCGCTACCAGATCGTCGCCTTGTCGCAGCGCAAAGGGAAAACGGTGATCGCCGTGGCCGACCCCACCCAGGTGCGTGTCTACGACGAAATCCGATTTCAGACCGGCATGTCGATCGAGCTCGTCGTTGCCCCGGCTCAATCCCTCGCCCGTTTTTGTGAAAAATTCTACGAATCGACCACCAATGCGCTTTCTACCCTCATTCAAACCGACGAGCTGTATGAGGAGGTCTCCCTCAGCACGGAGAGTACGGCCGCGGAGGAATCCGAAGTCGACGTCGAAGACGCCCCGGTGGTACGCTTCATACAGAAGATCCTGATCGACGCGATCAATGAAGGCGCCTCCGACATCCACTTCGAGCCCTACGAGAAATTCTTCCGCGTCCGGGTGCGCCAAGACGGCGTGTTGCGCGAGATCGCTCGCCCGCCGCTGGCGCTCAAAGAAAAGATCTCCGCCCGCCTCAAGATCATCTCCCGGCTCGACATCTCGGAAAAACGCATTCCCCAAGATGGACGTACCAAGCTCACCCTCAGCAAGAACAAATCGATCGATTTCCGCGTCTCCACCCTACCCACTCTGTGGGGTGAGAAGATCGTGCTGCGCATCCTCGATGCGAGCCAGGCGATGCTCGGCATCGACGCCCTCGGTTACGAGCCAGAGCAAAAAGCAGCACTTTTAGAGGCGATCGAGCGCCCCTACGGCATGATCCTCGTCACGGGCCCCACCGGCTCGGGCAAGACCGTCTCGCTCTATACCTGCCTCAATCTGCTCAACAAACCGGAAGTCAACATCTCCACTGCCGAGGACCCGGTAGAGATCAACCTGCCCGGAATCAATCAGGTCAACATCAATGACAAGGTGGGCTTGACCTTCGCCTCGGCCTTGCGCGCCTTCCTGCGCCAGGATCCGGACATCATCATGGTGGGTGAGATCCGAGATCTGGAGACCGCCGACATCGGGGTCAAGGCAGCCCAGACCGGCCACTTGCTCCTCTCCACCCTGCACACCAACGATGCGCCCAGCACCGTCGAGCGGCTGCGCAACATCGGGATCGCCCCGTTCAACATCGCTTCCTCGGTGATCCTCATCACCGCCCAGCGACTGGTACGGCGTCTTTGTACCTGCAAGCAACCGATCGACGTACCGCTCGAGGCCCTCATCTCGGCCGGTTTCACTGAAGACGAACTCGATGGCGACTGGCAACCCTACGGTCCGGTCGGCTGCGAGAAGTGCCGCGGCTCGGGCTACAAGGGGCGCACCGGGATCTATGAAGTGATGCCGATCAGCGATTCCATCCAACGCCTCGTCATGGCCAATGCTTCGGCCATGGAGATCGAGGCCCAGGCACGGAGCGAAGGCGTCCGCAGTTTGAGGCAATCCGGGCTTCTGAAAGTCAAACACGGCATCACTTCGCTCACCGAAGTGCTTGCCGCCACCAACGATTGATCCCGTTGCGAGAGGTTCTCCATGGCTGCTACGACCGCGAAATCCAAAGAGCTGCTGTTCAGCTGGGAAGGTAAGGACGCTCAGAACAAACCCGCCCGCGGGGAGATCCGCGCCATGAGCGAAGCTTCGGCGCGAACGGCCCTGCGCCGGCAAGGCGTGATCGTCACCAGGATCACCAAGATCAAGCAACGCCGCGGGCGCATCAACGAGAAGGATCTGGTCCTCTTCACCCGTCAGCTCTCCACCATGATGAAGGCGGGCGTGCCGCTGCTGCAATCCTTCGACATCGCCATCAAGGGCTCGACTAATCCAGCCCTGACGCGATTACTCAATCTCATCCGCGAAGACATCGCGGCCGGCTCCAGCCTGGCGGCAGCTTTTGCCAAACACCCCTTGTACTTCGATCGGCTCTTCGTCTCGCTGGTGGCTGCCGGCGAGCAGGCCGGTATCCTCGACGACCTGCTCGAGCGCCTGGCAACCTACCAGGAAAAAATCCTGGCAATCAAAGGCAAGATCAAATCGGCACTCTTCTATCCTGCCGCCGTCGTGGTCGTGGCCATGATCGTCATCGCGGTCATGATGATCTTCGTCATCCCGCAGTTCAAGGACATCTTTACCAGCTTCGGCGCCGATCTCCCCGCTCCGACCCAGATCGTGATCGACATGTCGGAATTCTTCGTCGCCAACTGGTACGTCATGCTGGGCGCGGTGATCCTGATCATGGTCGGTCTCACCCTGTTGCATCGGCGATCTCCGGCGTTCCGCGCCCTCGTCGATCGATCCATCTTGCGCCTACCCGTCGTAGGCGAGATCGTCCGCAAAGCCACCATCGCACGCTGGACCCGGACGCTCGCCACCATGTTCGCCGCCGGCGTGCCGCTCAACGAGGCGCTCGTCTCGGTGGGAGACGCCGCCGGCAACATCGTCTACCGTGAAGCCACCGAAAAAATCACCCAGGCAGTCACTTCGGGTATCTCGCTCACCGTGGCGATGGCCGAAACCGGTGTGTTCCCGGCCATGGTCACGCAAATGATTTCGATCGGGGAAGAGTCGGGGCAACTCGATTCCATGCTCAGCAAGGTGGCGGAATATTACGAACGCGAAGTCGATGAGGCGGTCGCGTCGCTCTCCCAGCTGCTCGAACCGGTGATCATGGTCTTCCTGGGGGTCGTCATCGGCGGCATCGTCGTGGCCATGTACCTTCCCATCTTCAAAATGGCCCAGACCATATGAGCGCAGCGGCCGTCCTGCCCTGGAGCGTGCAACTGCTCGCCGCGCTCGTCGTCGGCGCGATGGTGGGGAGTTTCCTCAACGTCGTGATCCATCGCTTACCTCGTATGCTGGAGCAACAATGGCAGGCGCAGGCGCGCGAAATCCTGGGGCTACCGCTCGAGCCTCGAGCGCGCTACGACCTCGCGCGACCGGCTTCGCACTGCCCGCACTGCGGCCATGCCATTTCCGCCTGGGAGAACGTCCCCCTGGTGAGCTGGCTCGTGTTGCGTGGGCGATGCCGCCATTGTCGAGCCCCCATCGGCTGGCGCTACCCCCTCGTGGAGCTCCTCGCGGCGCTCGCGGCGCTCGCCGCACTGTGGCGCTTCGGCATGGGCTGGCAGGCACTCGCCGGGGCTGGTTTTCTCTGGTGTGTGATCGCGCTCGCCTTCATCGATCTCGACACGCGCCTGCTGCCGGACGATCTGACTCTGCCTCTCTTGTGGGCGGGGCTGCTGGTCAACCTGCAGGAGCATTTCGCTTCCTTGCCCGAGGCCGTGCTGGGCGCCGTCGCCGGTTATCTGATCTTGTGGAGCATTTATTGGCTCTTCAAGCTCCTCACGGGCAAAGAGGGCATGGGTTATGGCGACTTCAAGCTGCTCGCCGCGATCGGCGCCTGGCTCGGCTGGACGGCCCTTCCCCTCGTTCTCCTGCTCGCCTCGCTCACGGGCGCCGTGGTTGGAATCGCGCTCAAGACGCTCGGACATCTGGGACAAGGGCAACCCCTGCCTTTCGGCCCTTTCCTTGCTGCCGGCGGAGCAGTAACACTGCTGTGGGGGGCTGACCTCTTGCAATGGTGGATCGGCGCCCCCATTTTGCGGTAGACTTGCCGATTCGTCCCGACAGGTGTTCTTTCCTTTCCAGGAGATCTGCGATGCCTATCTACGAATACCGTTGCAACGATTGTGGCACCCGGCACGAGCATCTGCAGAAACTCGGCGAGGCGCCGCTCGAACGCTGCCCCGATTGCGGCAGCATGCAGTACGCCAAACTCGTCTCTGCCGCTGGTTTCCAGCTGAAAGGCAGCGGCTGGTACGCCACCGATTTCAAGGGAGGAGGAGCGTCCAGTAACCCCTCCAGCGAAGCATCGAAGGCACCGGCCACGGCGACTGAAGGCGGCTGCGGTGCATCCTGCGCGTGCCATTGATTCCGGTAGCCTGGATCCTCCACCCCCATGCATCTGAGACGCTATTTCATCGCCGGGTTGCTGGTGTGGCTGCCCATCGTGGTCACTTTCGTGGTGCTCAGCTGGATCGTGGGCACGATCGATGCCATCGTCGACTGGCTACCCCATGCCTGGCGACCCGATGCCTTGCTAGGACGGCGCATTCCCGGCATGGGGGTGGTGATGGCCGTGGCCATCGTCTTTCTCACCGGGCTAGTGGCGGCCAACGTCTTGGGGCAGCGCCTGATCCGGCTGTGGGAAGCCCTCATCCATCGCATCCCCATCGTCAAGAGCATCTACGCGAGCGTGAAGCAAGTCTCCGAGACGCTCTTTTCCGATACGGGACAGGCCTTTCGCACTGCCGTCCTCGTGCAATATCCCCGGCACGGCACTTGGACCATCGCCTTCGTCACTGGCGAACCCGCCCCCGAGACGGTAGGCAATCTGAATGAACACGGTCGCTTTCTCACCGTGATGGTTCCCACGACGCCCAACCCGACTTCGGGCTTCCTCCTGATCGTGCCGGCACGCGACGTCATTCCCCTCGATTTGTCGATCGACGAGGCTTTGAAATACGTGATCTCTCTCGGCACGCTCAATCCGAAAACCCGCTCACCCGTCCCGCCTCCGGCGGATCTTCCCCCTTCTGTCTGACGAAAAAAGAAAACGGAACTCCATGCGTACCCACTATTGCGGCCAGGTTACTGCCGAACACCTCGATCAGACCGTCACCCTGTGCGGCTGGGTCCATCGCCGACGCGACCACGGCGGCGTCATCTTCCTCGATCTGCGCGACCGCGAAGGTCTGGTGCAGATCGTCTGCGATCCCGACTCCCCCGAAACCTTCCACACCGCCGAATCCCTGCGCAACGAATACGTCGTGCGCGTCACCGGTACGGTGCGCCGCCGCCCCGCGGGTACCGAGAACCCGAATCTGCCCACCGGCGAAATCGAGGTGCTGTGCCGTGATTTGGAAGTGCTCAACGCCGCCGCACCCCTGCCCTTCCAGCTCGACGAATCCCATCTCTCCGAGACCGTTCGCCTGACGCACCGCGTCATCGATCTGCGTCGCCCCGTGATGCAAACCAACCTCATGCTGCGTTACCGCGCCGCCCGGGCCTTTCGCCGCTTTCTCGACGCACAGGGGTTCATCGACATCGAAACGCCCATGCTCACGCGCAGCACCCCCGAGGGCGCGCGAGACTACCTCGTACCTTCGCGCGTGCATCCAGGGCACTTCTTCGCGCTGCCCCAGTCCCCCCAGCTCTTCAAACAGATGCTGATGGTCTCGGGGTTCGATCGCTACTACCAGATCACCAAGTGCTTCCGCGACGAAGACCTGCGCGCCGACCGTCAGCCCGAATTCACTCAGGTCGATATCGAGACTTCCTTCATGACGGAAGCGCAGATCACGGCGCTCGCCGAAGCCATGATCCGCGAGGTCTTCGGCGAAGCGCTCGGCGTACAGCTGCCCGATCCCTTCCCTCGCCTGAGCTACGCCGAGGCGATGGCGCGGTTCGGTTCGGACAAACCCGACTTGCGCGTGACGCTGGAGCTCACCGACGTCACCGACGCGGTGCGCGACGTCGCCTTCAAGGTTTTCTCCGGCCCGGCCAACTCGGGCGGGCTGGTGATGGCGCTGCGCATCCCCGGCGGGGCGCAGCTCACCCGCGGTGAGATCGACGACTACACCAAATTCGTCGGCATCTACGGCGCCAAGGGGCTCGCCTACATCAAGGTGAACGACGCGAGCCGCCCCGACGAAACCGGCTTGCAATCCCCCATCGTCAAGAACCTGCACGAGCAGGCGCTGCGGACCATCCTCGAGCGCACCGGCGCGCAAAGCGGCGATCTCATCTTCTTCGGCGCCGACAAACCCAAGGTGGTCTACGATGCCCTGGGGGCGCTGCGCACCAAGATCGGGCACGAAAAAGGCTTTCTCACGGGAGCCGACTGGGCGCCGGTGTGGATCACCGATTTCCCCATGTTCGAATACGACGAGGAAGAGAAACGCTGGGTGGCGCTGCACCATCCATTCACCTCGCCCAAGGACGAAGACCTCGAGCGACTGGAATCCGACCCGGGCAGCGTGCGCGCCAAGGCCTACGACCTCGCCCTCAACGGCTGGGAGGTCGGCGGCGGTTCGGTGCGCATCCACCGCGAGGAAGTGCAGCGGCGCGTCTTCGCCGTACTCGGTATCGGCGAGGAAGAGGCGCGCGCCAAGTTCGGCTTCCTGCTCGACGCGCTCAAGTACGGCGCGCCCCCCCACGGCGGCCTCGCCTTCGGCCTGGATCGCATCGTGGCGATGATGGCGCGCGCCGAATCGATCCGCGACGTGATCGCCTTCCCCAAAACGCAGCGCGCCCAGTGCCTGCTCACCCAGGCCCCCAGCCCGGTCGATGAGAAACAGCTGCGCGAGCTGCACATCCGCCTGCGTGTCGAACCGGAAAAACCAGCCAAGAACGCCTGATGCCAAGGACGATGCCATGACCCGGGAAACCTCCGACGCCCCGCTCACCGCCGCGCAGAAAGCCGACGTGCTCTCCGAAGCCTTGCCCTACATCCGCCAGTTCTTCGACAAGACGCTCGTCATCAAGTATGGCGGCAACGCCATGACCGACGAACGCCTCAAAGATAGCTTCGCGCGCGACGTCGTTCTGCTCAAGCTCGTCGGCATGAACCCGGTGGTGGTGCATGGCGGCGGACCGCAGATCGAGCAGCTGCTCGCCCGCATCGGCAAGAAAGGGGAATTCATCCAGGGGATGCGCGTCACCGACGCCGAGACCATGAGCGTCGTCGAGATGGTGCTGGGCGGTCAGGTGAACAAGGAGATCGTCAACCTCATCAACCGGCACGGCGGCAAAGCGGTCGGGCTCACCGGCAAGGACGCCGGCGGCTTCATCCGCGCGCGCCGTATGCGCCTGCGCCAGCGAGACGACGGCGAATCGCTCATCGACATCGGCCAAGTGGGTGAAGTGAGCGCCATCGACCCCGCGATCATCCAATTCCTCGATCGCGGTGACTTCATCCCGGTGATCGCTCCGATCGGCGTCGACGAAGAAGGGCAAACCTACAACATCAATGCCGACCTGGTGGCCGGAAAACTCGCCGAAGTGCTACGCGCCGAAAAGCTCATCCTCATGACCAACACGCCCGGCGTGCTCGACAAGAACGGCAATCTCCTCACGGGGCTCACGCCGAGCCGGATCGACGAACTGGTGGCCGACGGCACGCTCTCGGGCGGAATGCTGCCCAAGATCGCCTCCGCGCTCGAGGCGGCCAGGAACGGCGTGCGCTCGGTGCACATCATCGACGGACGCGTCGCGCATGCGCTGCTCGTCGAGATCCTCACCGACCAAGGGGTCGGCACCATGATTCGTGCCGAATGAAGAGAAACCGGCGACACAGAGCCCGTGAAGGGATTGCCACAGCCGGGAGAAACCGCGAGGCGCACGAGGCGCAACGCCACGATCAAACCGCCCGGCGGATCGATGTGCCAGGGTTCAGTCGCCGAGTTTCTCAGCCACGAAGTCGATGAGCGAACCCAGCGTGGCGAACGTGGTGCCGTCGATCTCGTCGTCGCCTATGATGAAGTCGAAACGCTCTTCGAGGAGATGGATCACGGCCAACACCCCCATCGAGTCGAGCTCGGGCACGGCCCCCAAAAGCGCGCTCTCGCGCCCCAGGGTCTGTAAGCGCTCCGGCGGCAATTCGAGCGCCTCGCCCAAGATTTCACGCACTCTGCGTTCGACGTCCAAACCCATCCCCTTCATGCATCCTCGCCCGGATGTGGCGAAACGATGATTATAACGGGAGGTCGCACCGCGATGCATCCACCGCTCCTGCTGTGGCATCTGCCACGGTACCACGCCGAACGTCGCCCCGAAGCGCGGGCGCTCACTTCCGGCAACGAACATCTCACGTACGCCCGACTCGCGCGGGAGATCGAACGCTGCGCCGCGGCGCTGCAATCGCTGGGTATTCGGCGCGGCGATCGTGTCGCCGTCTGGCTCGACAAACGACCCGAGACGGTCATCGCCTGTTTCGGCGCAGCCGCCGCCGGCGCCATCTTCGTGCCGATCAATCCGCTCCTCAAGGCCGAGCAGGTGCACTATCTGCTGCGCGACAGCGGCGCACGCTGCCTCGTCACCGCCCCGACGCGGCTGCGCACCCTGCTACCTTGGCCCGATGGCATCGCACCGCTCGCGCTCGCCGTGGAGGAAGCGGGACAAAGTACGCCGCCAGAGGCCCGTTCCTGGCATGAGTGCCTGGCGCAGGCCGGCACCTTCGCCGCACCGCCCGCCACGGAGCATGACGTCGCCGCCATCCTCTACACTTCCGGCAGCACGGGACGCCCCAAAGGGGTGGTGCTGTCGCATCGCAATCTCGTCGCCGGCGCCCAATCGGTGGCGAGCTATCTGGAAAATTCCCCGGACGACGTACTGCTCGCGGCGCTGCCGCTCTCGTTCGATGCGGGTTTTTCCCAGCTCACCACGGCTTTCTGCGCCGGGGCGCGCGTGGTGCTGCTCAACTACCTGCTGCCCGTCGACGTGCTGCGCACCCTGGAGCGCGAGCACGTCACGGGGCTCACCGCCGTGCCGCCGCTGTGGGTGGCGCTCGCCGAGCTCGACTGGCCGGCTACGGTCACCGCCCACTTGCGCTATTTCGCCAACACCGGCGGAAAACTGCCGCGGCGCACGCTCGAGCGCTTGCGCGCCCTCGCGCCCCAAGCCAAACCCTACCTCATGTACGGCCTCACGGAAGCCTTCCGCGCCACGTACCTGCCGCCGGAAGAGATCGACCGCCGCCCGGATTCGATCGGCCGCGCCATCCCCAACGCCGAAGTGTTCGTACTGCGCGACGACGGCACCCCCTGCGCCCCGCGCGAAGTGGGTGAGATCGTCCAGCGCGGCCCCCTGGTGGCGCAGGGCTACTGGAACGACCCCGAGCGCACTGCCGAGCGTTTCCGACCCTTACCAGCCGCCGTCGATCCGCGCCCGGCGCAAGTGCCGGCACGCGAGTGGGCGGTGTTCTCCGGGGACTACGGCTGGCTCGACGAAGAAGGCTATCTCTATTTTGCGGGGCGGCGCGACGAGATGATCAAGACCTCCGGCTACCGCGTCAGCCCCACCGAGATCGAAGAGGCGCTCTTCGCCTCCGGGCTCGTGCGTGAGTGTTGCGCCTGCGGGCTGGAAGACGAGCGGCTCGGCCAAATCATCGCCGTGGCGCTGCAACCGGCGGTCGAACCCTTCGATCCGGAAACCTTGCGTCGCCATTGCCGCCAGCACCTGCCCCCCTACCAGGTACCACACGTCTTCCTCGTGTCCGATCATCCACTGCCGCGCAACCCCAACGGCAAGCTCGACCGCCCGGCGATCCGCGAGCGGCTCGCCCGGCACGCCAAGACCCAGGCACGAGCATGATCCCGGAACACGCGCCGATGAACGAATTCCCCGTCGACGCGCGTGGTGAGCTCACCGTGGGCGGCCTGCCGCTCACCCGGCTTGCCGAGCGCGTCGGCCGCACTCCTTTCTACGCCTACGACCGAAGCCGGATAGGTGCGCGCGTGGCCCGCGTGCGCGAGGCGATCGGCCCCGAGGTGCGCCTGCACTATGCCCTCAAGGCCAATCCCTTCCCGCCGCTCGTGGCGCTGCTCGCACGCGAGACCGACGGGTTCGACGTCGCCTCCGCCGGCGAGATGGCACTCGCGCTCGACTGCGGCATGCCAGCCGAGCGCATCGCCTTTGCCGGTCCGGGCAAACGGGAAGAAGAACTGCGCCAAGCGCTGGCCGCAGGGATCACGATCACCCTCGAATCCGAACGCGAACTGTCGCGCGTGCTCGCCCACGCTGAGTCGCTCGGCATCGCACCGCACCTCGCGCTGCGGCTCAATCCCGATTTCGAGCTCAAGCGCGCCGGCATGAAGATGGGTGGCGGGGCCAAACCCTTCGGCATCGACCTCGAGCGCGCCCCGGTCATACTCGAAGCTCTGCATGCCGCCGGCCTTGCCCTCCAGGGGTTGCACCTCTACGCCGGCTCGCAGATCCTGGATGCCGCAGCGCTCGTGGCCGTGCAGCGCGCCGCCTTCGAGCGCCTCGTCCGGCTTGCCGAGCAGCTGCCTGTACCGCCGCGCTGGCTCAACCTCGGCGGCGGCTTCGGCATCCCTTATTTTCCCGGCGAGCAGCCCCTCGCGCTCGAACCGGTGGGCGAAAACCTGCGCGCGCTCGCCGCCGAGCTGCACCGTCTCCTGCCCGCGACCGAACTCGTCATCGAGCTGGGGCGCTACCTCGTAGGCGAAGCGGGTCTCTACGTCTGCCGCGTGCTCGACAAGAAACGCTCGCGCGACACGACGTTTCTCGTGGTCGACGGCGGCCTGCACCAGCATCTGGCCGCGAGCGGCAACTTCGGTCAAGTGATCCGCAAAAACTACCCCGTGGCGATCGGCAACAAGATGCACCTGCCGGCGAGCGAACGGGTCACCGTGGTTGGACCGCTGTGCACCCCGCTCGACATCCTCGCCCAAGAGGTGCCGTTACCGCCGGCCGAACCTGGTGATCTCTTCGTGGTCTATCAATCTGGTGCTTACGGCGCGAGCGCAAGTCCTCGCGCCTTCCTCTCCCATCCCGACGTGATCGAAACCCTCGTATAAAATGAAACGAACACTCCCTTTTCCGTTGCCCGATGGCGACGACGCGCTCTTTTGTTTGGTTCGCCACGGCGAAACCGACTGGAACCGCGAGAAGCGCATCCAGGGGCATCTCGACGTGCCGCTCAACGACACCGGTCGCCGCCAGGCGCTGGCCGTGCGCCGTGCCCTTGTCGGAATCCCCTTTGCCGCGCACTACGCGAGCGACCTCGCGCGTACCCTCGAAACCGCCCGCCTCATCCTCGGCGCAGATGCGCCCCTTCAGCCCCATCCGGGCCTGCGCGAGCGACACTGCGGCCACTTCCAGGGGCTCTTGCCCGAAGAAGCCGAACGGCTCGATCCTCATGGTTATGCCCGCTACGCGAGCCGAGACCCTCACTATCGACCGGTCGGCGGCGAAGCGCTCAGCGAAACGTTCGCCCGCATCGGCCGCACGCTCGACGAACTCGCCCGCGCCCATCGCGGCGAAGCCGTGCTCATCGTCACCCACGGCGGCGTGCTCGATGCCGTGCGTCGGCACGTCGAGGGACTGCCGCTCGAGCGCAAGCGCGACTTCCCCATCCCCAACTGCGGCCTGTCGTGGGTACGTTGGGGGCGAACGCGCGAGCTCCTCGCCTGGGCCGAGACCTCTCACCTCGAAGCGCCGGCGCGCGACGAGATCGCCGCCATGTGATCACGGCGCCCCATGCTAGAATTTCCCGTTTCCGAACCCCGACGGAGTCCCCCATGTTCCGCAAAGCCGATGGCCTCGCCCAGGTCGACCCGGAGCTCTTCGCCGTGATCGAAGCCGAAAACCGCCGGCAGGAAGAGCACATCGAACTCATCGCCTCCGAAAACTACGTCTCCTATGCCGTCATGCAGGCGCAGGGCTCGCAGCTCACCAACAAGTACGCGGAGGGTTATCCCGGCAAGCGCTACTACGGCGGCTGCGAACACGTCGACGTCATCGAGCGGCTGGCCATCGAGCGGCTGAAGAAACTCTTCGGCGCGGAAGCGGCCAACGTGCAGCCCCACTCGGGCTCGCAGGCCAATCAGGCGGTGCTCATGGCCTTCGCCAAGCCCGGCGACACCATCATGGGCATGAGCCTGGCCGAAGGCGGGCACCTCACGCACGGCATGCCGCTCAACCTCTCCGGCAAATGGTTCAACGTCGTCGCCTATGGGCTCGACGAGCGCGAGGAGATCGACTATGACCGCATGGAGCGGCTGGCCCACGAACACAAACCGAAAATCATCGTCGCCGGGGCCTCGGCCTATTCTCTGCGCATCGACTGGGAGCGTTTTGCCAAGGTCGCCCGCGATGTGGGCGCGATCTTCTGGGTCGACATGGCCCACTACGCCGGTCTCATCGCCGCCGGTTTCTATCCCAATCCCGTACCGCACGCCGACGTCGTCACCTCCACCACGCACAAAACGCTGCGCGGGCCGCGCGGCGGCGTCATCCTCATGAAAGCCGAGCACGAAAAGGCGATCAACTCCGCCATCTTCCCCGGTCTGCAAGGCGGCCCGCTCGTGCACGTCATCGCTGCCAAGGCCGTTGCCTTCAAGGAGGCCATGAGCCCCGAATTCAAGCGCTATCAGGAACAAGTCGTGCTCAACGCCCAGGTCATGGCGCGGGTGCTGGGGGAAGAGCGGGGGCTGCGCATCGTCTCCGGGCGCACCGAGTCGCACCTCTTCCTCGTCGACCTGCGTCCCAAGGGCGTCACCGGCAAGGACGCCGAAGCGGCGCTGGGGCGGGCCCACATCACGGTCAACAAGAACGCCATCCCCAACGACCCGGAAAAACCCATGGTCACCTCGGGCATCCGCATCGGCACCCCGGCCATGACCACCCGCGGGTTCAGCGAACTCGAAGCCGAACGGGTGGCGCACCTCATCGCCGACGTGCTCGAAGCGCCCAACGACGAAACCGTGCTCGCTCGGGTACGGGAACAAGTGGCCGATCTCTGCCGCCGTTTCCCCGTCTACGAGCCTTGATTTTCCTCCGCGATGAAATGCCCTTTTTGTGGTGACACGGACACCCAGGTGCTCGACACGCGTGAGGGCGAAGACGGCAGCGTCGTGCGCCGCCGTCGCCGCTGCGCCAACTGCCAGCGCCGTTTCACCACCTATGAGCGGGTCGACCTCAAGCCCCCGGTCGTCGTCAAGCGCGACGGCTCGCGCGAGGATTTCGATCGGGAAAAGCTCGCCGCCAGTCTGCGGCTAGCCTTGCGCAAGCGTCCCGTGCCCGCCGAGACGATCGAACACACGATCGAGCGCATCGAAGCGGAGCTCTTGTCGAGCGGCGCGAGCGAAGTCCCCAGTACCATGATCGGCGAAATGGTGATGGAAGCCTTGAAGCGCCTCGACAAAGTCGCCTACGTGCGCTTCGCTTCGGTCTACCTCAACTTCGAGGACGTCGGCAAGTTCGCCGAGCTCATTCGCGACGTGCAGGCGAGCGCCCGACGCAAGCGCAGCGAGAAGAACACCGACGACGATGCCGCCGACCTCGTCCGTTCCTGACGACCCGTACTGGATGCGCCGGGCGCTACGGCTCGCGCGCAAGGGGCTGGAGACCACCACGCCCAATCCGCGCGTCGGTTGCGTCATCGTCTCCCCCGACGGACGGCTGCTCGGCGAAGGATGGCACGAGCGCGCCGGCGAGCCGCACGCCGAGATCCACGCCCTGCGCCAGGCCGGAGCGGCCGCACGCGGCGCCACGTGCTACGTCACGCTCGAACCCTGCAGCCATCACGGCCGCACTCCGCCCTGTGCCGACGCCCTCATCGCCGCCGGCGTAGGGCGTGTCGTCATCGCCCTGCAAGACCCCAATCCCCGCGTGGCCGGCAAAGGGATCGAACGACTGCGCGAGGCCGGCATCCCCGTCGACGTCGGGCTGTGCGCCGCGGAATCCGCCGAGCTCAACCGGGGTTTTCTCACCCGCATGACCCAGGGCCGCCCCTGGTTTCGCCTGAAGACCGCCGCCACGCTCGACGGGCGCACGGCACTCGCCGACGGGCGCAGCCGCTGGATCACGGGCGAAGCCGCCCGGCGCGATGTCCACCGCTGGCGCGCCCGCTCCTGCCTCGTGCTCACGACGATCGCCACCGTGCTCGCCGACGATCCCGAGCTCACAGTGCGCCACGTCCCCTGCCGACGCGCGCCGCGCCGCGCCGTGCTCGACAGCCGCCTGCGCCTGCCCGAATCCGCCCGCCTGCTGCAAGGCGAACCGGTGTGGATTTTCACGGTGCGGGAAGACGTGGAGAAACGCGCCCGCCTCGAAGCCCTGGGGCATCGCATCATCCGGCTGCCGGCCGACGCCGACGGGCGTGTCGCACTCGAAGCGCTCGCGCAGTGGCTAGGAGCGCACGACATCAACGAAGTTTTGATCGAAGCCGGTGCGACGGCGAACGCCGCGTTCCTTGCCACCGGTCTCGTCGACGAATGGCTGCACTACGCCGCCCCTTGCGTGTTGGGTAATGGCGCGCGCGGTCTCTTTGCGCTGCCCGAACCGGCCACGCTCGCTCTAGCGCCCCGCTTTCGCCTGCAAGAAACGAAACGCCTCGGTGAAGACCTACGCCTGCGCCTGCGCCCCGCAGACCGGACATGAAGGGTCGCGCGCCACGTTCAAGGTGCGCCACTGCATCGTCAAGGCATCGAAGAGCACGAGCCGGTCGGAAAGCGCCGCCCCCAGGCCCGCGAGCCACTTGATCGCCTCGGCGGCAAGCGCCGTGCCGATGAGACCGGTGAGCGGCGCGAACACGCCCATCACGGCACAGCGCAGCTCCTCGTCCTCGGCCTCTTCGGGGAAAAGGCAGCGGTAGCACGCCCCACCCTGCCCTATCCGGTCGAACACGGCGATCTGTCCCGAGAAACGAATCGCCGAGCCGGAAAAAAGCGGTTTTCCCGCCGCTACACATGCGCGGTTGACGGCGTGGCGCGTGGAAAAGTTGTCGCTGCAATCGAGCACCAGATCGACCTCTGCCACCGCTTGCGCCAGGCGATCCCCTTCGAGCCGCGCCTGCAGCGGCACCATCTCGACCAGCGGATTGACGCGAGCAAGCGCCGCCCGCGCCGCCAGCACCTTGGGCTGACCGACCGAGGTCGCGTCGTAGAGCATCTGGCGCTGCAGATTGGTCTCGTCGACCACGTCATCATCGGCGATAAACAGCCGGCCGATGCCGGCCGAGACGAGATACCACGCCGCCGGGCAACCCAGACCGCCCGCTCCGACGATCAACGCCTTGCCCTGCCCGATGCGCTCCTGCCCTTCGATACCGATCTCGGGCAGGAGCAGATGTCGGCTGTAGCGCAGCAGCGCCGCGTCATCCATCGTTCTCACTTCAGGGGCGCTTTTTCGCCCTGCTTGCTCACGGCGCCAGATGGTTCGGCGCTCACCGAAGCGGGTACGACCCCTTCGCGCAACCACTTCAGCGCTGCCTGATATTGACGATCTTCGCTCGAACCAAACTCGAATCGGGGAGGCAGACTCGATTCTTCGGGCGAAGTCGATCCTTCGTCGGCACCAGTACCCACACCCTCCGAGCGTCCCGCGGGAGCACGTCTGACCCCATCGCGATCGAGCTCGAGATGCTGCTGCAGATCGGCCTCACGCAGCGCACGAACCGATCCATTCTCGGTTTCCTCGACGACGAAATCCGGCTCGATGCCTTTGGCCTGGATGGAACGGCCGTTCGGCGTATAGTAAAGCGCGGTGGTCAGCTTGAGCGCTGCGCCGTTGTTGAGCGGGAGAATGGTTTGCACCGAACCCTTGCCGAACGAGCGCGTTCCGAAGATCTTCGCCCGACCATGGTCCTGCAACGCTCCGGCCACGATCTCGGAGGCCGAGGCGGAACCTGCATTGATCAAGACCACCATCGGCAAGGTTCGATATTCCGTTGGCAAATTGGCGAGATAATCGCGCTCCCGTGGCCCACGCAGATAGTCCGAGGGACGCACGCGGTATTCGCGCCGTGAATCCGGCAAACGCCCCTCGGTCCTGACCACTACGGCATCCTCGGGCAGGAAGGCACCGGACACCCCGATCGCCGCATTGAGCAACCCACCCGGATCGTTACGCAGATCGAGGATCAATCCATCGACCGCCCCTTCCTGGCGCAGCTTGCTCAGGTGCTCGACGAGCATGGGGCCCGTGTTTTCTTGGAATTGGGTGATGCGCACGTAGGCAATGGTATCGTCACGCGTGCTCCTGACGCTGCGCACGGTGATCACCTCGCGCGTGATCGTGAGCACGATGGGCTTGTCGACCTGCTCGCGTACGATCGTGAGCGTCACCTTGGTACCGGGTTTGCCCCGCATGCGTTTGACCGCATCGCGCAAGCTCATCCCCTTGACTGGCGTCTCGTCGATTTTCACGATCAGGTCACCCGTCTTGATCCCGGCACGAAACGCCGGAGTATCCTCGATCGGCGAGACCACTTTGACGAAGCCATCTTCCATGCCGACTTCGATTCCCAGGCCACCGAACTCGCCTTGGGTGCCGACCTGCAGCTCCTGGTATTCTTCCGGATCGAGATAGGCCGAATGGGGATCCAGGCCGCTCACCATGCCCCGGATCGCTTCGCTGATGAGCTTTTGATCCTCTACCGGCTCGACGTACGCCTTCTTGACTGCATCATAGACCTCGGCAAACGCCCTCAGGTCTTCCAGGGGCAAAGCGGAAGTGGCGTTACGCTCCGCCAAAGCCGAGAAATTGAACGTGAGCAACGCCCCGCCCACGATTCCAACCACCAACAGGGAAATCCGACTAATCCAGCGTCGCATTCGACTCACCTCGATCGAGTGGGAGCCTCGAATGACCTACTGCCTGGCCGCATGGCACGGTGCTCCGATGCTCGGTTGCTCGCCCTTCCATTCGATGGGTCTTGCATTCCGTGCGCCGGGCTCCTTGCTCTGCAACCGCTCGTGACGGTTTTTCGAGGCACCCGAGTGTATCACCGCCGGATCCAACGCAGTGGATCCTGCGGTTCGCCATTATGCCTGATTTCAAAGTATAACCCCGAGCGTCCCATGTTACCGCTCGATCCCGTGGTGGCGATCGTCTCTCCGGCTTTTACCCGCTGTTGCGGTTCGTACAACATCGAGTCGACGTTGGCATAGACGGTGAGATAACCACCCCCATGGTCGAGGATGATCAGATTACCATAACCGCGCATCCAATCGGCGTGGGCGACCACCCCATCGGCCACGGCCCGCACGGGCTGCCCGGCATCGGTGGCGATGAACAGTCCTCGCCAGGTTCCACCTTCAGGGCGGGCCGCGCCGAATCGCCCCTGCACCCCACCTTCGGTCGGCCAGCCCAAGCGCCCGCGCAAGCCCGAGAGCGGTTGCCCCGCAGCAGACTCATCGGCGAGGACCCGGGCCGTGGTTTGGGCCATACGCCCCCGCGTCCCTTCGGCGGCTGGTCCGCTTTCTGCATCCCGCGCCATCGGTTTGGACGCAAGCCGCTCGCGTGCCTGCCGAGCTTCCTCCTCACGTCGCAACCTTTCCCGGCGCTGGGCTTCCTCGCGCCGAGCGCGTTCCTGAGCTTCCAGCTGACGCACCAGGCGGGTGAGTGCGGCAGCATCCGCCTCGATCTCGCGCTTGCGATCCTTGGCCGCCTGAACCTGTTGCGCCAACGCCTCACGCAACTGCCGCCGCTCCTGCGCCAGCACCTGCCAGCGCTCGGCCTCTCGGGCCGTTTCTTCCTGGACTCGTGCCAAACGCTCCCGACGGCGTTCGAGTTCTCTGCTCAGCACCACTGCACGGGATTGCTGCTCACGCAAGGCGGCGATACGCCGGGCCCGGTCGGCGGCCAGGATCTGCAGGTAATGCACGCGCCGCCCCACTTCGGCGGGATCTTCGCTCGAAAGGAGCGGATCGAGTGGGCGCTGCTGGCGGTAATACGCCCTTGCCCAGGCGGCCATTTCCTGTTGATGCTGCGCAATCGAGCGCTCCAGCTCCGCCAATGTCGCCTCGTTTTCGGCGATCCGCGCCGACAGGGTCGCCTCTTCGGTGCGCAAGCGCTCCAGTTTGCGCGCCGAGGCGTTGGCCGCACGCTCCGATTCTTTCAGCTTCGCTTCGATCTGCCGTCTTTTGTCCTCGGTCTGACGCACCTCACGATCGATACGCTGCATCTCCTGCTGCAGACTCTGGAGCTCGGAGCGTTTCTCCCCCAACCCCTCATCCGCCCACGTCCCGACCGGATGCGCGAGCCAGCCGAAAGGGACGAACCACGCGAACCCGATCAGCCTTGCCGCAACCCTCCGGACGTTCATCGACGCGTCGTCCGCCCGGTGCCCTTCACTTTTTCGCGCGCCCTTGCGCCGCCACGGCCGCCTGCTGCGCCTTGATCGTCTCCTCGTCGGCGAGGTAATAGCTCTTGAGCGGCCGGCAGCTCTCGTCCAGCTCATAGACGAGGGGCTGAGCCGTGGGAATGTTGAGCCCGACGATGTCCTGGTCCGACACCTCGTCGAGATACTTGATGAGCGCACGCAGGCTGTTGCCATGCGCCGCGATGAGGATACGTTCCCCGGCGAGAATGCGCGGCACGATCACCGTCTGCCAGTAGGGCACGAAGCGCGCCACCGTATCCTTGAGGCATTCGGTGCGGGGAAACTCGGCCTTGGGCAGATCGCGGTAGCGCGGATCGTCGGCGGTAATGCGCGGATCACCCTCGGGCAACGGCGGCGGCGGAACATCGTAGGAGCGGCGCCACAGCAGCACCTGCTCGTCGCCGTATTTGGCCGCCGTCTCGGCCTTGTCCAGCCCCTGCAGCGCACCGTAGTGACGCTCGTTGAGCCGCCAGGAATGCTCCACCGGCAACCATAGCTGATCGAGTTCTTCGAGCACGATGTTGAGCGTCTTGTTCGCCCGTTTCAGCACCGAGGTAAACGCCCGATCGAAGGCGAATCCCTGCTCGCGCAGCAGACGCCCGGCCGCGCGCGCCTCTTCGACGCCTTTCTCGGTGAGATCGACGTCGGTCCAGCCCGTGAAACGATTCTCCTTGTTCCACACGGACTCGCCATGACGCAACAGCACGATCTTGTACATGATCATCCTCTGATATGATTGGACACCTCGATCGACGCTCTGGCGACGGCAGATGCACATCACGATCGAGCCGAGCATTTTATCGCAGCCGTCGCCCGTGCGTCGTCCTATCCCGTCGTGAAAGGAGGCAATGTTGCAGGAATTTCTCGTGCAAAACTGGCATTGGGCCTTGCTCGCGTTGGCAAGCGGCCTGTGGTGGCTCATCGAGACGATACGCAGTGCCACCGACACCAGCCGCGTCACTCCCGCTCAGGCCGTCATCATGGTGAACCGTCAAGATGCCGTCCTGATCGACATCCGTCCCGAAGCCGATTATCGCAAAGGGCATTTGCCCAATGCGATCTCGATCCCCGCCGATCGCATCCCTGAAGATCGCAAACTCGAAGCCTTGCGCTCACGCCACCTCATCCTTTATTGTGATAGCGGCCTGCGCTCGGCCACCGCCTGCAAGAAACTGCGCGCCGCCGGTTTTCCGCACGTCTATAATCTCGAAGGCGGCATCGCTGCCTGGCAGAAAGCCGGGCTGCCTCTAGAAAGCGAGACTCAAAGGAAGAAGAAATGAGCGGGTCCCCCAGAGTACGCATGTATGCGAGCCAGGTCTGCCCCTACTGCGTCCGGGCCGAGCAGCTGCTGCGCCGTAAAGGGGTGAGCGAAATCGAAAAGATCCTGATCGACCGCGATCCCGAGCAACGCGACGAGATGATCCGCCTCACCGGTCGGCGCACCGTCCCGCAGATCTTCATCGGCGAGACGCACGTCGGCGGCTGCGACGATCTCTACGAACTCGAGCGCCAGGGCAAACTCGATGCCCTGCTGCAAGGCATTCCCTCCTCCTGATTTTTTCTTTTCGGATCCCAGCCATGAGCGACACCAACGCAACGCAAACCTCCGACCAGCCCGTCTTCAGCGTCGAAAAACTCTACGTGCGCGACCTCTCGATCGAGGTTCCCAATGCGCCGCAATGTTTCCTCGAGCGCGAGACGCCCAACATCGACGTGCAACTGGCCACTGCCGCCACGCGCCTCGACGAAGGATTCTTCGACGTCAGGCTCACCGTCACCGTCACCGCCAAGATCGGCCAGGACAAAACGCTCTTCCTCATCGAAGTGGCACAAGCCGGCATCTTCCAGATCCGCAACGTGCCGGAAGAAAATCTCGAACCGCTGCTCTTCGTCGCCTGCCCCAGCCTGCTCTATCCCTACGCACGCGAGGTCGTTACCTCCGCGTCGCTACGCGCCGGATTCCAACCGGTGATCCTTGCACCGGTCAATTTCGAAGCGCTCTACGCCCAACAGAAACAACAAGCCGAACTCGCTCGTGCAGGCGAAAGCCAAACGCCACTGCAGTGAATTCGGCATGAACGCATCGATGCCCGGTCCCAGAAACCATTCTTTCCTCGACGAGCTCGTCCATTGGGGCTTGCTCGTCGCCCTGGCCTTATGGCTGCCCGTCGCGTTGGCCCAGGGTATCCCGTACCGGAGCGTCACCACCCACACCCCGGCCTACCTCGCCCCCGAGGAGCCGGTGCCCGTGTTTTACTTATTGCCCGGAACCCCCGTCGAATTGATCCGAGACCAGGGCGGATGGGCCCAGATCCGAGACGCCGACGGAGGGCTCTACTGGGTACCCTCGGCCAATCTCGACCCTCGTCGTACCGTGATCGTCACCGTCGATCGGGCCGAAGTCCGCTCTGCGCCCGACCCTGAGGCGGCGATCGTCTTCGAAGTCGAGCGTAACGTCGTGCTCTCACTCTTAGCCACGCACGACGGCTGGGTCGAAGTCGCTCATGGCTCCCTGCGCGGATTCATCTCCCGCAGCGCCGTATGGGGGCCGTGATGCGCTTGGCCGTACTCGGCGCTGGCGCCTGGGGCACGGCACTCGCCGTCGCCATGGCGCAACGTCACCACGTCCGCCTGTGGTGCCGCGATCCCGTCCAGGCTGAGCTGATGGCGCGCGAACGCCACAATCACCGTTATCTGCCCGATGTGGTGCTCCCTGAAGCAGTGCGCGTCACGGCAAATTTTTCCGAGGCACTCGCAGGGGCGGATCTCGCTCTGATCGTCACGCCGCTCGCGGGGCTCGGGGCCACCGTGGCAGCGCTCGCCCGCGAGCGCCCGAATCTGCCCTTTCTCTGGGCCTGCAAGGGCATCGACCCCCAGCGCCTGGCACTGCCGCACCGTATCGTCGCCGAATCTTGGCCCGCGAGCCTGCCTCCGCCACGGGCGGGCGTGCTCACCGGCCCCAGTTTCGCCCTGGAAGTGGCGCGCAACTTGCCCACCGCCATGGTGCTTGCCGCCGCCGACGCCCACTGGGCCAAACATTGGGTCGAACAGCTGCACCAGCCACGACTGCGCCTCTACGCCCACGACGACGTGGTCGGCGCCGAGGTGGGCGGAGCGCTCAAAAACGTCATCGCCATCGCCGCGGGCGTAGCCGATGGTCTGGGCTGCGGGCTCAATGCCCGTGCCGCCTTGATTACACGCGGCTTGGCCGAGATTACCCGCCTCGCCCGCGCGCTCGGCGGACGTGACGAAACCTTGATGGGTCTGGCGGGCATGGGCGATCTGATCCTCACCACCACCGGGCAACTCTCGCGCAATCGCCGCGTCGGGCTCATGCTCGCCACCGGCAAGCCGCTAGCGGAAATCCTCGCCGAACTGGGGCACGTCGCCGAGGGCGTGCCCACCACCCGCGCCGCAGTAGCGCTCGCCCACCGCCACGGTATCGAGCTGCCCATCGCCGAGGCCGTCCATCGCCTGCTCTTCGAACCGGAGATCAGCGCCGAGGATGTGCTGGAGACCTTGCTCGCGCGCGATCCGAAGTTCGAGCGCGTTTGACCCTCCTCACCCTCCGCCCGAAAATCCCTGCTGCCGCCAGGCCTCGTAGACAACGAGCGCGACGGCGTTCGACAGATTGAGACTGCGGTTGCCCGGCAACATGGGGATGCGCAGGCGCGCCTCCTCGGCGAATTCCGCCGCCACCTCGTCGGGCACGCCACGGGTCTCGGAACCGAAGACGAAGACGTCCCCTGGCGCGAACGCCACGTCCGCATAGCGCCGTGCACCTTTGGTCGTGAGCAGGAAACGGCGCCGCGCGCCCAGCCAGACGCGGCACGCCGCCCAATCCTCGTGCACCACCACCCGCGCGAGGTCGTGATAATCGAGCCCCGCCCGTCGCAGGCCCTTGTCTTCGAGCACGAAGCCCAGCGGCCGCACCAGATGCAGCCGTGCCCCCGTATTTGCGGCAAGCCGGATCACGTTGCCGGTATTGGGCGCGATCTCCGGCCGGAAAAGAACGATCTCGAACATGTTCGTCATCGACTCCGACGGGCCGGCGAAATCGCCCGCGCCAGCACGATTCCCTGGACCGCCGCCGCGCCGCATTCCCGCAAGACCGCAGCCAGAGCGTTCAGCGTCGCCCCCGTGGTGAGCACGTCATCGACCACGCCCACCCGTCTGCCGGCGATCCCCTGCGCCCGATCCACGGCAAAGGCACCGCGCAAGTTCTCGCGCCTCGCCGCGGCGTGCAGACGGGCCTGATGCAGCGTCTCGCGCCGGCGCTGCACCGTTTCGAGCAGAACCGGCACGTGCCATGCGGCACCCAGATCGCGGGCGAGCACCGCGGCCTGATTGAAACCGCGCGAGCGCAGCCGCTGACGTGCGAGCGGCACGGGCACGAGGACGTCGACCGCCAGCGGAGAGGACAGCTCCTCCGCCAAGGCCCGCGCCAGGGCGCGCCCCAGGCGCAGATCTCCGCCATACTTGAAGCGCTGGATCAGGGCATCGAGCGGCGGCTCGTACCAGAACCCCGCCCGCACGGCGTCAAAGGATGGCGGATCCAGCGCACATTCGGCGCAGATTCCTTCACGCTCGTCCTCCCTCAGACGATCGCCGCAGCGCCCGCAGGCCGCCTCCTGCGTCCAGGGATCGAATTCGGCTCGGCAGGATGCGCACACGCCCCGCACCGTCGTCCCCAGACCGCACACACCGCAGTGCGACGGCAGGAAAAAATCGACGAGCAGCGTAAAATCCGGCAGATTCATTTCCTCCCCCTGCACCATGCCCGATACCTCGACCCCGCTGGGCCCCGACCTCGATTCCGCCCTGATTCGCCGCCGCGCCGAGCGCACCGCCCCGGCTTACCCTGCACACCGTTTTCTGGCCGAAGAAACGGCCCAGCGCCTGCTCGAGCGGCTCGACTACCTGCGCATCACTCCGCGGCGCGTGCTCGATCTCGGCGGCGGAAACGATTTGCCGGCGCTGCGTGCACGCTATCCCCAGGCCGAGGCGATCGCCGTCGACTTCGCCCCGGCGCGGCTCGCGCACCTTGCTCCCCGCCCCTCCTGGCTCAGCCGGCTGGTGCGGCACGAACCGACCACAGGCATCGTGGCCGATGCGCACGCGCTGCCGCTCGCCACCGGCAGCGTCGATTTCCTCTGGTCGAACCTGCTGTTACACTGGCTCGCCGAACCGCTCACTGCGCTCGCGGAGTGGCAGCGCGTGCTCGCCGTGGGCGGCACCGTGTTCTTCGCCACCGTCGGCCCCGACACGCTGCGCGAACTGCGCGAGGTGCTCGGTCCCACCGCGGTGCATCCTTTCCTCGACATGCACGACGTGGGCGATCTGCTCATGGCCGCGGGTTTCGCCGATCCGGTGATGGACATGCAGATGCTCACCCTGCGCTACCGTGACCCGGCGCGCCTGTGGCAGGATCTGCGCGCGAGTGGCGCGACGAACGCGCGCCGCGACCGCCGCCGCACCCTCACCGGCAAGGTGCGATGGCAGCGGGCGCTCGCGGCGCTGGAAGCGCGGCGCGAGGCCGACGGCACGATTCCCATCACCGTCGAGCTCGTCTTCGGGCATGCCTGGAAAACCGCGCCCAAGACGCTGCCCGACGGGCGCGCGGTGATCCGCGTACACCGCCGCCCTTGAGCGCCGACTCAGCGCCGCGCGAGCAGCCGCGCCGCCTCGAGCGCAAAGTACGTGAGGATGGCATCGGCCCCGGCGCGCTTGAAGGCAAGGAGCGACTCCATCATCGCCGCCTGCTCGTCGAGCCAACCGTGGGCGAAAGCGGCCTTGAGCATGGCGTACTCGCCGCTCACCTGATAGGCGAAGGTCGGCACGCCGAAGGTCTCCTTGACCCGGCGGATCACGTCGAGGTACGGCATGCCCGGCTTGACCATCACGATGTCGGCCCCCTCGTCGAGATCGAGCGCCACCTCGCGCAGCGCCTCGTCGCTGTTGGCCGGATCCATCTGGTAGGTCGCCTTGCTGCCTTTGCCGAGATTGGCCGCCGAGCCCACCGCGTCGCGAAACGGCCCGTAGAAGGCCGAGGCGTATTTCGCCGAGTAAGCGAGGATGCGCACGTGGATGAGGCCCTGCTCGTCGAGCACCCGGCGGATCGCCCCGATGCGCCCGTCCATCATGTCGGAGGGCGCCACCACGTCGGCGCCGGCGTGCGCATGGCATAGCGCCTGGCGCACGAGAGCGGCCACCGTCTCGTCGTTCATCACGTAGCCACGTGGATCATCCGGCGCGATCAGCCCATCCTGTCCGTGGCTCGTGTAGGGGTCGAGCGCCACGTCGGTGATCACCCCAAGCTGGGGAAAGCGCTGCTTGAGCGCCCGCACTGCCCGCGGCACCAGACCCGCCGGATTCCACGCTTCCTCCGCTCCCGGGGTTTTGAGCTCCGGCGGGATCACGGGAAAGAGGGCAAGCGCCGGGATACCCAGACCAACCGCCTCTTCGGCGAGCGCAAGCAAGCGGTCGATCGACAGACGCTTCACCCCCGGCATGGAAGGCACCGCCTCCTCGCGGTTTTCTCCCTCGAGCACGAACACCGGCAGGATCAGATCGTCTGCCGTGAGCACGTGCTCGCGCATCAAGCGTCGGGAAAACTCGTCGCGCCGCATGCGCCGCATGCGCGTCGTGGGAAACCTACCGAAAAACTGCATCATTCGCTCCTCGTCAGCATTCCCGCGGTGGCGGGAACTTCCGCTCGTGAAAACTTTCTACTTCATTGGCTCGACGCCGCCCTGCATGAACTCTCCCAGTTGAGCGGGACCCCGGCGGTTCTCGCCGGGTTGATGGCCCGAACACGCCCCCTGCGTTCGGGCCTCTTTTTATCCTACTTAGATATGCGCTCCGTCCGGCTCGAGCAAAATACCCGTGAGCCAGCCTCCTACTACGGTTTCCACCTCTTCCACGCCCTGCTTGCGAAGCGCCGAAAAGAGCTGCACCGTGACCTGGCCCGACCACGGCGCCAAGGCACGGCGCACTTGGGCGAGCGTTGCCGTTCTTGCCCCGTGCGAGAGCTTGTCCGCTTTGGTGAGAAGGACATGCACCGGTTTGCCGCTGGGCAAGAACCAGTCGAGTAATTGCCGATCGAGGGCCGTGAGCGGATGGCGCACGTCCATGATGTGGATCAGGCCCACGAGCGCCTCGCGCTCGTGCAGGTAACGTTCGATCAAATCCGCCCAGCCGCGACGCACCGCCTCGGGTACTTTGGCGAATCCGAATCCCGGCAAATCCACCAGGTAGAGGCCGGCAGGAGTGCGAAAAAGGTTGAGTAACTGAGTGCGCCCAGGCGTTTTCGAAACGTAGGCCAGTCGCGTATGCCCGACCAAGGCATTGATCGCACTGGATTTTCCAGCATTGGAGCGACCAACGAAGGCGATCTCCGGCCCTTTGGCTACCGGCAACCCTGCAGGCTTGGCGATCGAGGTGACGAACTCGGCATGGCGAAAAAGGGGCATGGCAAGAGAGGCAGGCAAGCCTGCGCAAAATGGAGAGATGCGATAGAATAGCAAAATTTCCGAATTCCCATCCATCGTGCCGAGGATCCCTTGCTCAAGCGTTCCATCGTGCTCACCGCGCTCGCAGCCTCCAGCCTACTCCATGCCGCCGAACCCGTGGCTCCGGAACAGGTGCAGGAAATCGTCACCACCTTGTGCGCTTCCTGCCACGGACCAGACGGCAATACGCCGCTGATGCCGGAATATCCCAAACTCGCGGGCCAACATCCCGAGTATCTCTACAAGCAGCTCCTCGATTTCAAAGCGTGGGACGACAAACCCCCTGCTCGGGAAAACGCCACGATGAACGCGATGGTCATGGCATATTCCAAAGAAGAAATGCTTGGACTGGCGCAGTATTTCGCCCAGCAACCCCTGCAGCCCGCCGAACCCAAGGCGCAGGAAACGCTCGCCCTCGGTCAGCGGATCTGGCACCATGGCCTTCCCGACAAGGCTGTGCCCGCCTGTTCGGGTTGCCACGGTAACAATGGAGCCGGCATCCCCAGCCTCTACCCCAGGCTCTCCGGTCAAACCCCTGATTACGTCGTCTTGCAGCTCAAAGCCTTCCGCGAACAGCAACGCGCCAACGATCCCGAGCAAATGATGCGCCAGATCGCCAACAAGCTCACCGATACCGAGATCGAGGCGCTGGCCGACTACGCCGCGAGCCTGCGCTGATGCCAATGACGCACGCCGACGAATTGAAGCGCCTGGCGGGCGAAGCTGCCGCGGCCGAGGTCCCCGAGGGCATCTTCCTCGGTGTCGGTACCGGCTCTACCGTCAATTGCTTCATCGATGCCCTCGTGCGCAGCGGCAAACGCATACGCGGGGCCGTCTCCAGCTCGGAGGCCACCACCGAGCGGCTGCGCCGCTACGGCATTCCCGTGCTCGATGCCACCGAGCTCGATACGGTGCCGCTCTACGTCGACGGCGCCGACGAGATCGACCCTTCGTTTGCCATGATCAAGGGCGGCGGCGGCGCACTCACCCGCGAGAAGATCGTCGCCGCCATGGCCGAGCGATTCGTGTGCATCTGCGACGAACGCAAGCTCGTCGAACGGCTGGGCCGCTTTCCCCTGCCCATCGAAGTCATTCCCATGGCCGAACGGCTCGTCGCACGCCGACTGCGCGAACTTGGGGGAGAACCGCGCCGACGCGTCGGCTTCGTCACCGACAACGGCAATGCCATCCTCGACGTGCACGGCCTCGTCATCGACGACCCGGATGCGCTCGAGACGGCGCTCAACGACATCCCCGGCGTCGTCACCAACGGCATTTTTGCCCACCGGCGTGCCGACGTTCTGCTGCTCGCCACCGGCGAGGGCGTACAACGCCGCGAACGCGCCAACGTCACGAAACGGTAACGTTCCCCCTTGATAATGACGATCACCACCGCAGGGATGCCATGAAGAAGACGATGGAAGAACATACCTTCCGGCCTTACGACCGCGAGCTCAACCAGCTGCGCCAGACCGTGCTCGAGATGGGCCGAACCGTCGAACAGCAGGTCGCCAAAGCCATCGAGGGCATACGCAAAGGCGATCAGGCCCTCTTCGACGAAGTGCTGCAAACCGAGCGCTCGATCAATGCCGAAGACCGGCACGTCTTCGAGCAGAGCGTACAGCTGATCGTGCGCAATGCGCCGGCAGCCAATGATCTGCGTCTGGTCATCTCCTCGCTGCAGATCAGCAAAGATCTCGAGCGCATCGGCGACGAGGCGAAGAAGATCGCCAAGAGCGGCATCCGCCTCTATCAATCCTACCCCGCCTTTACGCCCACGGTCGAGCTCGAGCTCATCACGCGCACGACGCTGGCCATGCTACACTCCTCGCTCGATGCCTATGCCCGGCTCGACGACAGCCATGCGTCCGAGATCCTCGCCGACGATCGCACGGTGGATGCGATGTTCAAGGCCATCCTGCGCGAGCTCGTCACCTACATGATGGAAGACCCGCGCACGATCTCGCATTCGCTGGAGCTCGTCTTCATCGCCAAATCGCTCGAGCGCGTGGGCGATCACGCGAAGAACGTGATCGAGCAAGTGGTCTATCTCGTCGAGGGGCGCGACATCCGCTACACCCCCGAGGCCAAACCCGAACCCGAGTAAGCCGCACCGGCCGCACCGAAAACCCACCGCATCGCGAGCGCTTGCAGGGCAAGGCACCCATCGTCCGATGGGGCGCGAAACCTACCGCATGGATCGCAAGTGCCCGGGCGCCGGGAAACGCCGCCGTGCAGCCGCACGCGGATTACGGGTCACCCTCCACGATTCGGCGGCACATAGCCGGCGATCTCGTCGGCTCCATCGCCGAAGAAATAGCGTTCCATCTGCTCCTGCAGATACTTGCGCGCAGCCGGTTCCATCAGGTTCAGACGATTTTCGTTGATGAGCATCGTTTGATAACGCTGCCATTCCTGCCACGCCTCCTTGGAGACGTTCTCGAAGATGCGCTTGCCGAGCACACCCGGCAGCGGCGGCCGTTCCAGCCCCTCGGCTTCCCGACCCAGCTTGACGCAAAAGACCGTCCTTGTCATCGGCGCTCCTTTCCCGTTTACTGCAACTCTTTGACGAACACCTTGGAGCGGCGCTGATAATTGTAGAGCTCGCGTTTGCGCCGAGGGAGCGCCTCGGGCCCCACCTCGCGAAAACCCCGCTCGAGGAACCAATGCGCCGTGCGCGTGGTGAGCACATAGAGCCGCTCTAGCCCCATGGCGCGGGCACGTGCCTCGATGCGCCGGAGCAGTTCCTCCCCGATGCCAGCACGGCGAAATTCCGGGGCCACCGCCAGGCAGGCCAATTCTGCCGCGTTCTCCTCGCTAAAAGGATAGATGGCGGCAGAACCCACGACCACGCCGTCGTACTCCACGAGCACGAAACGCTCGATTTCCTTTTCCAGCAACTCACGGCTGCGGCGCACCAAGGTGCCGTCGGCCTCCATCGGCGCGATGAGCGCAACGAGCGCCGCGACGTCCTCGGGGCGCGCGTCACGGAAACGAAAAATTGGATCGCGGGTGATAAGCGTCCCCACGCCGGAATGGGTGAAGAATTCGAGCAGGAGGCCGCCATCGAGATCACGGTCGATGAGATGCGCCCGGCCCACGCCGCGGCGTACCGCTTCGATCGCCCGCGGCAGATAGAGGTGCAGGTCCTCGGTAAGTCCCGTGCCCTCGGCGAGCGCCCGGGCGGCCGCATCCGCCGTCACCGACGAGACGAGTTTGCCCTGTGCATCCAGCAGACCCGGCGCGTCGCACAGAAAGACGAGTTTCTCCGCGCCGATCGCCACCGCCACCTCGGTGGCGACTTCCTCCATCGTGATGTTGAAGATCTCGCCCGAAGGTGAAGGCGCGAGCGGCGTGATGAGGACGACGTTTTCCTGCTCCAGGTCGGCGACGATCTCCTTGCCGATCACCCGGCGCACCGCCCCGGTATATTGAAAATCCACCCCGTCGATCACCCCCAGCGGCCGGGCAGTGATGAAATTCCCTCCCGTCACCCGCATGTAACTACCCGCCATGGGCGTGTTGGGTAGTCCTTGCGAGAGCTTGGCCTCGATCTCGACGCGCGTGACCATCATCGCCGCTTTGACGCATTCGAGCGCGGCCGCGTCGGTCACCCGCAGGTCCTTGTGGAACACCGGCGTCAAGCCACGGCGCGCCATCTCGGCGTCGATCTGGGGTCGAGCGCCATGCACCAGCACCAGGCGTATCCCCAGCGCTGCGAGCAGGTTGCAATCATAGGCGAGCCGCTGCATGCGCTCGCCCTGGGCCACTTCGCCGTCGAAGGCGATCACGAAAGTCTTGCCGCCAAATGCGTGGATGTAGGGCGCGGAGTGGCGCATCCAGCCGACGAAGGCCGCGGCCGAGCCGTCTTGCAGCGACAAGGGATGAGGCGCTTCGGGGATGCGCTCGCCCGGTTGGTCATACTGCGATCCCGAGCCCGCCGCTTTACTCATCTGTCTGCCTCCATTCACAACGACGCCTCGAGTCGATCACACAAAGTTCGTAGCACCTTCACCCGGGCATAGTACTTGTTGTTCGCCTCGACCAACGTCCAAGGTGCGATCTCGGTGCTCGTGCGCTCGATCATATCGCTCACCGCCAGTTCGTACTGCGGCCATTTCTCCCGGTTGCGCCAATCTTCCGGCGTAATCTTGTGCCGTTTCAAAGGATCGGATTCGCGCTCACGAAACCGTCGCAACTGCTCCTCCAAATCGATCGCCAGCCAGAACTTCACCACCACCGTCCCATTCTCGATCAGCTCTTCCTCGAAATCGTTGATCTCGGCATAGGCCCGCATCCAGTCGGCCGGCGCGCACAAACCTTCGACCCGTTCGACGAGCACGCGCCCATACCAAGAGCGATCGAAGATCACCACCCGGCCGTGCCCTGGCATGCGGCGCCAGAAACGCCAGAGATAGGGCTGGGCGAGCTCTTCGTCGGTGGGCGCGGCGATCGGCACCACCTGGTAGCGCCGCACATCCAGCGCCGCGGTTACGCGCCGGATTGCTCCTCCCTTGCCGGCCGCGTCCATCCCCTCGAAGAGCACGACCAGACTGCGCTTGGCGAAACGCGCATCGCGCACGAGCGCATCGAAGCGCCCCTGCAGATGCTCCAGTTGACGTTCGTACGCTTTCTTCGTCATCGGCTGATCCAGGGTTAGCGCACTCACGGCGTTGGGGCGTTCTTCGAGATCCGGCACGAGGACGAGGGGCGGCGCGCCCCCCTCCCCGCGCTCGATCGCTTCGAACTTGCGCTGCCAGGCACCGGCGAGCGTCTCACCCACGAACACCGCCCGATAACGATCGTCGGCCCCATCGACCAGTACCCAAGGCACCACACCGGTGCTCGTATGCCGAATGGCCGCGGCCGCCGTCTTGGCGTAGTCGTCGTAGTGTTCGAGATAACGCCAATCGGACTCCCTCACGCGCCAGCTGGTGCGTTCATCCTTGGAGAGTTTCTCCAAACGACGTTTCAACTCCTTGGCCGAAATGTGAAACCACAGCTTCAGCAGCAACACGCCCTCGGCTACCAGCATTTCCTCGAACCGGCGCACCCGCTCGAGCGCTGCTTCGAAGGCGGCGCGCTTGCTTCGACCCGTAGCCCGATCCTCGATGATTTCGGCATACCAGTTGTCGAAGAAGACCCCGATGCGCCCGCGTGGCGGCAAACGGCGCCAGAAACGCCACATGTAGGGCCGCTCTTCCTCTTCGGAGCTCGGGCGGTCGATCGCGTGGCTGTCGAGATGGCGCGGATCGAGCCAGGAATTGAGCAGATTCATCGTCTCGCCCTTTCCCGCCTTGTCGACCCCGTTGATGAGGATCAGCGTGGCGAAAGCGCGCTCCTGCACCAGGCGGTATTCCAGATCGAGCAACTGCAGGCGCACGGCTTCCGAGCGCTGGCGATAGGTCTCCTTGTCGAGGCGATGGCCCAATTCCACGTTCTCGAACATCAGCGATCCCCCCACAGAGCTTGCATCATCGCCAACACCGCAGCCGCGGCGGTTTCGCTGCGCAGGATCCGCGGCCCCAAGCCGATGCGCTCGACGCCGATCCGTTCCGCCTCGCTCAGTTCCTCCGCGCTCCAGCCACCCTCGGGGCCGACGAGCACGATCACCGGCCTCGAGGGTGGGGGAAGGCGGGACAGGGGAACCCCTTGCGGCGCGAGCAGCCACCGGTGCGCCTCGGGATGGTTCGTTCGCACGTCCTCCATCCATTCCCGCCAGTGACATGGCCGCGCCACCTCCGGCACCACGGTGCGGGCGCATTGCTGCACCGCGGCCACGGCGACACGCTGCCAATGCATCTGCTTGCGCGCTCCCCGCTCCAGCGCGCCACCGGTCTGAGTGCGCGCCGTCACGAGCGGCACGATGCGCGCAGCACCGAGTTCGACCGCTTTCTGGATCGCCCAGTCCATGCGCTCGGCCGGTAGCAGTGCCTGACCAAGCGTCACGGAGAAAGGCAACTCGCGCGAAACGGGCTCGAAGGCTTCCAGTCGTACCCGCGCTGCATCCCGCCCCACGGGTTCCAGCACCCCATGCCACTCCCCTCCCCGACCATCGAACACCACCACGGGTGCGCCTGCGCGTAACCTCAGCACGCGCAGGGCATGATGAGCCACCTCCGCAGGTAGCGACACCAGCGCACCAGCCTCGGGCGTGAGATCGGGAACGAAGAAACGAGCAACCATGGCAGCGCATTATACGATGGGCCGTGCTCCTGGCTGGAACGGACCGACCAGAATGACGGACTAGCCGTTTTGCAATGCAACGATCGCTTGACTTCCATCATGGACCGGGTATAATTTGTTTCATCGATCGCGGGGTAGAGCAGTCCGGTAGCTCGTCGGGCTCATAACCCGGAGGTCGCAGGTTCAAATCCTGCCCCCGCAACCATCGCCAAAAACCGGCTCTCGCAGCCGGTTTTTTCATGCCTGCAGAACACCGAGTCCATGTATCGAACTGCTGCGCGGTCCCTGCCTCGGTTACCTCCTCGAGCCGAGGAGGTTCCTCCCGCGAAGTGCAACGGTGAGAAGCACCAGCAGCGCCATCGTTCCCATCTCACCGTAGAAACGCACGAAGGGCGTCTCGCCGCGCCTTCCCTGCACCGTCAATTCCAGGATCGACTCACGCCATTCGGGCAAAACCGCCAGCACTCGCCCGTCGACGTCGAACCCTCCGCTCACGCCGGTGTTGGTCGCTTGTACCCACGGGCGGGCGGTTTCCAGCGCGCGCACCCTGCCGATCTGCGCGTGTTGGGCCTGTGCCGCGCTGCGGTCGTACCACGCGAGGTTGGAGAGATTGAGGAGCCACGTGGCCCCGGCGCGCACGTCGCCGGCGATGAGGTCGGCAAACGCGCTCTCGTAGCAGATGTCGACGGCGGCAGCCGTCTCGCCCACGTGCAAGAAAGGCTGAAGGGGCTCACCCGGGCCTTGGTTCGACATCGGAATCGACAAGGCGCGGAAAAACCAGCCGAAGAGCGGCGGCGAATACTCACCGAACGGAACGAGGTGACGCTTGTGATAGGAAAAGGGCGCAGCCTTGCCCTGTGCCACCGCCGAATTGTGGATGACGCCTGCTTCATCGCGCGTGAAGGTGCCATAGAGCACGGTGCGATCCTCGCCCAAGGTCTGCGCCACGAGGCCGTGCCATTCATCTGGGATCTGCACGTCGAGCAGCGGCAAAGAAGTCTCCGGCAATACCACCAGCGTGCCGCGCGTCTGCGCGATCAGCTCGGCCTGGCGCCAGAGGTGACGCCCCAGCAGCGCCCCGTCCCATTTCTGATCCTGGGGAATCGCGGGTTGGATCAGGCTCACCGCGAGTGGGGCACCTACCGGTCGGGTCCATTCCACGCTGCGCAATACCCCGCCGAGCGCGGCCACGAGCAGCACGACTGGCAACCAGCGTCGCCAAGGCATGCCAAACGCGAGGAGCGCAACCATGACGAAGAGAAGAAACCCCACACCCAGCGATCCGACGAGCGGATAGAATCCCGCCAAAGGGCTGGGCGGCGTCTGACTCAGACCGGGGCTGAGCCAGGGAAACCCCGTGAAGACCCAGCCGCGAGCCCATTCGGTTGCCGTGAAGACCGCCGCCGTGAAGACTGCCCGGCGAAAAGCGCTTCCTGCCGGAGACCAGCGCACGGCAAGCCCCGCAGCCAGCGCCCACCAGGCGGCGAGATAGACGGCGAAGAGCGCCACCGCCGCCCAAGCCGCCGGCCAGGGAAGTCCTCCGTAGCGTGCGAGCGCCACCGACAACCACCCCACTCCTACAAAGAAATAGGGCCAAGCCCAGAGAAGGGCTGCGACCATGGCCTGCCGTGGATTCGCTTGTTTCAACGCGAACAAGAGGGGAAGGAGCGCAACGGGCAACCACCAGAAAACCTCGGTCGGGGCGAAAGCCCACGGGGCGCTCGCGCCAGCAGCAGCGATCAGACACGCCACCGCCCAAGACGGCAATGCGCGGCCACGCAGGATGAGGCGCGGCAACCAGGCGGTCACGCTCACCCTCACTCCGATTCCGTCGCTCCGCCTGCCCTGGTCGGTGGCCGCACCCGCAGCCAGTGCAACCGGCGGCTGTCGGCGCGCAGCACCTCGAAGGTCCAACCGTCGATGTCGACGCATTCACCGCGCTGCGGTAGGCGCCCGAGCCGATGGATCACGAGTCCGCCGATGGTGTCGCCCTCCTCGTCGGAGAACTCGGTTCCGAACGCCTCGTTGAAGTCGATGAGTTCCATCGTCGCCTTGACGCGATAGCTGCCGTCCGCTTCCAGCCGGATGGCGTCTTCCGGCTCGTCGAAGTCGTATTCGTCCTCGATGTCGCCGACGATCTGCTCGAGCACGTCTTCGATCGTCACCAGGCCGCTCACTCCGCCGTATTCGTCGGCGACGATGGCCATGTGGTTGCGGCGGCGGCGAAACTCGCGCAGCAAGAGATCCAGCCGTTTGGATTCGGGCACGAACACGGCCGGACGCAGGCTGTCGCGCAGATCGAAGGGAAAACCGGCGAAATAACGGATCAGATCCTTGGCGAGAAAAATGCCAACGACGTCGTCCTTGCTCTCGCCGATCGCCGGGAAACGCGAATGATTGGTCTCGGCCACGAAACAGGCGATCTCTTCGATCGGATCGTCGATGCGAATCACGTCCATTTGGCTGCGCGGCACCATCACGTCGCGCACACGCAGCTCCGAGATGGCCAAGGCGCCTTCGATGATGGAGAGGGCCTCGGCATCGAAAAGGTTGCGCTCGCAGGCCGAGTGCAGCACTTCCAGCAATTCCTCGCGCGTTTCGGGTTCGCGCGACCAGAACGCCGTCAGTCGATCCCACCAACTACGATGGGAAGGTTCGTCGTCGTCTTTCATCGCTCCTCGTCGACATAGGGGTCGGGGAAACCGAGCCGCCCGAGCACGTCGCGCTCAAGCGCCTCCATCTCGGCCGCCTGGGAGTCGTCTTCATGGTCATATCCTTGCAGGTGCAGCATACCATGCACGATCAGGTGCGCGTAGTGCGCCGCCAGCGGCTTGCCCTGCTCCGCGGCCTCACGCTCTACCACGGGCGCGCACAGCACCAGATCTCCCATCAATCCGGCTTCTTCCGGCACATCATAGACGAAAGAAAGCACGTTGGTGGCGTAATCCTTGCCGCGGAAACGCCGGTTCAACTCGCGCCCTTCCTCCGTGTCGACGAAACGCACCGCGACCTGCGCCTCGCCCTTCTGCAAGGCGGCACGCACCCAGCGCAGCACTGCGGCGCGCGGTGGAACTTCGGCGGAGCAGACCCGCTGATAGCTCAAGCGCAGGCGCTTCACCGCTCCCCTCCTTCGCTGCCGTGACGGTCATAGGCCTCGACGATGCGCGCCACCAAGGGGTGACGCACCACGTCTTCCTTGAGAAACTGGGTAAACGCGATGCCGCGTACCTCGGCGAGTACCTCACGCGCCTGCGCAAGACCGCTCTTCGTGCCACGAGGCAGGTCGATCTGGGTGAGATCGCCCGTGATGACCGCCTTGGAGCCGATGCCGATGCGCGTCAGGAACATCTTCATCTGCTCGGGCGTGGTGTTCTGCGCCTCGTCCAGAATGATGAAGGCGTGATTGAGCGTACGCCCGCGCATGAAGGCGAGCGGTGCGATCTCGATCGCGCCGCGTTCGAAGAGCTTGCCTACGCGCTCGAAACCGAAGAGGTCGTAGAGCGCGTCGTAGAGCGGGCGAAGGTACGGATCTACCTTCTGGGCCAGATCGCCGGGCAGGAAACCGAGCCGCTCGCCGGCCTCCACCGCCGGGCGCGTGAGCACGATGCGCTCGATCTGTTCGCGCTCGAAGGCATCGACGGCCGCCGCCACCGCGAGATAGGTCTTGCCGGTGCCGGCCGGGCCGATGCCGAAGGTGATGTCGTGCGACTGGATCGCGCGCAGATAGGCCACCTGACGCGGCGTGCGCCCGCCGATCGCCCCCTTGCGCGTGCGCAGCCGCGGCACTGCGCCTTCCTCGGCCGATGCCTCGTTGGCGTCGCTCAGGCGCTCGATCACGCCGAGCTGGACGTCGTCGAGCGAGAGTTCCTGTCCGGCGCGAGCCCACAAGCGCTGCAGGACGTCGAGCGCGAGCCTCGTCTGCGCCGGCGCCCCCGCGAGGGTGAAATGGCCGCTACGCCGCGCGATCGTCACGTCGAATGCCGATTCGATCTGGCGCAGGTTCTCGTCGAGCACTCCGCACAGATTCGCGAGCCGCGCGTTGTCGAGCGGCTCGATGTCCCACTCCAGGTACTGCATCTCAGGACGCACGGACGAGCACCTCCCCCCGCAGGCTGTGCGGCAGCGCCTCGGTGATCTTCACGTCGACGAAGTGCCCCACCAGGCGGGGTTCGCCGCGGAAATTGACCACGCGGTTGTTCTCGGTACGGCCGGCGAGCCAGGCCGGGTCTTTCTTCGAAGGCCCCGTGACCAGCACCCGCTCGATGCGCCCCACCATGGCTTCGCTGAAAGCGCGCGCCTGCGCTTCGATCTGGGCCTGCAGCCGGGCGAGCCAGGCGAGCTTGGTGTCCTGCGGCAGCGGGTCGGGAAGTTCGGCCGCCGGCGTGCCGGGGCGGGCGCTATAGACGAAACTGAAGGAATGGTCGAACTGCAGCTCCTCGACGAGGCGCAGCGTCTTTTCGAAATCGGCTTCGGTCTCGCCGGGAAAACCGACGATGAAATCGGACGACAGCGACAGGTCCGGGCGCACCGCCCGCAGCCGCCGCACGATGGATTTGTATTCGAGCACGGTGTAGCCGCGTTTCATCGCCGCGAGCACCCGGTCGGAGCCGGACTGCACCGGCAGATGCAGGTGGCTGACGAGCTTGGGAATTTTCTCGTAGGCAGCGATCAGGCGCGACGTCATCTCACGCGGGTGCGAGGTCGTGTAGCGGATGCGCTCGATGCCGGGGATCTCGGCCACGCACTCCAGCAGAAAGGCGAAGTCGCCTACTTCCTCCCCGTCGCGCGACAGCCGCCCGCGCCAAGCGTTGACGTTCTGCCCCAGCAGCGTCACTTCTTTGACTCCCTGTTCGGCGAGCTGGGCCACCTCGACGAGCACGTCTTCGAGCGGACGGGAAATCTCTTCGCCCCGCGTATAGGGAACGATGCAGAAAGAGCAGTACTTGGAGCAGCCTTCCATGATGGAAACGAAGGCGCTCGCCCCTTCGACGCGCGGCTCGGGCAGCGCATCGAACTTCTCGATCTCGGGAAAGGAGATATCGACTTGCGGCCGATCCTGCCGCCGCCGCGCTTCGATCAGCTCCGGCAGCCGGTGCAAGGTCTGCGGCCCGAAGACGACATCGACGTAAGGGGCGCGGCGCACGATGGCCTCACCTTCCTGGCTCGCCACACAGCCCCCCACGCCGATCACGAGATCGGGGTTGCGTCGCTTGAGCTCCTTGACCCGCCCCAGGTCGTGGAAGACCTTCTCCTGCGCTTTCTCGCGCACGGAGCAGGTGTTGAAGAGGATGACGTCGGCTTCGAGCGGATCGTCGGTGGGTTCGGCGCCGTAGCGCGCCGCGAGCACGTCGAACATCTTGGTCGTGTCGTACTCGTTCATCTGGCATCCGAACGTGCGGATGTAGACTTTCTTCATTTGCCTATGGACCCTTGACACCCGAAAGGGAAAACCGGTATATTACCAGACTCGATGGTGAAGTAGCTCAGATGGTTAGAGCGACGGATTCATAACCCGTAGGTCGGCGGTTCGACTCCGCCCTTCACCACCATCACCCCAAAGCCGTTTTCGGCTCGAAACGCCTCCCGCCCCCCTCTTGCACCACCACCCGTTCTCGCTCGATGATGCGGCGAAACGCCTCGTCGATGCTCGCCCAGTCGATCACGTCCACGCGATAGGGCAAATCGGACTCGGAAAAGGCTTCACGCAACCGGGCCTCGAGATCGAGCGGCAAGGGTCGGTCGGTGATCACGGCGAGATCCAGATCGGAATACTTCCTCGCCGTTCCCTTGGCGCGTGAGCCGAATGCCCAGACTTCGACGCCCGGAAGGTGGCGCTGCAGGATGTCCCGCACGATCCGCCAATGCTCCGGGCGGATGTCGAGCGGCGGGACGCTCCCGCTCATGACAGACGCTCCCGCAGCCGGTCGCGCAGATGGCGTACTTCCTCGAGAAATTCGGGAATACCTCGAACCACTTCGAGGGCGACGTTCTCGTCGTACGCATGACTGGTCTTGGCGCGCATCTCGCGGTAACGCCGCCAGTCGGGCCATTCTCCCCGCAGGAGTCCACGCTCGTTGCCGGCGCGGATCAAGTCCTGAAAGGGCATCTCGTCGTATTGCTGAGGCGTAGGAGACGTGAGCCGAAGAAAGCGCTTGAGCATCTTGTGCGCGAGTTCGTAGGTGAACTCGAATCGCTGGATCAGCCCGTCGCGAATCTGCAAGTCCTCAGGATCTTGCAGATATCGCCTCCAACCCTCTTCCAGCCGGGCCACGGCGCGCTCCAGCGGGGTGACGTCGAGTGACTCATCCACCACTTTTCCTCCTTGATTCCTCTGCCGGGCTGGCGCTTCTGCAGCCCGGCGGTACCGACGCCCTCAGCGCTGGCCGATCTTCACGTCGCCGAACACGCCGCGATGCTGCTGCGGCTGGCAACGCCAGTATTGCGGCGGGGCTTTGACGGTGGCACCGAGCGCGGCGGCGGCGTGCCACGGCCAGCGCGGATCCCACACCATCATGCGGGCGAGCGCCACCAAATCGGCTTTTTCTTCGGCAAGAATGACCTCGGCTTGCTGGGGCTCGGTGATGAGCCCCACGGCGATCACGGGCATGTGCTTCACGGCGCGCCGCACCGCTTCGGCGAATGGCACCTGATAGCCCGGAGCCACCGGAATTTTCTGCAGGGGCGAGAGACCGCCGCTCGAGACGTGGATATAAGCGCAGCCCGAGGGTTCGAGCGCCTGTGCGAGCGCGATACTCTGCTCGAGATCCCAACCGCCTTCGACCCAGTCGGTGGCAGAGATGCGCACGCCCACCGGGATGCGTTCCGGCAGCGCTTCACGCACGGCGCGGAACACCTCCAGCGGGAAACGCATGCGGTTCTCCAGCGAGCCGCCATACGCGTCGGTACGCTGGTTCGATAACGGCGAGAGAAACTCGTGCAGCAGATAGCCGTGCGCCATGTGCAGCTCGATCGCCTGCAGGCCGCAGTCGACGGCACGGCGGGCGGCGGCGACGAAGGATTCACGGATACGGGCAAGACCGGCTGGATCGAGTTCCTGCGGCGGCAGCTCGCCCGGAGCGTGCGGCAAGGGCGAAGGGGCGAGCGCGAGCCAACCGCCCTCCTCCACCGGAATCTGGGCGCCTCCCTCCCACGGCACCCGGCTCGATGCCTTGCGTCCCGCATGGGATAGCTGGATGGCGAGTGGCATCACCCCTTGACGACGCACGGGTGCCAACGCACGGGCGAGCGACTCGGCGTGCGCATCCGACCACAGTCCCAGACAACCCGGCGTGATGCGCCCTTCGGGCGTGACGGCGGTCGCCTCGACGATGAACATGCCCGCACCCGAGAGCGCCATTGATCCCCAATGCAGACAGTGCCAATCACCGGGATGCCCCTCCTGCGCCGAATACTGGCACATGGGCGCGATCACGATGCGATTGGGCAGCTCCAACGCGCCCAAACGGAACGAGGAAAACAGACGGCTCATGTCATGCTCCTTGTTACATGGATGCAGGCGCCAGCGCACCTCCTAGGTCGACGCCCGGAAGAACTGCCGTAACGAGATCTCGGCGCCGAGCACCCCCAGTACTGCGCCGGCAGTGACGAGCACCAACACAGCCATCCATGCCGGAAACGGCAAGAATCCTCCCAAGCCGTAGAGCCGGGCGAGCTCGTCGAACGGCGGTGTGAGCCAGGCGACGAGCCCGCCCCAGAGCGCGGCACCGACACAGCCGGCGAGTAAGCCCTGCAACCAGCCAAACCAGCGGAACGGCCGACCGATGTAGCCGTCGGTGGCACCCAGGGCGCGCAGCACGGAGATCTCCTGCGCCGCAGCGACGAGCTGCAGCCGGATCGCCAGATAGGTCTGCGCCAGCATTCCCAGGGCGAACCAAGCCGCGAGCGCTGCCGCCACCATAGTGCCGGCGCGCGCCAGTCCATGCACCCGCTCGACCCAAGCCGTATCCACCTGAACCGTCTCGATGCCTGCCTCGGCGGCGAGCCGCTGCTGCAGCTGGGCCACGTCCTGCGGAGCAAAGCGTCGAGGCACCACCGTCATGGCATCGGGCAAGGGATTGTCGGGCAGGGTCTCGATCGCTTCGCCCAGATCGGTCTGCAGCAGCCGCGCGAGTGCCGCCTCGCGCGGCACGAAAACGACGCGCGCCACCATCTCGTCCTCGCGCCAGCGCTGCACTATCGCGAGCGCTTCCTCCCGATCGATCGTCTGTTGGAAAAAAACCGTGATCTGCGGCTCCGTTCCCTGCCCCCCGAACCACTGGGTCACGCCGGCCCCGATCCAGGCCATCGTCGCCGGCAACGCGAGCGCCGTGGCGAGCACCAGCGTGACCACCGCCGTCACCAGGGGCGCTCTGCCCAAGAGGGTGAGGGCGCGTCCCAGCGCTTCTGTTTGTCCTTCCCACCAACCCCGTTTCACCACGTATCCTCCACCAGGCGGCCGTTCGCGAGCACGATGCGCCGTTGCGCCACGCTGGCAAAGAGCGCTTCGTCGTGCGTGGCGATGATCATCGTCACCCCCGCCGCGTGGAAGGCACGCAACAACCGCACCACTTCCTCGGCGTTGTCGCGGTCGAGCTGGGCGGTGGGTTCGTCGGCGATGACCACCGAAGGCCGATGCACCACGGCGCGGGCGATCGCCGCCCGCTGCTGCTCCCCGCCCGAGAGCGTGGGCGGCAGCTCGTGCGCCCGGCCGGCGAGCCCGACGCGCTCCAGCGCCAGCGCCACGCGTTCGAACGCCTGTCGGCGCGGCACCCCGGCGATCAAAAGCGGCAGCGCCACGTTCTCGGCCACCGTGCGCTGCGGCAAGAGCGGCGCATCGGAGAGCACCAGGCCGAAGCGGCGCCGATAATAGGGCAAACCGCCTCGCCCCAGGCGCGCCACGTCGTGCTCATTGACCGAGACGCTACCGTGGGTCGGGGTCTCCAGCCCGGCGATGAGGCGAAAGAGCGTGGTCTTGCCCGCCCCCGAATGGCCGCAGACGAGTAGGAACTGCCCCGCCGGAATGGTGAGGTCGAGATCGACGAGCGCCGCCACCGGACCGGGATAGATCTTGGCGAGTTTCTCGCAACGGATCATCGCTCGATCCCGAGCAGTGCCTCCACGAATTCACGGGCCGAGAAGGGACGAAGATCGTCGATGCCTTCGCCCACGCCGATGAAACGCACCGGCTTGGGGCAACGCCGAGCGATCGCCGCGATCACGCCCCCCTTGGCCGTGCCGTCGAGCTTGGTGAGCACGAGGCCGGTGAGCCCGACGGCCTTGTCGAAGGCTTCGACCTGGGTGATGGCGTTCTGGCCGATGTTGGCATCGAGCACGAGCAGCACTTCGTGCGGCGCGCCCGGCTCGGCCTTGGCGATGACACGGCGCACCTTAGCGATCTCCTCCATCAGATGCAGCTGGGTGGGAAGCCGCCCGGCCGTGTCGATGATGGCCACGTCTACACCCCGTGCCTTGGCCGCCTGTACCGCGTCGAAGGCCACCGCCGCCGGGTCGCCGTGTTCCTGCGCGATCACCGGTACGCCGTTGCGCTCACCCCATACTACCAGCTGCTCGCGCGCGGCGGCACGGAACGTGTCCCCCGCCCCCAGCAGCACGGTTTTCCCTTGCGACTGGAAATACTTGGCGAGTTTGCCGATGGACGTGGTCTTGCCTGCACCATTGACCCCCGTCACCATGATGATGAAGGGCTGGTGCGCCTCGACCTGCAGCGGCTGCTGCAAAGGGAGCAGCAATTCGGTGAGGAGTTCGGCCATCACGTCGCGCAGCTGTTCGGCGTCGGTCAGGCCATCTTTCTTGATGCGCCGACGAAGGGCATCCATCAGCCATTGCGTGGCCTCCACCCCGCAGTCGGCGAGGAGCAAAGTGGTCTCGATCTCTTCGAGGAGCTCTTCGTCGATGCGCCGCCGCCCGAAAAGCCCCGAGAGATTCTGCCGCGTGCGCGCGAGCCCCGCCTTGAGGCGTTCGGCCCAGGAACGCTTGCGCGGAGCGGATTCGGTCGGTGCTTCATCGGGCAAAGCCGCCGTTTGGGCCTCGGTACGCGAAGGCTCAGATTGCGGTAGCGCACGATTCGCCCCGCCCTCGACCTGCCCGGGCGTCGGCATGGCCGCCGTTTCGTGCCCGAGCCCGTCCGCCGGGACGTCGAGGGTTGCCTCGGCCGAGGTGCCGTCTTCGGCCGTCTCCTGCGGCGACGTCACTGCAGGTGCCGGCTCCGTTTTCTTGCGTTTGAACAAACCGAACATAGAAGTTGTCTGCCACCTTGGCGCGACCCTCCGGGAATTCATCCCGGACATCGCCAAAAAATTATGGGTACAATGGTTTCTTCAGCGTTTGCTCACCCAATGGGTGAAAAGGATTCTAGCAGATGCGATTCGATCCCTCCGCCCGCCGGACGTTCCCCTGGTCGTGGTCGTTCTTCTCCGTGCTGTTCGTTTGCATTGCCGTGCTCGTCGCCACGACAGCGAACGCCGAGACCAAAATCTTTCGCCTAGACAACGGGATGGAACTCATCGTCGTCGAAGACCACCGGGCTCCCTCCGTGGTGCACATGGTGTGGTACGACGTGGGTGCCATCGATGAGCCGGCGGGCAAGACGGGCGTAGCCCACGTATTCGAACACATGATGTTCAAAGGCACCCCCTCGGTGGGACCGGGAGAATTCAGCCGGCGTGTAGCCGAGCTCGGCGGGCGAGACAACGCATTCACCAGCCGCGACTACACCGCTTATTTCCAGCAGATTCCACCCGAAGCGCTGGGCGAAGTGATGGCGCTCGAGGCGGACCGGATGGAGCATCTCGTCTTCGACCCCGATGAATTCGTCAAGGAGCGCGAGGTCGTGCGTGAAGAGCGTCGCTTGCGCACCGACGACGTGCCCGAAGCGCTCGGCCATGAAGCCCTAATGGCTACCGTTTTTTGGTCACATCCCTATCGTAACCCCATCATCGGCTGGCCCACCGACCTCGAACGGCTCAGACTCGAAGACGTGCAACAGTGGTACCGTAGCTGGTACGCACCCAACAATGCCCGGCTGGTGGTGGTGGGCGACGTCAACGCGGGCGAAGTCTACGCTTTGGCACAACGGCACTATGGCGCGATCGGCGCCCGTCCCGTACCCGAGCGGCCGTTCCTGGACGAGACCCCGCAGCATGGGCGCCGCCATGCGGTCGTGCAAGGGCCGACGGAACTCTCCAGCATGAGGCTCGCCTGGAAAGTCCCGCCGCTGCGCGATCTGGAGGCCGACCGGGATCCTTACGCCCTCATGGTGCTCGCCGCCGTGCTCGACGGCTACGACGGTGCACGTCTGACGAAAGCCTTGGTGCGGGAGCAACCGCGGGCCATCGCGGTTTCGGCCGATTACGACGGAATTGCCCGCGGCCCCGGCCTCTTTACGCTGTCGGCCAGCGCCCGACCGGGTATCGCGCTCGATCAGTTGGAAAAGGCACTGCGCGAGGAAGTGGAACGCATCGCCAAAGAAGGCGTTTCCGAGCAGGAACTCCAGCGCGTCATCCGTCAAGCGGTGGCGCAGCAGGTCTATAAGCGGGATTCCCTCATGGGACAAGCCATGGAGATCGGGTTCGCGCGCGCCGTGGGGCTCCCTTGGGACGCGAGCGCGCGCATCACCGAAGCGATTCAGCGCGTCACCGCCGAGGACGTGCAGCGCGTGGCCCAAACCTGGTTCACCGAAGAAGGGCTCACCCGGGTCGACGTGCTGCCCGATGGCCGCGCCCCCCGCCCCGTTGCCACCGATCCCCATGCGCCCCTGCGCTGACCCTGCTCCGAGGAGGTCCCGATGATCCAACGCACCCTCCGCACCCGCGCTTTTGCCGTGCTGCTCTTTTTCGTCGCCACCGCGTTCTCGCCGCTCGCCCTGGCGCTACCGACGATCGAGCGCTTCACCACCGCAAGCGGAGTGCGCGTCGATTTCGTCGCCAACCGCGACTTGCCGCTCATCGACGTCGTCGTCTCGTTCGACGCCGGTTCCGCCCGCGACCCTGCAGGGAAGGAGGGGCTCGCTGCCCTCACACGGCGTCTGCTCGATACCAGTACCAGAGTGCACGATGAACAAGGCTTGAGCGAAGCCTTCGCGGATCTGGCGGTCAGCCTCTCCGGCTCGGTCGACGAAGACCGCGCCACCGTCGCCTGGCGTAGCCTCTCGGAGCCCTCCGTGCGCGACGCGGCCGCCGATCTGGTAGCCGAAGTGCTCACCCAGGCGATTTTCTCCCCTGCCGTCTTCGTTCGCGAACGGGCAAACGCCAAAGCGGCCCTCAAAGACGCGCTCACCCGGCCCAATGTCCTCGCCGAGCGTGCTTTTACCACCGCCATCTACCGCGACCACCCATACGGCAGGCTCACCACGCCCGAGTCCCTCGACCGACTCGGCCGCAACGACCTCGTCGCCTTCCATCGCACCCACTACACGCGTGCGCGGGCACACGTGGCCATCGTCGGTGACCTCGACCGCGCTCAGGCCGAGCAGCTCGCCGAGCGCATCATGGCCAAACTGCCCGCTGGCGAGACACCCGAGCCCCTGGTGCCAGTCGCGCCGGCGCAGGCGAACGACGTGCGCATCGCTCATCCGGCGCAGCAGGCTCATCTGCGTCTGGGCTTGGCCGTGATGACCCGCGACGACCCCGATTATTTTCCCTTGCTCGTAGGCAACCACGTACTGGGCGGCGGCGGTTTCAGCTCGCGCCTGGTCGATGAGATCCGTGAGAAACGCGGTTATGCTTACAGCGTAGGAAGTTATCTCGAGCCGCGACGCCAGGCCGGCCCTTTCGTCATCGCGTTGCAGACCCGGGGCCAGCAGGCCGAGGAAGCCCTGGCGCTCGCGCGCGAAACGCTCGCGCGTTTCCGCGAACAAGGCCCCACGGACGAAGAACTACGCCGCGCCCAGGACAACATCGCGCGCGGTTTTGGCCTGAGACTCGATTCCAACCGCAAGCTCATCGGCTACGTCTCGATGATGGGCTACTACAACCTCCCCACCGACTGGCTCGAACGCTATCCGCAGGCGGTGCGCGCCGTGACGGGGCAGCAGGTGCAAGACGCTTTCAGTCGCCGCATCGACCCGGCCCGCCTCGTGACGGTGCGCGTCGGCGGCGACGGAGATCGTTGAGGCGATGGCGCGGCTGCGCCTCATCGGCGGCGCCTGGCGCTCGCGCGTGCTCATCGTGCCCGATCGCCCCGGCCTGCGCCCGACACCGGATCGGGTCCGCGAGACGCTGTTCAACTGGCTGGGACAGGATCTCACGGGGCTGACCTGCCTCGATCTCTTTGCAGGCACCGGCGCGCTCGGATTCGAAGCCGCCTCGCGCGGTGCGGCGCGCGTCATCCTGGTCGAGCGCGACCGACACCTAGCCCGGCAACTCGAAGAAAACCGCAAGGCGTTGCGTGCCGACGAGGTGGAAGTCATCACGGCGAATGCGTTAGAATGCGCGCGCACCTGGTCGGAGCCCGTCGACGTCCTCTTTCTCGACCCGCCCTACCACGCGCATTGGCCCGAACGGCTCGAACCCTGGCTCGACCGGCTCGTGCGCCCCGACGGTTCCCTCTATCTCGAATCCGAGCGAGAGATCGAAACCCTCGGGGCCTGGCACACCGTGAAACGCGGCCGCGCGGGCCAAGTACATTACCACCTGCTGGAGCGCAACGCATGAGCGAACGATCGGTCGTCGTCTATCCCGGCACCTTCGACCCTTTCACTCGGGGTCACGAAGATCTCGTGCGCCGGGCGTCTCGCATTTTCGATCACATCGTCATCGCCGTGGCGCGCAGCCGCAATAAAAATCCCCTCTTCGGGCTCGAAGAGCGAGTAGAGATCGCCCGGGAGGTGCTACAGCGTTTTCCCAACATCGAGGTGGTCGGTTTCGACGGCCTGTTGATCGATTTCATGCACCAACGCGGGGCACGCATCCTCTTGCGGGGTTTGCGCGCCGTCTCCGACTTCGAATACGAATTCCAGATGGCCGGAATGAACCGCAAGCTCTTCCCCGACATCGAAACGGTGTTCCTCACGCCGGCGGACGAGTACATGTTCATCTCGGCGACCATGGTGCGCGAGATCGCCCGGCTGGGGGGCGACGTGCGCGGGTTCGTGCATCCCGTGGTTGCCGACCGGCTCTCCCGCCGCAATACCACACCAACCGATTGACTTTTTCTTCCTATGGAGGCTTGTCCATGGCCCTGAAAATCACCGAAGAGTGCATCAACTGCGACGTGTGCGAACCGGAGTGCCCCAACGATGCGATCTCGCAGGGCGACGAGATCTACGTCATCGACCCGAACAAATGCACCGAATGTGTCGGCCACTATGACGAACCCCAATGCCAGCAAGTCTGCCCGGTCGATTGCATCATCCCCGACCCCGCCCACCGCGAGACCAAGGAGCAACTGCTAGAAAAATACAAGCGCCTGATGGCTGCCAAGGCGTAAGCCCGAGCGCACGACGCGGCACCGATCCTTCCACGAGGTCATCGGTGCCCCGTGTTTGTTGCGCTGCAAAAAGCGTATAATTTCGCCGTCGCGCTCGTTCCGATCTTTTCCGTGAACTCCAAAACCCGCTGTCGACCTCGTCGCTCGTTCCTCTACTGCTGCGTTCGCGGCTGACGCCTTCGTCGTTTCGCCGCGATCCCCGACCCCGCTGGCGAAACGTGTAAAGGTGCTCCATGCTGCGACTGTTCCAGGCCGAAAAAGACACCATCCGTGAACTGCCCAAGGCGCTCGCGCTCGACGACCAAGCCGTGGCCAGGGCCCTGTGGATCGACGCGCAAGACCCGGACGAAAACGAGCGCGAGCTGCTGCAGCGGCTGTTGAACGCCGAACTCCCCGAATCCGAAGACGTCGAGGAAATCGAGTCCTCCGCGCGCTTTTTCATCGACAACCAGGGGCTGCACGTCCACTCCCTTTTCCTTGCCCAGGAAGAGGGCCGCCACGTCACCGTCACCGTCGCTTTCATCCTACAGCGCGATCGCCTCATCTCGGTGCGCGAGGAAGACCTGGCCGACTTCCGCCTGCTGCGCATGCGTGCTCGCCACGGCCAGGTGCACGCGCGTACCCCCCAAGAGCTGCTCGTGACCATCTTCGAGCAGAAGGTGGAAAACCTCGCCGACACCATCGAAGACCTGCACCGGCGGCTCGAGGACGTCAGCTTCATGGTGCTCGAGGACGAGAACGCCGAGCTCGAGGACGCCATCGACAAGCTGGCCAAGATCGAGAACAGCAACGGACGCATCCGCCTGTGCCTGATGGACACCCAGCGCGCCGTCTCCTTCCTGCTGCGCCATCTGCGCGATCAGGCCGAACTGCAGGAAACCTGCCGCGAGATGATCCGCGACCTCGAAACCCTCATGTCGCACACCAACTTCGTCTTCGAGAAGATCAACTTCCTCATGGATTCGGCTCAAGGATTCATCAACATCGAGCAGAACCAGATCATCAAAATCTTCTCGATCGCCGCCGTCGTCTTCCTGCCGCCGACCCTGGTCGCCAGCATCTACGGGATGAACTTCCAGCACATGCCGGAACTGCACCTCGAATACGGCTATCCCCTCGCGCTGATCCTGATGGTGATCAGCGGCTTCGCCCCCTACTTCTACTTCAAGCGCAAGGGCTGGCTGTGAAACTCACCCAGCATCCCATCCGGCAAGCGCTGCACGAGGAGATCCACGCCCGGCCGTCCGTGCCGCTGCTCGCCCCGGCCACGGTGGTGCAACTGTCGTGGCTATTGCCGCGTGAGACCCCGTCCGACCGTCTCCTCAAGCATTGGGCGCGGCTGCGCAATCTTCCCGGCGCCGTGCTCGAGCTCGATGCCGCGGCGCAGTCCCTCCTACGGTGGGGTGGGTTGCGCATCAAGCGCGAACGCCACGCCGAATTCCATGCCTATACCTTCTATCTCGACGGCGACCACGACTCGCCCGAGGCGCTCCTTTCCCGCTTGCCCCAGGGCTGGCTCGAGGCCAGCCCCGGCGAAGTCATCGCCGCCACGCACGTTCGCCTGAGGCCAGTATCCGACACGCCGCCCACCGAGTTCCTCGACGCGGCCGATCCGTTCGGTCCGGCGCTCGTCGCCTCGAAGATCTCCGACGGCAACGCCTGGGTGCTCAGCGACTTCCAACTGCACGAGGGGTTCATCCAGTTCATCGTACTCGACGCGGCCATGACGCCGAAACAGGCCGGACGCGCCGTGCAGCGACTGCTCGAGATCGACACCTACCGCATGCTGGCGCTGCTCGCCTTTCCCATGGCCAAGGAAGTCGGAGCCTTTCTCGGCCGCGCCGAGGCGGAACTGGCCGAACTGGTGGCGGCCATGAGCCGCGCCGCTTCGTTCACCGACGAGCGCGAGATCCTGGCACGACTCACCCACCTGGCCGCCGAAATCGAAAATTCGATCGCCGCCAGCGCCTACCGCTTCGGCGCCGCCTCGGCCTACAGCGCCCTGGTGCGTCAGCGCATCGCCGAGCTGCGCGAGATCCGGCTCCCCGGCTATTCCACCTTGCAAGGATTCATGGAGCGTCGCTTCGCTCCGGCCATGAACACCTGCACCGCCGTCGCTCGGCGTCAGGAAGAACTCTCGCAGCGCTCGGTGCGCGATTCCCAGCTGCTGCGCACGCGTGTCGATCTCGAAATCGAACGCCAGAACCAGCAGTTGCTCGCACAGATGAACCGCCGCGCCAAGGTACAACTACGGCTGCAGGCGGCCGTCGAGAGCCTGTCGGTGATGGCCATCACCTACTACGGCTCGCAGCTCGTCAATTACCTCACCAAGGGATTCAAGCCCTGGCTGCACCTCGAACCGGAACTGGTCACGGCCCTTTCCATCCCTGTGCTCGCTGCCCTGATCGCCCTGGGCGTGCGCCGCGTCCACCGGGCGGTGGAACACGAAAGCTAAGGCCCATGCGATAATTTCTTCTTTTAGAATGCCGGGGAAGGATCCATGGCCGAGGCGATCTTCGAGACGCACATCACCAGTCTGCCGCTCATCGGACGCGGCAAGGTACGCGACCTCTACGCGGTTGGCGAGGACAAGCTCCTCGTCGTCGCCACCGACCGGCTCTCCGCGTTCGACGTCGTGCTGCCCGATCCCATTCCGGGCAAGGGCAAAGTGCTCACGGCAATCACCGAATTCTGGCTCGATCTGCTCGCCGGCATCGTTCCGGATCATCGCACCGGCATCGATCCGACTTCCGTCGTCGCGCCCGAAGAGCGCGACCAGGTCCTCGGGCGGGCCATGGTGGTCAAACGCTTGCAGCCCTTGCCCATCGAAGCAGTGGTGCGCGGTTATCTCATCGGTTCGGGCTGGAAAGAATATCAGCACAAAGGCAGCGTGTGCGGCATCGCGCTCCCGCCGGGGCTGGGGCTCGCCGCGCGCTTGCCCGAGCCGATCTTCACCCCGGCCACCAAGGCCGAGGCGGGCGAGCACGACGAGAACATTTCCTTCGAACAGGCCGAGGCCCTGTGCGCTGCGCGACTCGCACCGCACGATGGCGCGAGCCTCGCGCGGCAAGCCAAGGCCGCGGCGCTCGCGCTCTACATCCGGGCGCGCGACTACGCCGCCGAACGCGGCATCCTCATCGCCGACACCAAGTTCGAGTTCGGCATCGACGCTGCCGGCGTGCTGCACCTCATCGACGAAGTACTCACACCCGATTCGTCCCGGTTTTGGCCGGCCGACGCCTGGCAGCCCGGCACCAACCCGCCGTCCTTCGACAAGCAATACGTGCGCGACTACCTTGAGACGCTCGACTGGGACAAGACCGCGCCCGGGCCGCGTCTGCCGGAAGACGTCATCCGGAAGACGGCCGAGAAGTATCGTGAGGCGTATCGACGCCTGGTTGGGCAAGCGCTGCCGGAATGAGCGAAAGCAGGGAGGCGAGGTTGCGGCGCAGCGCCTGGCCCCCGTCGTGTGCAAATTCGCTCAGGACGAAAGCGGAGAGGGTGACCAGGATCGCCAGCGCGGCGCGCCCAAACCAAATCAATCGGTGAACGTATCGTTTCATCGCGAACTCCTTGTTCCTCGTCAGTGACGGTCGAAGCCATTATCGACCGTCCGGGCTTGTCTTCGCGGCGGAAATAACGCATTCTTGGGGCACCAATTCCCGCGACGGCTCCCCCTCGCGAGGATTCCAACCAAAAAGAGGAGACACTCCATGGCCTGCAGCCGCCGCACGACGGCGCTCGTCGTCGTCATCGCCGCCTACGTTTTGTCCTTTTTCCACCGCTTCGCCCCCGCCGGTATCGCCACCGAACTCGCCGCGGCCTTCCACACCAGCGCCGCTTCGCTCGGCACGCTCGCTGCCACCTATTTTTACGTCTACACCCTGATGCAGCTGCCCACCGGCATCCTCGCCGACACCGTGGGCCCGCGACGCATCATCGTGGCGGGCGGCTTCGTCGCCGCCGCGGGTAGCCTCCTCTTCGCGCTCGCCCCTTCGCTGGAAGTGGCGCTCGCCGGGCGCACCCTCACCGGCCTGGGCGTGTCGGTCACCTTCATCGCCATGCTCAAACTCTTCGCCCTGTGGTACGACGAGCGCCGTTTCGCTTCCCTCGTGGGTCTGGGCATGTTCGTCGGCAACCTCGGCTCGGTGCTCGCCGGCACGCCGCTCACGGCGCTGGCGCAGCTCACGGGCTGGCGCGGCGTGTTCGTGGCCACGGCCTTGGCGTCGCTGGCCGTCGCCGTGCTGTGCTGGCGGCTGATCGAGCCGGAAGAGCCGGGTACGCTCAAGCGTTTCGACCGTACCGTGATCTTCGGGGGACTCGCGACCATCCTGCGCAACCGCGCCACCTGGCCCGCCGTGCTCGCCAACTTCGGCATCGCCGGCAGCTTCTTCGCCTTCGCCGGTCTGTGGGCCACGCCTTACCTCATGAGCGTGCACGGCCTGACGAAACTGCAAGCCTCGCACCACCTCTCGCTCTACTTCCTCGCCTTCGCCCTCGGGTGCCTCGCCATTGGCGCCCTGTCCGATCGGCTCGCGCGGCGCAAAGCCGTGCTGGTGCCAGTGGCCGCACTCTACCTCGCCTGCTGGGTCGTGTGCCTGACGGCGGGGCCGCTGCCCCAGACGCTCACCTTTCCCCTCTTCGCCCTCATGGGGCTCGCCTCCTCTTCCTTCTCGCTCACCTGGGCCTGCGCCAAGGAAGTCAATCTGCCGGCGCTCTCGGGCATGAGCACGGCGCTCACCAACATGGGCGGATTCCTCGGCGGCGCCCTCCTGCAGCCGCTCGCCGGCGCGCTCATCGACCGCGCCTGGAACGGAACCGTACTCGACGGAGTCCGTATCTATGCCCCGGAACATTTCACCGCGGCGATCGCCTGCCTCGCCGGTGCCGCCGCGCTCGGTTTTCTCGGCGCCTGTCTCGTCCACGAGACACGCGCCCGCAACCGGTGGCAAAATCCCGCCTGAAGAGAATCCACCTCGAGGACACGATGAACGCACCAGAACATCCGCTGCTGCATCCCTTTCAACTCCCTCCCTTCGATCGCCTCCGGCCTGAGGACGTCGAGCCGGTCATCACCGAACTCATCGCACGGGCCCGCGCCGCGATCGAGCGCGCGGTCGATGAACGCACTCCGCCCACCTGGGAAGACTTCGTCGCCCCGCTCGAACGCGCGCTCGAACAGCTCTCGGACGCCTGGGGCGTGATCGGGCACCTGCACAGCGTGATGGACACCCCCGCCTGGCGCGAGGCCTACAACCAGATGCTCCCCGAAGTCACGCGTTTCTGGACGGAGTTGGGACAGAACGAGGCGCTCTACCGCAAGACGCAGGCGCTCGCGCAAAGCCCCGAGTTCGCTCGCCTCTCGCCCGAACGCCGCCGCGTGATCGAACTCGACTTGCGCGACCATCGGCTCGCCGGTGCGGAACTGCCGCCCGAGAAGAAACCCCGCCACCGCGACATCCAACAGGAACTGTCGGCGCTCTCGGCCAAGTTCTCGGAAAACCTGCTCGATGCGACCAATGCCTACCAGGAATGGATCGAGGACGAGGCGCAACTCTCCGGCATTCCGGAGGAAGTGCGGGCCATGGCGCGCGAGGCGGCGCAGGCGCAAGGCCGTCCGGGCTGGTGCTTCACCCTGCAGATGCCCTTCTACTTGCCGGTGATGCAGTACGCCGACGATCGGGCGCTGCGCGAGCGCATGTACCGGGCCCACGCCACCCGCGCCTCCGAGTTCGGCCCGCCCGAGCGCGACAACGGCCCGCTCATCGAGCGCATCCTGGCGCTGCGCGGCGAAGAGGCGCTCCTGCTGGGCTATCCCGACTACGCCAGCTACTCGCTCGTACCCAAGATGGCCAACGAGCCGGAGGAGGTCGCCTCATTCCTGCGGGAACTCGCCGCCCGCGCCAAACCCTTCGCCCTGCGCGATCTGGAAGAACTGCGCGCTTTCGCCCGCGACCGCCTCGGCCTCGATCCGCTCGAGCCCTGGGACATCGCCTATGCCTCGGAAAAATTACGCCAGGCGCGCTACGACTATTCCGAACAGGAAGTGCGGCGCTACCTGCCGCTTCCGCGCGTCCTGGAGGGGCTCTTCGCCCTCCTGGAACGGCTCTTCGGCGTGCGCCTCGTGCCCGACACCGCCCCCGTGTGGCATCCGGACGTGCGTTTCTACCGCGTCGAGCGCGACGGCGCGCCGATCGCCTACTTCTACGTCGACCTCTATGCCCGCGACACCAAGCGCGGCGGCGCTTGGATGGACAGCGCCAAATCGCGCCGACGCGAGGCCGAATTTCTCATGCTGCCGGTGGCCTACCTCGTGTGCAACTTCGCCCCGCCGGTGGGTGGCAAGCCCCCCACGCTCACCCACGACGACGTGCTCACGCTCTTCCACGAGATGGGCCACGGGCTGCATCACATGCTCACCCAGGTCGACGAGGCGCCCATCTCGGGTATCCACCACGTCGAATGGGACGCCGTCGAGCTACCCAGCCAGTTCATGGAAAACTTCGCCTGGGAATGGGAAGTGCTGGAGAAAATCACCGCCCACGTCGACACGGGCGAGCCGCTGCCACGCACGCTCTACGAGAAAATGCGTGCGGCCAAGAACTTCCAGGCCGGCATGCAGATGGTGCGCCAGATCGAATTTTCGCTCTTCGACCTGCGCATCCACCGCGAACTCGCCCGTGCCCAGGAACCGGCCCCCGAACGCGTGCCGCTCGCCGACGTGCTGCGCATCCTGGAAGAAGTGCGCGACGAAGTGGCAGTGATCCGGCTGCCGTCTTGGCATCGCTTCCCGCAGAGCTTCTCGCACATCTTCGCCGGAGGGTACGCGGCCGGCTACTATAGCTACAAGTGGGCCGAAGTGCTCTCGGCCGATGCCTACGAGGCCTTCGAAGAGGCGAGCGCGCGCACCGGCACCGTGCTCGATCCCGACACGGGGCGTCGCTTCTGGCGCGAGATCCTCGCCGTGGGCGCGAGCCGCCCCGCAGCCGAATCCTTCCGCGCCTTCCGCGGCCGCGAGCCGCGCATCGACGCCCTGCTGCGGCACAACGGGCTGATGGAGGAGCCGGCGCGCAGCTGAATGAGACGAGCGACCCGCTCAGCCGAGCAGCCGCTCGACGAGCGCCGCCGCGCGCGCTTCCACTTCCGGATCCTGGACGATGGCCCGGCCCCACTCGCGGTGGGTCTCGCCGGGCCACTTGTTCGTGGCATCGATCCCCATCTTGCTGCCCAGGCCGGCTTCGGGCGAGGCGAAGTCGAGATAGTCGATGGGCGTGTGCTCGGCGATGAGCGTGTCGCGCGCCGCATCCACGCGCGTGGTGAGCGCCCAGATCACCTCCTGCCAGTTACGGATGTCGACGTCCTCATCCACCACCACGATGAACTTGGTGTACATGAACTGGCGCAGGAACCCCCAGATGCCGAACATCACGCGCTTGGCGTGCCCCGGATAGGCCTTTTTGATCGACACCAGCGCCATGCGGTAGGAGCAACCCTCCGGCGGCAGGTAGAAATCGACGATTTCCGGATACTGGCGCTGCAGCAGCGGGACGAAGACTTCGTTCAGGGCCACGCCCAGCACCGCCGGCTCGTCGGGCGGCTTGCCGGTGTATGTGGTGTGGTAGATCGCCTCGCGCCGCAGCGTGATGCGATCGAGCGTGAGCACGGGGAAGACCGCCTGCTCGTTGTAGTACCCCGTGTGATCGCCGAATGGGCCTTCGAGGGCCGTGTCGCCGGGATGGATGTGCCCTTCGAGCACGATCTCGGCGCGCGCCGGCACCTGCAAGCCCCCCACGGCCTCGGTGAGCTCGGTTTTCGCCCCGCGCAGCAAGCCGGCGAACTGGTATTCGGAAAGGGTGTCGGGCACCGGCGTGACCGCGGCAAGGATAGTGGCCGGGTCGCAGCCGATCACCACCGCCACGGGAAAGGGCTCGTCGGGATGCAGCCGGGCGTGTTCGGCGTAATCGATCGCCCCGCCGCGATGCGCGAGCCAGCGCATGATCACCCGGTTTCGCCCGATCACCTGCTGGCGGTAGATTCCCAGATTCTGGCGTTTCTTGTGCGGCCCGCGGGTGACCACCAGCCCCCAGGTGATGAGCGGACCCGCATCCTGCGGCCAGCAGTGCTGGATGGGCAGCCGAGCGAGATCGAGCTCCGCCCCTTCCCACACCACTTCGCGGCACGGCGCGCGCGAAACGACCTTGGGCGCCATGTCGAGCACCCGGCGCAGCACCGGCATCTTCTCCCAGGCATCGCGCCAGCCGCGCGGCGGCTCAGGTTCTTTCAGATAGGCGAGCAGGCGCCCCACGTCACGCAGCGGCTCGCGCCAGTCACCGTCCTCGCCCACGTCCTGCCCCATGCCCAGCAAGACGCGGCGCGGCGTACCGAAGAGATTGGCCAGCGCCGGCAACGGATGCGCCCGGCCCTGGGTGTGCGGCCGCTCGACGAGCAGCGCCGGGCCTCGACGCCGCAGGACGCGATCGGCGAGCGCCGTGAGCTCCAGGTGCGTATCCACCGGCTCGGTCACCCGCTTTAGTTCGCCCAGCGCCTCGAGCTGAGCGCAGAATTCGCGCAGATCGGCAAACGTCATGTCGCTCATGCCCGATCGGCGAGCACTGCGCGCACGGCAGCGTGCACCGACTGCGCCGCGGCGGCGGCGGCATCCTGCCAATCCTCGCCCTCGCTTGCGTAGAGGATGGCGCGCGAGGAATTGAGGATCAGACCGGGAAACTCCGGGCGGCACCAGCCGGCGCGCACCGTGGCCGCCAAGTCTCCGCCCTGCGCACCGATACCTGGCACGAGCAGCGGCACGCCCGGCGCGAGCCGGCGCACCTGCGCCACTTCCTGCGGCCAGGTCGCACCCACCACCAGCCCTGCCTGCCCGTTCGTATTCCACGGGCCGGCGGCCAGGCGCGCCACGCGCTCGAAGAGCCGCTCGCCGCCGGCGAGCTCCAGGGCCTGCAGCTCGGCGCTGCCCGGATTCGAAGTCCGGCAGAGCACGAACACCCCCTTGCCCGGCCAGGCGAAGAAAGGCTCGAGCGAATCTCCGCCCAAGTAGGGATTCACCGTGACCGCGTCGGCCCCATAGCGCTCGAACGCCTCGCGTGCATAGTGGCGGGCGGTGGAGCCGATGTCGCCGCGTTTGGCATCCAGGATGACCGGAACGTCGGGATGGTTCAGTTTCACGTGGGTGATCAGCCGCTCGAGCACGCCCTCCAACCCCAGAGCGGCGAAATGCGCGATCTGCGGTTTGAAGGCGCACACGCAAGGCGCGCACGCCTCGATCACCTCGCGGCAGAACACCCAAACCCCCTCAGCGAGCGGCAGACGGCGCACGCTGCGCGGCAAGCGTTCCGGCTCCGGATCCAGCCCCACGCACAGCAGGCGCGCCGGATCGCGCCAGCGCTCGCGTAACGATTCGAGGAAAGTCGTTTGCGCCATTTCGTTCTCTCTTTCAGCCGTGCCACAGGTCGAGCACGACGCCGGCAAAGAGCACGAGCCCGAGGTAGTTGTTGTGCAAGAACGCCTTCAAGCAACGTGCGGGTTCGCGCGTGCCGATGAGCTCCAGATGGTAGGCGACGATGCCCGCGGCGACCACCAGCGAGACGAGGAAAGGCGCGCCGGCCCCGGCGAGGATGCCGGCGCGCGCCCACAGCGCAAACGCCGCGAGGTAACACAGGAACACCGCCAACACGTCCCAGCGCCCGAAGGTGATGGCCGACGAATGGACCGGCAGTTTCAGGTCGTCGGGCCGGTCGGCCATGGCGTATTCGGTGTCGTAGGCGATCGTCCAGAAGAAGTTGGCGGCAAAGAGCGTCCAGCACACCGCGTCGGTCTGGCCGCGAATCGCCACCCAGGCCATGGGAATGCCGAAGGAAAACGCCACCCCTAGATAAGCCTGAGGTAGCGGCAGAAAGCGTTTGGTGAAGGGATAGGTGGCGGCGATGGCGAGCGCCGGCACCGACCAGGCCACCACCTTCCAGCCCAGAGGCAGCACCAGGAGAAAGGCGAGACCCGCGAGCGCGGCGGCGACCTTGAGCGCCTCATCGGGTGAAATCAACCCCGCGGCGAGGGGTCGGTCGCGCGTACGGGCCACGTACGGATCGATGTCGCGGTCGGCCCAGTCGTTGATGGCGCAACCGGCCGAACGCATGAGGAAAGTACCCACCACGAAGACGAAGAAGACCCCCGGCGGCGGAAATCCGCCCGCGGCCCACCACAGGGCGATCAGGGTCGGCCACAGCAGCAGCAGCGTGCCGATGGGTCGATGCCCCCGGATCAGCCGCCAATAGAGCGGCAGGCGCGCTCTCCAGTCGAAATTCGGCTCCATCGCTCGTCACGTCGGTGTAATGAGAAGGTCGATCGGCGGCAGAAAAACCTCGCTCACCAGCAGCGGCACGCCCGCCCGCCAAAAGAGCGAGCGTCGCGCCCACAAACCCGGCGGTACTTCCCGCCACAGTGCCGATGCGCGATGATACCGCGGATCGCGCGCATCGAGCCGAACCGCCTGCACTGTGCCGCGGCGTACCGTGGGATCGGCGAAGAGCACCGCGCCCAGAGGACGGTTGCCGATGCGCTGCAACAGACGCCACGGGTATCGCACTCCCTGCCACGCCGTCAGCGAGCGTGCGAACACCACCGGCACGCCGTCGGCAAGAAGCGCCACTTCGCGCACGCGCACCCTCTCCCACCTCGGTACCTTCAGGGCGATCGCCTCGTCCGGATAGGGGCGGCCCCATCCTTCCCAAAGGCGGCGCACGGCGAACTCCCGACAGTGCGCCCGGATGCGGGCGGTGAGCGAGCCCCGCTCGGCAAGCCAAGGCTGCAGACGGCGCGGCACCCCGACAGGCAAACCGGATCGCCAGCGCGGCACGAAGAAGAGCGCCCCCTCAGGCATGGAGCCAAGCCCCGCCACCCGGCACCCAGCGCCGGATGAGCGTCTCGGCAAGCGCCGGATCGCGTTCCAGCACTTCGTCGGCGAGCCGCTGCGCGAGCGGCACGAGATCCTCGTCCGCCACCAGATCGGCCACACGCAGGCTGGGCACGCCGCTCTGGCGCAGCCCGACGAACTCGCCGGGGCCGCGCAACCGCAGATCCTCGCGCGCGAGCGCAAAACCGTCGTCGTTGGCACGGATCGCCGCGAGCCGCTGGCGCGCCGTGGCCGAGAGCGGCTCGCCGTAGCACAACACGCAAAAAGACGCCTCGCTGCCGCGCCCAACCCGGCCGCGCAATTGATGCAGCTGCGCCAGGCCGAAACGCTCGGCGTGATCGATCACCATGAGGCTCGCGTTGGCCACGTCCACGCCCACCTCGATCACGGTGGTCGCCACCAGCACGTCGAGGGCGCCGGCCACGAACCGCTCCATGACCTGCTGCTTCTCTTCGTTCTTGAGTCGACCGTGCAGCAGACCGACCCGCAGCTCCGGCATCGCCGCCACGAGCTCCTGCCAGGTTTCGGTGGCCGCCTGCAGATCCAGCACTTCCGACTCCTCGATCAAAGGGCAGACCCAGTAGGCCTGTCGCCCTCGCGCACACCAGCGGCGTACCCGCTCGATGAGTTCGTCCCGGCGGCGCTGCGACAGCAGCAAAGTCTGTACCGGCTGGCGCCCCGGAGGGCGCTCGTCGAGCAGCGACAACTCCAGGTCGGCGTAGATCGCCAGCGCGAGCGTGCGCGGAATGGGCGTGGCGGACATCATCAGCAGATGCGGCGAAAATCCCTCGCCCGCCTTCGCGCGCAAGGCAAAGCGCTGACGCACGCCGAAACGGTGCTGCTCATCGACCACCGCGAGCGCCAGGCGCGGCAAAGCGACCGCCTCTTCGATGAGCGCGTGCGTGCCGACCACGAGGAGCGGTTCCCCTTCGGCGAGCCGGGCACGCAGCGCCTGCGCGCTGCGCGCCGGCGTGGCGGCGGTGAGCAGCGCCACCTCGATCCCGGCCTGGGCGAGCCACTCGCCGAGCTTGCGCGCGTGCTGGACGGCGAGGATCTCGGTGGGCACCATCAACGCCCCCTGGTGCCCTCCATCCAGCGCCCGCGCGAGCGCTAAAGCGGCCACCACCGTCTTGCCGCTGCCCACGTCGCCCAAGAGCAAACGGTGCATCGGATGAGGTTTTCCCAGATCGGCGTCGATTTCGGCGAGCACCCGCTGCTGCGCCGCGGTGAGGGCGAAGGGCAGCGCCTCGCGCACGCCCGGCGCACCGGCCCTTCCGCTTCGGGCAAGGCGGGCGCCGTGGCCGAGCGTCGCACCGCGCGCGCCCGACGCATCGATGCCTGCTGCGCCACCAATTCCTCCAGTTTCAGGCGGCGACGCGCTGCGTCCAGCCGACGTTCATCGGCACCGGCGGGCGGCGCGTGCAAGCATTCCAGCGCTTCGCGCAGCGGCGGCAGTTGCTCGCGTGCGCGCAGCGCCTCGTCGAGCCACTCGGCGGGTGCGACCACCTCCAGCGCCCGGCGCACCAGACGGCGCAAGAGCCCTTGAGACAATCCCTCCACGCTCGGATAGACGGGGGTGAGGCGATCGGGCAGCGGTGCCTCGAGCGGCACCAGCCGCGGATGGAACATCTCGCGCTCGCCGAAGAAACCGACCCGCACCTCGCCGAACCAGCGCATGCGCTTGCCCGCTTCGAGCCGCTTGGCGGTACCGGGATAGACGTGCAACCAGCGCCCGGTGAGCAAGCCCGTGCCATCATCCAGATGCGCGACGAGCTGCGGCCGCGGCCCCTCCTTGCGCTCCACGCGTACGATGCGGCCTTCCACGAGTACGGACGAACCGGTTGGCGCCTGCGCCACAGGCGTGACGCGTGTCTCGTCCTCGTAGCGCAGCGGCAGAAGGAAAAGGAGATCCTCGGGGCGCATCACCCCGAGTTTCACCAGGCGCGCGGCCACCGCCGGGCCGACGCCCGGCCAGGATTCCAACGGATGACGAAAAGGCGCTTGCGCGGGCAAGGCCGGATCACGCCCCCAGCCAGACGACGGCCTCGGCCTCCACCATCGCCCCGCGCGGCAGGCCTTTCACCTCCACCGCCGAGCGCGCCGGATAGGGTGCGGTGAAATGGCGGGCCATCACCTCGTTGACGGTGGCAAAGTAGGACAGATCGGTGAGAAAGACCGTGAGTTTCACCACCTGATCGAGGCTCGCCCCGGCCGCCTCCACCACCGCCGCGAGATTGGAAAACATCCGTTCGCATTGGGCGGCGAATTCCGGCGGCAGCGTCATCGTGGCCGGGTCGAGCCCCAGCTGGCCGGAGAGATAGAGCGTATCGCCGGCGAAGACTGCCTGGGAATAAGTACCGATCGCTGCCGGGGCCTTGTCGGTATTGACGTGACGTCGCATGGCCTCGACCTCCTTATGCCCGCACGACCATTTCACAGGTAAACCGCTCGAGCACCTTTTGCAATCCGCGACGCGCGGCGGTGTTGATCAGCAGCGGCCCCATGAAGTTCGCCCGCAGGCCGCTATCCTGCGGCGTTTTCGCCTCCGTTCCATCGGCGCGACGCACGATCACGGCCAGCGCCACGTCCTCGGGCTTCTCGATTTGCAGTTGGGCCACTTCTCCATCGGAGAGCGTGATCTCGTAGCGCACCCCCAAGGCCTCGGGGCTCACCACGGAAAAAGCCACGTTCGGATCGTCCAGACTCTGCAGGATGAAGACCTTGGGACGATCCTCGCCTGCGCCCCCTTCTTCATCGTGTGCCAGCATGAAACGCTGGCACGACTCGAACCCTGGCAGGCCGTTGGGAAACTCGATCACCTTGTCTTCGGCCACATTCACTTCACCCAACACGGGACTTTGCACTTTCATCTCACATCTCCTCGTCTCAAAACCTACGGAACCGCTCATTTCACCTGGGTCACCGCGCCGACCTCGATCTCATGGCGCTTGAGTTGCTTGGCCGCCTCCATCGCTTCCTGGCGCGAAGCATACGGCCCCACCAACACCCGCGCTTGTAGATGAGAGGGGAAACCTCGTTCCTGTACCCGCCCTGCGAGTGCCACGGCATTATCCATCCGTCCGAACACACCGATGGGGACATAGTACCCTTTGTCGAGCGGCTTCGAACGGTCGATAAGGGGGGATTCTTCCGTCTTTTCTCTTGTCGGGGGCGTTGCCATGGCTTTGGCGGGAGCACTCTGGCCGCTCGTATCGGCCTTCGCGGTCGGTGCAACCGGTTCGGGCGGCGGAGCAGCCTGGGCGACGATCGGATCTTCCGATGCAACCGTCGGCGGATGATTCTCGAGCGGGGAGCGATGCGTTGTCGCATCCTCCCGCGACGCAGCCCCTTGCCATCGGTCCTTTCGTGCGGGGTCGTTATCTTCTTGCCCTCCCGGTTCGCCCCGAGCCTGCATCTGGGCAGGGGCTTCCTGGGTGCCGGCCGCCGGTCTCGGGGTGTCCCTCGTCTCATACCATAGACCGTACGCAGCAGCAGTTGCGATCAGCAGGGCCAGTAGCACCCGCTTCCAGGGAAAGACTCGAGAACCTTTCTCGGCTTTACTCATGGCTCACTTCTCCCTTCGCCGCGCGCCATCGCCACGAGCAACTCCGCCTCGCCGAGCGTGATGCCGCAGCGCGCGGCAATCGCCGGCGCGTCCAACCCCCGGCGGGCGAGTACCATTGGCTCGACGTATTCTGGAGAGGCGGCAAGCGGTTCGACCGGGCCGGTAGCGGAGGTAGAGGCCGAAGCGGATGCCTCCAGGCGATTCAGCCGTTCGAGAATTTCCTGCTCACGGCGGGCATGCTCTTCGAGATCGCGCTGCAACGCCTCGCAGCGCCGCTCGAGCGTTTTCACCGCCAGATCGAGTGCAAAGAGGGCCGGAGTCTCACCCGGCACATCGGAGGCGGCAGCGTTGGCCGTGCCCTTGGGCTGATTCCGCCGACGAGCACGCCACCAGCGCACGACCTCGAACATCACCCAAGCGATGCTCGCCACCAGGATCCCGCCGATCACCCACTGCACGCTCAGCGCTCCGTCGTTCTTCTAGCGGCAATGATAAAGCCGGACGGCATTCTCACCAAGACATAGGGCACTTCGGGGTACGGTACATATGAGCGGAAGCCCTTCGAGACTTCACAGGAAGTCGCCCTCCCCGCACGTCGGGTCGTGCGAACGCGCCCTCAGCAACCGCGAAAACGTGGTTTACGCTTGGCCAGGAACGCCTCGACGCCCTCGGCGAAATCCTCCGTGGCGCTGCAATCGCCGAATGCCTCGGCTTCGGCAAGGAGCTGCGCCTCCAGGCTCTGTTCGAGCGAATCGGCGAGCAGCGAGCGGATGCGCCCATAGGCGTAGCCCGGCCCGGCGGCCAGGCGCGCGACCAGCGCCTCGACTTCGGCGTCGAGCGCTTCGGGCGCCACCACCCGATTGACGATCCCCAGCTCCAGGGCACGCTGCGCGTCGAAACGCTCCGAGAGAAGGAAAAGCTCCGCCGCACGGCGGCTGCCCACCACCCGGGGCAAGAAGTAAGACAACCCGCCGTCGGCCGGAAGCCCCAGCATGGCATAGGCCGTGGTAAACACCGCGTCGCTCGAGGCGATCGCCAGATCGCAGGCGAGCATCAAGGACATGCCGAACCCGGCACAGGCACCACGCACCTTGGCCACCACCGGACAGGGCACACGGCTCAAACGCTCCACCACGGGATTCACCCGCTTCTCGATCGTGGCGCGAAACGCTTCACGCCGCTCCCCGGGCGTGCGGTCGAGCAGGCGGGAAAAATCGCGAATGTCCCCACCGGCCATGAAATGCCCACCCTGCCCGCTCACCACCAGGACGCGCAAATCGGATCGCTGCACCAGGGCGGCGCTCGCCTCGTCGAGCGCTTCCATCATCTCGAACGACAAGGCGTTGAGCGACTCCGGCCGGTTGAGCACCAGTTGCCCGACCCCGTCGACCACCTCCCACAGCACCGTCTGCGCCATGTTTCCTCCCGCTTACACCCGCTCGAAAATCCCCGCGGCGCCCATGCCCGTGCCGATGCACATCGTCACCATGCCATAGCGCACCTTCGGGTCGCGTTGCATCGCCGCCATCAGGGTGGCGGTACGGATCGCTCCGGTTGCCCCCAGAGGATGGCCCAAAGCGATCGCCCCGCCCAGCGGATTCACCTTGGCCGGATCCAGCCCCAGCGTGCGCATCACCGCCAACGATTGCGCCGCGAACGCCTCGTTGAGCTCGATCCAGTCGAGATCATCCTGTTTCAGGCCGGCACGCTGCAAGGCTCGGGGGATGGCTTCCACCGGACCGATTCCCATCACCTCCGGCGGCACGCCGACCACCGCGTACGATACCACGCGGGCAATGGGCCGCACTCCATAGCGTTCGAGCGCCGCTTCGGACATCAGCAACACTGCCCCCGCCCCGTCGGACATCTGCGAGCTGTTGCCGGCGGTCACGCTGCCGCGCGCAGCGAATACCGGTTTGAGGGAGGCGAGCCGCTCCGGTGAGGTATCGCGCCGCGGCCCCTCGTCGATCTCGGCCATCGACTCGCGCACCGCCACCGTTCCCTCGGCGCCGGGCAGGTGCGTTCGTACCATCAGGGGAGCGATCTCGTCGCGGAAGTACCCTGCGTCGATTGCCGCCACTGCCTTGCGGTGTGATTCCAGGGCGAAGGCATCCTGATCCTCACGCGACACGCCATATTTGCGTGCCACCACCTCTGCGGTCAACCCCATCCCGTAAGCGATGGCCCGGTTCTCGTCCGATTCCACCACCTTCGGGTTGAGGCTCACCTTGTTGCCCATGATCTGCGGCATCACGCTCATCGACTCGGTGCCCGCGGCGACCATCACGTCGGCCTCACCCAAGCGGATGCGCGCCGCCGCGTCGGCCACCGCCTGCAGGCCGGAAGCGCAGAAGCGGTTGATCGTCACGCCCGGCACTTGCACCGGAAAACCAGCCAGCAAGAGGCCGATGCGGGCCACGTTCATCCCCTGCTCGGCCTCGGGCATGGCGCAGCCCGTGATCACGTCGCCGATCTCCGCCAGATCGAGCGACGGCACCTTTTCCGTCACCGCTCGCAGCACGTGCGCCAGCATGTCGTCCGGTCGTACATGGCGTAGCATCCCGCCCTTGCGACCCACCGGCGTGCGTACCGCTGCCACCACATAGGCATCCTGCCCTCGTTTGCTCATCGTTGCTCCTTTCCTCAGTTGCGCAGCGGTTTGCCCGTTGCGAGCGTATGTGCGATGCGTTCCAACGTCTGGGGCGTGCGCAGCAGCGCCATGAATTCGCGCCGCTCCACCGCCAGCAGCCATTCCACCGGCACCCGGGCTCCGCTCTCCACTTCCCCTCCGCACAACGCAGTGGCCACCCCCTTGCCGACACGGTAGTCGTGCTCGGAAATGAATCCCCCTTCGCGCATATTGACCAGCATCATCTCGCAGGTGGCAATGCCGTTTCGCCCCGCCACCACGACCTCACGCTCGGGCAGCGGCGGACGGTAGCCCGCCTCGGCCAGAGAGCGGGCACGACGGATCGCCACATAGAGCAATTCCTTCGGGTGCATCACCACGTCGTCCCCGACCCGGCCATAGCCGATCGCCTGCGCCTCGAGCGCACTGCGCGAGACCTTGGCCTTGGCCACCTGCTCGAACATCGGCTGAATGAACGCGAAGACGTCACCGCCAGCGGTACGCCGGGCCATGCGATGCGCCTGGATCGCCAGTTCCTTGCATCCGCCCCCGGCCGGAATGAGCCCCACGCCCACCTCCACCAGACCGACGTAGGATTCGAGCGCGAACACCCGATGCGCCGCATGCAGAGCGAACTCGCAGCCCCCGCCCAAGGCCATGCCCTCGATCGCCGCCACCACGGGAATCTCGGCGTGCTTGAGCCGCATGGATGCCTGCTGGAATCGTTCGACCATGGTCTCCAGTTGATCGAACCGGCCAGCCTGTGCCGCCTCGAGCACCTGCTTCAGGTCGGCGCCCAGCGCAAACGGAGCCTCGTGCCACAGCACCAGCGCATCGAGCTCACGCTCGGCCCGCGCCACTGCCTCCAGGATGCCCTCGATCACCGCTGCGCCCAGCGTGTGATGGCGGGTGCGCACCGAGACGATCCCCACGCCCTGGTCCTGATCGGGGCGACGCCACAGGCGCACCCCCTCGTTCTCCCACAAGGTCTCGCCCGGATCGTCGAATCTTTCCCCCAAGACCCTGTCGGGATAGAGCTGACGCCGATATACCGCGAGCGAAGAGCGTCCCACCCACGTGCTGCGCGCCGCGCTCCACGAACCCTTGGCCGAGTGCGTGCCTTCGAGCCCCTCCACCCAGGCTGGCAGCGGCACGTTGGCGAGCGTGAGGCCGGCGGCACGATCTTCCTCGATCGACCGGGCGATGTCGCGCCAACCCGCCGCCTGCCAGGTCTCGAAAGGCCCCATGGCCCAGCCGAACCCCCAGCGCATCGCCAGATCGACGTCGCGGGCGCTGTCGGCGATCGTCGCCAGATGGAAAGCGCAGTAGTGGAACACGTCGCGAAACAGCGCCCACAGAAACTGGGCCTGAGGATGCCCGCTCGCGCGTAGCCGGGCAAAGCGCTCGCGCACATCGCGCAGGGCGAGGATCTCCTCCACTTCCGGCGCCACTTCTCCCTGGGCCGGACGGTAAGTCCCGGCGGATAGATCGAGCACCAGGATGTTCCCTTTCTCCTTGCGATAGACCCCGGCGCCGCTCTTCTGCCCCAAGGCACCCTGCCGGATCAAAACCTCAAGCCACGGCGGCACGCGAAAGATCTCATGCCAGGGATCGTCGGGCAGGGTCGTCTGCATCGTCCCGATGACGTGTGCCAGCGTGTCCAGACCCACCACGTCGGCCGTGCGGTACGTCGCGCTTTTGGGACGGCCGATGCGCGGCCCCGTGAGCGCGTCGACTTCGTCGAACCCCAGGCCCAGCCGCTGCGTGTGATGCATCACCGCGAGGATGGAAAACACGCCGACGCGGTTGGCGATGAAGTTGGGCGTATCCTTGGCCCGGATCACCGATTTCCCCAAGCGCGTCGTCAACCAACCCTCCAGCGCATCGAGCCGTGCTGCGTCGCTACCCGCATGCGGCACCAGCTCCACGAGCGGCAAGTAGCGCGGTGGATTGAAGAAATGGATGCCGCAGAAATTGCGGCGCACCGCCTCGGGCAGCGCCTGCGCGAGCGCAGTGATCGACAGGCCCGACGTGTTCGAGGCCAGCGTGACCCCTTCCGCGAGAAAAGGCGCCACGCGTTCATAAAGGGACTGTTTCCAGTCCAGGCGCTCGGCGATCGCCTCGATCACCAGATCGCACTCGCGCAGCGCCTCCAGATCGTCGTCGTAATTGGCCGGTTGAATCCAGCCGAGCCGCTGCGACTCGGCCAGCGGCGCCGGATCGAGGCGCTTCAGCCCCTCGAGCGCCCTGAGCACCGTCGCATTGCGATCCCCCTCGCCCGAGGGTAGATCGAACAACACCACCGGCAGGTCGGCATTGGCGCAATGCGCGGCGATCTGCGCCCCCATCACCCCGGCGCCGAGCACGGCCACCTTGCGGATCCTCATACGTTCCACACGATTCTCCTTGCTTCGAACGAATACCATGATGGCGCCGAAAAAACGGCACCTCGAAAAACCCTCGCGCGTCGCCGTCGTACCAACCCCAAGAGCCTGCGCGTCGGACCGAATGGACGAGCGGTCGCACAGCGAGGTCCAATCGAGGTCCGCTCACGGCGCCCGATCGACATACTCAGGAAGCGCGAGAATACTGCACTCCGGCTAGCCACACGTCGCCTTCGTATTTGCCTCTCACCCAGCCCTTTCCTTCGTCGATCGCGTTCCTGTCGATGCGCGTATCGTTGATGAATAGATACGCCAGCCCCAAATCCACCCGGTTGTCACGATCCGGCATCCAGCGAGCCCCCAGCGATACCCAGATGCGGTCGTTGTCCGGCAGCGCCGTGAGCCGACGCTCGGCATCGCGCACCGCCGACTCGTCGTAGGCCACCCCAAACTTCAGTAACCAGTGCTCATCGTAACGATAGCGTGCTCCCAAAGCCACGCGCCATGTATCCTGAAAACGAGTAGCCAAAGTATCGGCCACCGAACCGGACTGAACCCCGCTCGAACGGTAGATTGGCAGCACGTTCAGACTGCTCCAGCCAGTCCACGACACGTCGGCGAGGATCTCCCACCGCTCACCAACTCCCTGCGCCGCACTGGCGATGAAGGTATCTGGCAGATCCACCGACACCTCGGCGTCGACGCCGGCCAAGCGAACCCGTGGGTTGCTCAGCACCGGCGCAGCCGGGCCTCTGGCCTCGATGTCGCCATCGAGATCGTGCTTCACCTTGGATCGATAGGAGAACCCCAGCTTGGTCCTTTCGGTGGGGGTAAAGAGTATGCCCACGTTCCACCCCCAGGAGACATCGTCCGCTTCGAGGCGTAACTTGGTTCGCTGCATCGCCGCATCGCTTACACCGAAGGATTTCAGAGGCCCCGGCGCCGCCACGCCTGCGTAGCGATCGTATGTCGCCTCGAAACGCTGTACGCTCACCCCGAATCCCAGCGAGACCGCCTCATTCACCTTGAATGCCAGGGAAGGATTGACGTTGATCGTCTTGATCTCGAACTTGGTCGAATGGAATCGGCCGATCCAGTCGTCGTCGTACTCCGTCACGAGACCGAAGGGCACGCCCATCCCCAGGCCGAGCCACAAGCGATCGTTGATCTTCTGCGAATAATAGCCGTTGGGTACCGCTGCCCAACCGCCGGCATCCCCGCCGTTGCTGCCGGTCAAGGGTGCGCCTGGCGCCGCAAGACTCCCTCTGTCATCGAACTTGAAACTGGGTTTGATCGCCGCCACGCCGAGTGAGACCTCGCGGGCTTTCAGACGTGTCATTCCCGCCGGGTTATAAAAAATTGTTCCGGCATCGTCGGCCACGGCAGCCGAACCAGCATAAGCATTGCCGATGCCGCTCGCGCTCTGTTCGATGAGCTGAAAACCGCTGGCCAGCGCCGTGGAACTGGCGGCGAACAACGACGGAATTACCACGGCCAAAAGTTTCTTCTTCATTGCTCGTCTCCTCCTCTTCGTCACGAACCGACGGGCATACGCCCGCTCTTTCTTTTTTACCTGCCACGTTCCGACGAAGCCTCCTCGGCAAGCCGGACCGTTCAGCTCCCCTCTATGGGGCGTTTGTTGCCCTGCGCATCGAGCGCCACGTAGGTGAGCCGGGCTTCGGTGACCTTCACCACGAGCGGACGCTCGGGATGACGCTCGGCAAAGACTTCGACGTCCACCGTGATCGACGTACGCCCCACCGAGACGACCTCCGCATACAGGCTCACCACATCACCCACGGCGATGGGCTGTTTGAACACGAAACTGTTGACCGCCACCGTGGCCACGCGCCCGCGGCTGCGACGGCGCGCCGGCAAGGAGCCTGCGATGTCGACCATCGCCATCACCCAGCCACCGAACACGTCGCCCGCAGGGTTGAGATCCGAAGGCATGGGCATCACCCGCAATTCCGGTTGACGATCTGGCAGGACATCCGACATGGTTTTCTCCTGAGGACACGAATCGAACGACCATGATAGCCGACTCGTTCATCCCTTCCTGGCAAAAAAAGGCGCTCGCCCGAGGGCGAGCGCGACCACCAAGGGAGGGAGGGAACTCTGGAGAACGCATGGGATGCACCAATTGTTTCGTACGTTTGTTTGAATAATAGCACAAAAAATTTTTGGAGCAATGGTTCGCGGAGAAAAATGCCGAGGAAGGGGAGGGAGAAACCAGGGAAGGGTCGTGCACCGCGAAAACCACTCCGAGTAGAATCCGGGCAAAGGGTCTTCGGTCGAGGTATCGAGGCGACAAGCCGCCCTGCAGCCGTCCATTTCGAGCTGCCGGGCATCGGCCCATCCAAGGGAAAGAATGCGTCTGATGATAGAATGCCGGGAGAGGGAGTCGAACCCTCACGGTGTTACCACCGGCGGATTTTGAGTCCGCTGCGTCTACCTGTTCCGCCATCCCGGCGCGGAAGAAAGATTATATGCAAGAACCCGAGCTGCGCAAAGCCCCGTCGCTGACGGTGCACGACTTCGATTTTTCCCTGCCGCCCGAACTGATCGCCCAGGCGCCGCTGCCCGAGCGCAGCGCCAGCCGCCTGCTCGTGCTCGACGACGAAGCGCTGCACGACCGGCTCTTTCGCGATCTGCCCGAATTCCTCGAAAAAGGCGACCTCCTCGTCTTCAACGACAGCCGGGTGATCCACGCGCGCCTCTTCGGACGCAAGGAAAGCGGCGGTGCGGTGGAGGTGCTCGTCGAGCGGCTCGTCGGCACACAGGAGGCGCTCGCCCAGGTGCGCGCGAGCAAGCCGCCGCGCCCCGGCATGCGCCTGCGGCTGGAAGAGTCCTTCGAGGTCGAAGTCGTGGGCCGCGACGGCGAGTTCTACCACCTCCGGCTCGTCGGAGAAGGCGATCTGCCCCGCCTCGTCGAGCGGCACGGCCGGCTGCCGCTGCCGCCCTACATCGCCCGCCCGGCCGAACCGGAGGACGAGGCGCGCTACCAGACGGTCTATGCCCGTACGCCCGGCTCGGTGGCCGCGCCCACCGCCGGACTGCACTTCGACGAAGCGCTCTTGCACCGGCTCGCCGAGCATGGCGTGGACACCGCCTGGGTAACGCTGCACGTCGGTGCAGGGACGTTTCAGCCGGTACGCGTCGAGCGCCTCGACGAACACCGCATGCACCGCGAGCGCTACTGGATCCCGGAGGAGACGGTGGCGCGCATCGCCCGGGCGCGGGCACTCGGGCGGCGGGTGATCGCCGTGGGGACCACCAGTCTGCGTGCCCTCGAAGGCGCCGCCCAAGACGGAGAACTTCGCCCCGGCAGCGGCGAGACCGGGCTCTTCATCACGCCCGGTTACGAGTTTCGCGTGGTCGATGCGCTGGTGACCAACTTCCACCTGCCCCGTTCGACGCTGCTCATGCTGGTGTCTGCGCTCGCCGGGCTCGAGCGCGTCCGCCGCGCATACGCCCACGCGATCGCAAAACGCTACCGCTTCTTCAGCTATGGCGACGCGATGTTCATCCCGCGCCGCTTCGCGCGTTGAATTCCTGTCATCGAGGAATCCCCATGAGCGACACTCCCGCCTTTACCCTGCTCGCCACCGACGGAGCCGCCCGGCGCGGACGGCTCCAGCTGGCACACGGCACGGTGGAGACACCCATCTTCATGCCAGTGGGCACGTATGGCACCGTCAAGGCGATGACCCCGGCGGCGCTCGAAGACGTCGGCGCACAGATCGTGCTCGGCAACACCTTTCACCTGTGGCTGCGCCCGGGGCTCGAGGTGATCCGCCGCCACGGCGGTCTGCACCGATTCATGGGCTGGGCACGGCCGATCCTCACCGATTCGGGTGGGTTTCAGGTTTTTTCTCTCGGAGCGCTGCGCAAAATCAGCGAGGAAGGCGTGCGTTTCGCCTCCCCCATCGACGGAGCCCGTTGTTTCCTCACCCCGGAAGTCTCCATGCAGATCCAGACCGTGCTCGATTCGGACGTGGTGATGATCTTCGACGAATGCACGCCCTACCCCGCCACGGCAGACCAGGCGGCCGAGTCGATGCGCCTGTCGCTGCGCTGGGCCAAGCGCTCGCGAGCCGAATTCGACCGGCTGGAGAATCGCAACGCGCTTTTCGGCATCGTGCAGGGCGGCATGTACGAGACGCTACGCGACGAGTCGCTCGCCGGGCTCATGGAGATCGGCTTCGACGGTTATGCCATTGGCGGATTATCGGTGGGCGAACCCAAGGACGAAATGCGGCGCGTGCTCGAATACGTCGCGCCCAAGCTGCCGCAGACGCGTCCGCGCTATTTGATGGGCGTGGGTACACCGGAAGACCTCATCCACGGCGTCGGAGTAGGTGTAGATATGTTCGACTGCGTCATGCCCACGAGGAACGCGCGTAACGGACTTCTCTTCACCCGCCATGGCGACGTCAAGATCCGCAACGCGCGCTATCGCGAGGACACCGCCCCACTCGACGAGACCTGCAGCTGCTATACCTGCCGCCATTTCAGCCGGGCCTACCTGCATCACCTCTACCGCACCGGCGAAATCCTCGCGAGCATCCTCAACACCACGCACAACCTGCACTTCTACCTGACGCTCATGGCAGAGCTGCGCACGGCGATCGAACGAGGAACCTTCGCCGAAACGGCGGCGCGGATCCTTGCCGAACGTCAGCGCGGCGTATAGGGAGGGGAGGCGCGATTCAGGCGAAAATATTGACCGAATTGCCCAAGTGCGGCGGATTCGAAGCCGATATCGGCGCTTGTTGAATTTGCGGCAGCGCCGAGAGCAGCGCCTGCGCCGTGCTCTCCTGCACGTCGAGTGCTTTTCTCAGCACGGCGGTGCCGACCTGATCCTGCAGCTGCGCTTGCTGCATGGCGGTCATCATGCTGGCGACACTGACGGCATCCATGACGCACCCCCTTCTTTCATCTGGCTCATAGAAGCATTGTAGATCATCGAAGGATTGCCGTGTTCCCCTGCCGGAACGACCAGCCCGCAGAGGTCGTATCATCTCCCTCGTCTCCCCCCGATGTTTCAGCGCAGCACCGCCACCGCCTTGATCTGCGCCCACACGGTTTGCCCGGGATGCAGATCGAGCCGGGCCAAGGAACGACGCGTGATGCGCGCGAGCAGAGCGGATTCTCCCACCGTGAGCCGCACCAAGGCGTCGGCCGGGTGTTCATCCTCGCCGATTGCCTCCACTCTGGCCGGCAACACGTTGAGTACGCTGGCATCCTGATGCGGCGAGCGCGCAAGGCTCACGTCGCGCGCGAGCACCCGCAAGCGCAAAGGGGCACCCAGGGGTAGATTTTCACGGCGTACCCACAGCCTTCCCCCGGGAAAGGAAACGCACATCAAGACCCACGTCTCGTCGTGCTCGGCAACCTCCCCCTGTAAGACCACACCGGCCTCCTCGCCCAAGCGAATCGGCGTATCCAGGCGCACGAGCACCTCGGACAAGGGGCCGCTGGCCAGTACCTTGCCTGCGCGCAAAACCACTAAGTGATCGGCCAGGCGCGCGACCTCGTCGGGCGCGTGGCTGACGTAGACGATGGGAAGGTCGAGCTCGTGCGGCAGACGTTCCAGGTAGGGGATGATCTCCTCCTTGCGCCCGATGTCCAGGGCCGAGAGCGGCTCGTCCATCAGCAAGAGGCGCGGCGAAACGGCCAAGGCTCGGGCGATGGCCACCCGTTGGCGCTCACCGCCGGACAAAGTCTGGGGACGGCGATCGAGCAGCGGGGCGATCCCCAGCAGCTCGATCGCCTGCTCCAAGGCGATGCGCCGCTGCGCCGGCGGGACGCGCCGCAGACCATATTCGACATTGCCGCGCACCGACAGATGGGCGAAAAGGCTCGCCTCTTGGAAGACCACGCCGATCGCCCGCCGATGCGTCGGCACGAAAACTTTCTTGGCATCGTCTTGCCAGACTTCGTCGGCAAAGCGTACGAACCCTCGCGGGCGCATCAAACCGGCCAAGGCGCGCAGGCAGCTCGTCTTGCCCGAACCCGAAGGGCCAAAGAGGGCGCTCACACCCCGTCCGGGCAAGGACAAAGACACCCTGAGCGAAAAATCGGCGAAGTCGGCATGCAACTCGGCCTCGATACCGGCGTGCATCATCGCTTTCTCTTCCCGAAGAAGTTGAGCAGCAGCAAGACGGCAAAAGAGAAGAGGACGAGCACGAGAGCGAGCCGATGCGCCTCGCCATATTCCATCGCTTCGACGAACTCATAGAGCTGAACCGAAGCGACGGTCGTTCTGCCCGGGATATTGCCCCCGATCATCAGGACGACGCCGAATTCCCCCATCGTATGGGCGAAACTGAGCACGCCGGCAGTGAGAAAACCCGGACGGGCGAGCGGCACGGCCACGGTGAAAAAGCGATCCCACGGCCCGGCGCGCAAGGTGGCGGCTACCTCCAAGGGGCGATCGCCCAACGCTTCGAAGGCATTCTGCAGAGGTTGAACGAGAAAGGGCAAGGAAAAGATCACCGAACCCACCACGAGGCCGGAAAAGGAAAACGGCAGCAGCCCCCAACCGAGTTGCTGGGTGAGCCAACCCACCGGTCCATGGGGTCCCATGAGGAGCAGGAGATAGAAACCGATCACGGTGGGTGGCAGGACGAGCGGCAAGGCCACGACCGCGGCAATGACCTCCTTGAAGCGGGAGCGCGTGCGTGCGAGCCACCACGCGAGCGGCGTTCCTATCAAGAACAACACCAACGTCGTCACCGCGGCCAGACGCAGCGACAGGGCCAAGGCCGCCCAAGCGCCTGCGCTCATCGCACGAGCTCACTCGAAGGAATAGCCGTAGCGCCGGATGATCGCCCGCGCCGGTTCGCGCTGCAGATAGGCAAGCAGTTCAAGCGCTGCCGGCTCGTCTTTGCCCCGCACAAGCAAGACGGCGTCTTGCCGGATCGGATCATAATCTTCTTGCGGCACCAACCACGCCGATCCCTTCACTTTTCCGTCTTCATGGACTTGCGACAACGCGACGAACCCGAGCTCGGCCGCCCCGCTCACGACGAGTTGGTACGTCTGGGTGATCGATTGGCCCCTGACGATCTTTGGTTCGAGGCGCGCGGCAAGTCCTCGTTTCTGCAGGACTTGCATCGCCGCTTTGCCATAAGGAGCGAGCTTGGGATTGGCCACGGCCAAATGCGCGAATTTGCCCGTCTCCAGGATCTTGCCTTGGGCATCCACCAGAGGGCCGGGGCTCCACAGCACCAGTTTCCCCACCGCATAGGTGAAACGCGTACCCGGCACGGCATGGCCGTCGCGTTCGAGCGCGGCCGGTGTTTCGTCGTCCGCGGCCAGAAAGACCTGGAATGGAGCACCATGGACGATCTGGGTGTAGAAACCGCCGGTCGAACCGAAACTCAGGCTCACCTGATGCCCCGTCTCGCGCTCGAAAGAGGCGGCGATCTCTTTCATCGGGGCGCTGAAGTTGGCCGCCACGGCCACGATCACTTCGGCGGCCCAAGTCGGCGAGGCCATAGCCCACAGGCCGAGGAGCAGGCAGACCGCCTGCAGATGGGATCGACCCCGAGACGAAACCCGTTGCTCAGAACTTGGCTCCATTCCCTCGCTCCTCCTTGATAAGGCTTCAAGTGTAGCGCGAAGGGGCAAAAAAAGAGCCCCGCTCGCGCGGGGCTCCCGGATCTCGATCCCTGCTCCCGGAAAGGAGCAGCGCGAGAAATCACATGTCCATACCGCCCATGCCCGCCATGGGGTTGGCGGCGGGTTTGTCTTCCGGCACCTCGGCCACCATGGCTTCGGTGGTGAGCATCAGGCTGGCGACGGAAGCAGCGTTTTGCAGCGCGGTGCGCGTGACCTTGGTCGGGTCGAGCACACCCATGTCGATCATGTCGCCGTATTCGCCGGTGGCGGCGTTGTAGCCGAAGTTGCCCTTGCCTTCGAGCACCTTGGCCAGGACCACGCTGGCTTCTTCACCGGCGTTGGCCACGATTTCACGCAGCGGCTGCTCGACGGCACGCATCACGATCTTGATGCCGGCATCCTGATCGTGGTTGGCGCCCTTGAGCCCCTTGGCGAGCACGGCCTCGCGGGCACGCAGCAGAGCCACGCCACCGCCAGGGACGATGCCTTCCTCGACCGCGGCGCGGGTAGCGTGCAGCGCATCCTCGACGCGGGCCTTCTTCTCTTTCATCTCGACTTCGGTGGCCGCACCGACCTTGATCACCGCCACGCCGCCGGCGAGTTTCGCCACGCGCTCTTGCAGTTTCTCGCGGTCGTAGTCGCTCGTGGCCTCTTCGATCTGGACGCGAATCTCCTTGATGCGCGCCTGGATCTTGGCCGGATCGCCCGCCCCGTCGATGATGGTGGTATACTCTTTGCCCACCTCGACGCGCTTGGCTTGACCGAGGTCGTTGAGCGTGGCTTTCTCGAGCTGCAGGCCGAGTTCTTCGGAAATGACCGTACCGCCGGTAAGGATGGCGATGTCTTGCAGCATGGCCTTGCGCCGATCGCCGAAGCCCGGGGCCTTGACGGCGCAGGTCTTCAGGATGCCGCGCAGGTTGTTGACCACGAGCGTGGCGAGCGCCTCGCCTTCCACGTCTTCGGCGATGATGAGCAGCGGCCGGCCGGCCTTGGCGACCTGCTCGAGCACCGGAAGCAGCTCACGAATGGAGCTGATCTTCTTGTCGTGCAACAGGATGTAGGGGTTGTCGAGAACGGCGATCTGCTTCTCGGCGTTGTTGATGAAGTACGGCGAGAGGTAGCCGCGGTCGAACTGCATCCCTTCGACCACTTCGAGTTCGTTTTCGAGCGACTTGCCGTCTTCGACCGTGATCACGCCTTCCTTGCCGACTTTCTCCATCGCTTGAGCGATGATGTCGCCGATCGACTGGTCGGAGTTGGCGGAAATGGCACCGACCTGGGCGATCTCCTTGCTGGTGGTGCAGGGCTTGGAGATCTTCTTGAGCTCGTCGACGATCGCAACGACGGCCTTGTCGATGCCGCGCTTGAGATCCATCGGGTTCATGCCGGCGGCGACGTACTTCATGCCCTCGCGCACGATGGCCTGGGCGAGCACGGTCGCGGTGGTGGTACCGTCACCGGCCACGTCCGAGGTCTTGGAAGCGACTTCCTTGACCATCTGCGCGCCCATGTTCTCGAACTTGTCCTTGAGTTCGATTTCCTTGGCGACCGACACGCCATCCTTGGTCACGGTCGGAGCGCCGAAGCTGCGCTCGAGCACGACGTTGCGACCTTTGGGGCCGAGCGTCACTTTGACCGCATTGGCGAGAATGTTGAGACCCGCCACCATCCGCTCGCGGGCTACGTCACCGAATTTGACTTCCTTGGCAGCCATGGATCATGCCTCCTGAAAAGTTTCCGAAAAGGGTTGGAGTCGCAGCGCGATCAGTCTTCGATCACGCCGAGGATGTCTTCTTCGCGCAGCACGAGCAGCTCTTCGCCCTCGACTTTCACGGTTTGACCGGCATACTTGCCGAAGAGTACCTTGTCGCCCGGTTTCACCGACATGGGGCGCACGCTGCCGTCTTCGAGGATCTTCCCGTTGCCCACGGCGATCACTTCGCCCTGATCGGGTTTCTCGCCCGCAGTGTCCGGAATCACGATGCCGCTGGCGGTCTTGCGCTCGGACTCCAGACGCTTGACGATTACGCGATCATGCAAAGGACGGATTTTCATGGTGTCGACTCCTCTGGTTCGGATACAGGGTTTGAACACACCCAACGGCGGCCCGTTGTTAGCACTCACCGTTGTCGAGTGCTAATAATAAGGATCTTCGCTCCGAATTTCAAGAGGGTCGTCGTACCAAGAAGGGTCGATACGCCTCGTGCCCCTGAAGGCAGCGCACGAGGCGTCGCGAACAGAATGGGGGGTCAGGAGGCGTCTTCGGCCTCGTGATAGGCACGCACGCGCTCGACCTCTTCCGTCGAGCCCAAGATCACCGGCACGCGCTGATGCAGCCGCTGCGGCACGATCTCGAGGATGCGCCGCCGCCCGTCGATGGCCGCCCCGCCCGCTTGTTCGACCAAGAAAGCCATGGGGTTGGCCTCGTAGAGCAGGCGCAGCTTGCCGCCTTGCGCCCGGTTCTTCGCATCCAAGGGATAGAGGAAAATCCCGCCACGGGACAAAGTACGGTGCACGTCGGATACCATGGAAGCCACCCAGCGCATGTTGAAGTCGCGCCCCCGAGGTCCGTCCTTGCCGGCGATGAGCTCCTCGATATAACGACGCACCGGCGGTTCCCAGAAACGCATGTTGGAGGCATTGATGGCGAATTCGCTCGTCTGGTAAGGAATCGTCATGAACGGATGGGTATAGACGAAGTAGCCGAACTCCCGATCGAGCGTGAAGCCATGCACCCCGTTGCCGGTGGTGAGGACGAGCTGGGTGGCCGGGCCATAGATGGCATAGCCGGAGGCAGCCTGGGCGGTGCCCGGCTGCAGGAAGGAAGCCTCGGTCGGAATCGCCTCCCGATCGGGATTGCGTAGCACCGAGAAGATGGTGCCCACGGAGATATTGACGTCGATGTTGGAGGACCCATCGAGCGGATCGAACAAAAGCAGGTAGCCGCCGCGCGGATACTCGAAGGGGATTTGGCAGATTTCCTCGACCTCTTCGGACGCCATGGCAGCGAGGTGCCCGCCCCATTCGTTGGCCTGCAGCAGCAGTTCGTTGGCGATGACGTCGAGTTTCTTCTGGACTTCGCCCTGGACGTTCTCCACGCCGGTCTCGCCATGCACGTCCCACAGCTTCCCTTTGGAGATGGTCACGGCGATGGCCTTCACGGCACGGGCGACGACCTCCACGAGGAGTCGCAGGTCGGCATCGAGCCGTCCGGCGCGTTGTTCTTCGATGAGGAATTGCGAGAGGCTGACACGGCGCATGGGAAAGACTCCAGCGGTTGGCGGAAAAGAGAATTATCGCGCCAAGGAGGGTACTTTGGCACGATCGCCGACGATGAAGACGAATCGCACACGAAAAAATTTCAGCTATATTCTTCGCCTCACCGCCTTGGAGGAAGCCGATGATCGAACGCATCCCCGACGACACCGACTTGCCGGAGCTGACGCTGCGCGGCATGTTGCTCGGAGCCGTGCTCACCGTGATCTTCACCGCAGCCAACATTTATCTCGGGCTCAAAGTGGGGCTGACGTTTGCCTCCTCGATTCCCGCGGCGGTGATTTCCATGGCGGTGTTGCGCCATTGCCGCGGCGCGAACGTCCTCGAAAACAACATGGTTCAGACGCAAGCCTCGGCCGCGGGAACGCTATCGGCCATCATCTTCATCCTGCCCGGCCTGCTGATGATCGGTCATTGGCAGGGATTCCCCTTCTGGCTGACGGCAGTGGTGTGTGGCGTGGGCGGACTCTTGGGCGTGGTCTACACCATTCCCTTGCGGCGAGTAATGGTAGTCAACAGCCCCCTGCCCTATCCTGAAGGGGTGGCTGCAGCCGAAATCCTACGCGTGGGCGAACTCGCGCGGGAAAAAGACAACAAGAAGGCAATCGCCCAAGGACAAGCGCAGGCGCGCGAGATCGCCTTCGGCGGCATGCTCGCCGCGGTGGTCACCCTTTGTTCCAGCGGTTTCCGTTTTCTGGCCGAAAGCTTTACCGCCTGGATCCCGCTCGGAGCGGCCACGGTGCGCCTGTCGGTGGGTTTCTCGCTCGCGCTCGTCGGCGCCGGCTACCTCATCGGGCTGGCGGCAGGCTTGGCGATCCTGCTGGGGCTCGTGGTCGCCTGGGGCGTGATTGTACCCTGGCTGACGATGCAGGCCACGCCCGCAGCAGACCAGACGCTGGCGGCGCAGGCCATGAGCCTGTGGCACCAGCAGGTACGATTCTTCGGTGCCGGTACCATCGGCGTAGCGGCCCTATGGACGCTCGCCACGCTCGCCAAGCCGATGTGGGACGGAATCCGCACCGCGCTCGAGGCAGTCCATCTGGGCAATGAGGCTGCCCCTCGTACGGAACGGGATCTCTCGCCCCGGGCGATCCTCGCCGTGGGACTGGCATCTCTCCTCGTGCTGCTGCTCGCCTTCCACCGCTTTCTCGCGGCGGCCGACTCTGGCCTCGGCCTCTTCGCCTATGCCGTCCTGGTGCTCGCCTGCGTGCTCTTCGCAGCGCTCTTCGGCTTTCTCATCGCCGCGGCGGCAGGATACATGGCAGGACTCGTCGGCTCTTCGAGTAGCCCCATTTCCGGTATCGGCATCCTCGCCGTGATTCTCGTCTCACTCATGCTGCTCGCTTTTGGCGGCGCCGTGCCGCAGCTCACTGGCACCAACGAGGGCAAGCTCGCCGTGGCCCTGGCACTCTTCACCACGTCGGTGGTGGTGGCGATCGCGGCCATCTCCAACGACAACCTGCAAGATCTCAAGACCGGATACCTCGTCGGCGCTACCCCCTGGCGTCAACAGGTGGCGCTGATGATCGGCTGCGTGGTGGGTGCCTTGGTGATCCCCCCAGTGCTCGAACTCCTTTACCAAGCCTATGGGTTTGCCGGTGCCCTGCCTCGCCCCAACATGGACCCAGCCCAAGCGCTCTCCGCTCCGCAAGCCACCCTGATGACGGCGATCGCCATGGGGATCTTTCACGCCACACTGGAGTGGAAGATGATCCTGGGCGGCGTGGCGCTCGGTGCCGTGCTCATCCTCGTCGACCGGCTCCTGCGCCGTAGCGGCTCGGGTTCGTTGCCAGTGCTCGCCGTGGGGCTGGGCATCTACCTGCCGCCGACCATCGGCATGACCCTGGTGGTCGGGGCGTTGCTGGGCCATGCCGTCGCACGGGCCCTGGCCCGCCGCCCGGCCGCCGAGCGCGAAGAGCCCCGGCGTCGCGGCGTCCTGCTCGCCTCGGGTTTCATCGTCGGCGAAAGCCTCATGGGCATCGTGCTCGCCGCGCTCATCGCCGGTACCGGCAAGGAAGCGCCGCTCGCGCTCGTGGGCGAAGGGTTCGAGCCGGTGGCGCAATGGATGGGGCTGGCAGTGCTCGTCGCGGTGTGCCTCCTTTTTTACCGCCGCATCGCCTTGCGCTAAGAAGCGGAAGAGGCCGTGCCGCCGGTTTGCGTCTGCCAGCGCACCGGCGGCAAACACTCGAACCCCGGCTTGGCGAAGAAATACCCTTGCATCAGGTGCACCCCGCGCGCGGCGAACCACTGCGCCTCCTCGGCCTGCTCCACGCCTTCGGCGAGCACCTTCACGCCCAGCTCCCGGCAGGTGAGCAACAATCCCTCGAGGATCGCCTGCTTGACGCGATCACGATGCACATCGCGCACCAGGGCCATGTCGATCTTGATGAGATCGGGCACGAAGCGCGCCAGCATGTTCAGCCCCGAATGCCCCGCGCCGAAATCGTCGAGCGCGGTGAGAAATCCGCGCGAACGGTAGTAGGCAAAGATGTTCGTGAGATGATCGACCTCGTCGATGCGCTCCCCCTCCGTCACCTCGAAGAGGATTTTCTCGGCGGGAAACCCGCATTCCCTTGCCGCCTCCAGAGTGCTGCGGATGCACAGGGAAGGCTCATAGACCGCATTGGGCAGGAAATTGATGCTCAGATATCGATCCAGCCCCAGGCGGCTCGCCAAGGTGATCGCGCGCACGCGGCAGGCCTGATCGAAGGCGTAGCGGTTGGTATCGTCGACCCGGCCGAGCACGGTCATCGCCGGTTCGCCTTGGGGTCCGCGCACCAGCGCCTCGTAGCCGAACACTTCGCGTCGCACCACGTCCACGATCGGCTGAAAGGCGAAAGTGAAGGCGAATGCTACTTCCTCGCGGCAGCGGTCGCAACCGGAACGCAAGACTTCTTCCGGGGGAAACAGGGTGGGCATGGCAGGACCTCCGGCGTGCTGGCAATGGTTGCATGATAACAGCGGCGGCCCTCACAGCGCGTTGCGCAACCCGAGCCGGGGCGGATGCGGTTCGAGATAGACCTGCTGCGCCAGATAGGGATCGGGGTGGCGGCGCAGGTGGTGGCGCAGCAGCACGAGCGGCGCGACGAGCGGCACCACGCCCTCTCGATACTGCGTGATGAGCTCCTGCAATTCCTGCCGCTCCTCGGCCGGCAGCACCCGACGCAGGTAGCCGGCCAGATGCTGCAGCACGTTGGCGTGCGTGCCGCGCGTGGCGCGCCGCCTCAGGGCGGCCATGAACGCCGGAAAATAGTGCGACGCGAACGCCCCGGGCGTCTCCTCGCCGAGTCCGGCCACCATACGCCCCAGGGTACGGTAACCCGCGGGGTCGTGCGCGAGCAGCAGATACTTGTAGCGTGAATGGAACGCGACGATCGCCCCGCGCGTGAGTCCCGCGGCGAGCAGGCGTCGCCACTCGCCGTAGGCGCGCACCCGAACGACGAAATTCTCTAGCAGTACCGGATCGTGCAATCGCCCTTCCTCTTCGATGGGCAGCTCCGGCAGCCGGCGCGCCAGCGTGGCCGCAAAGAGGCCGCTGCCGAACTGCGGCGGTCGATCGTCCTGCCGATAGACCTTCACCCGGAAGAGCCCACAGGAAGGCGAGCGCTGCATGAGAATGACCCCGCTCACCCCTTCGAGCGTCGCCGCCGTGCGCTCGGCCCATTCTTGCAGACGTTCGGTGACGTCGAGCGAGGCATCGCCCACGGCCCGGGGGGAGTCGGGCGAACCGACGAGGCGGATGGGCGGGCGCGGCGTGCCCAGCCCGATCCCCACTTCCGGACACAAGGGCACGAAGTCGAACGCCTGACCCAGCAGCTCGACGCACAAGGCCGAGCGCTTGTGCCCGCCGTTGTAGCGCACCGGCTGCCCCAGCACGCAGGCGCTCACGGCAAGTTTCAGGCGCTCCGCCCCTTGTAGGGCCTGACTTTCATTCCCCACACCCTGGCGCATCGTTTTCCTCCTCCCGCATCAAGACCACCGACACCCAACCGCGCAAGGCATTGAGAAAAGCAAGCTCTTCGGCTGAGCCGAGCTCCTCACGGCGAATCCGTCGTTCGACGAGCCGCCCTTGCGTCAAGAGTATGCGGCGCATCACGCCATCGAGCAAACCACAGCACAGCGGCGGGGTATACCACGTCTCACCGAATCGCACCGCGACGTTGCCGCGCGTGAATTCGGTGAGCTCACCGGCCTCGTTCCACAGCAAGGTGTCGAATACCCCGGCACGGGCGAGCGCCTCGTAGGCCTCGCGCCGCGTGGTCTTGTAGCGCACGAACTCGCTCGTGCCATCGATCGGCGAGCGGGCGAACACCACTTGTGGGCGATCCGGCGTTCCGGGCACAGCATCGACATCGACCGACACCTTCCCCTCGGCATCGAGCAACAAGCGCAGCCGCCCCGCCGGCTCGGGCCAAGAGGCCACGGCCGAGCGCACCTCCGCGTCGAGCGCGGCTTCGTCGCAGGGATAGCCGAAATGCCGCGCCGCACACAACAGGCGTGCCCGATGCAACGGCCAATGGGCCACCTCACCGCTTTCCACGCGCATCGTCTCGAGTAGCTGAAAAGGACGCGCCGCCCGTTCCAGGAAAGCCCGCTTCACTCGCCACTCACACGCCTCGCTCCGTGCCCGCGCATCGGCGGTGATGGCGCTGCCGATGCCGCATCGGGCCCGCCCTTGGGCGATCTCGACGGTCCGGATGGGTACGTTGAACGTGGCATCCCCTCCGGGACGAACCACCCCCATCGCGCCGCAATATACGCCCCGCGGTCCGCGTTCCAGGCGACGAATCCAGTGCATCGCCCGCACCTTGGGCGCCCCGGTCACCGACCCGCAAGGAAAAAGCGCCTCGAAGATTTCACCCAAGCTCACCGCTTCGCGCAGCTCCGCCTCGACGTCGGAGCTCATCTGCCACACCGTCGGCCAAGCCTGCGTATGGAAGAGCCTCGGCACGCGCACTCCTCCCGGTTGGGACAAGCGCGAGAGATCGTTGCGAATGAGATCGACGATCATCACGTTTTCCGCCCGCTCTTTCTCCTCCGTGCGCAAACGCAGCGCCTGGCGTGCATCCTCTTCGGGAGAATTTCCCCGCGGCGCGGTCCCTTTCATCGGACGGCACAGGATGCGCTCGCCCGCGCGGTGGAAGAAGAGCTCCGGCGAGACGCTCGCCACCCGACGCCCCTCACCCGTATCGAGAAAGAGCGCATACCCTCCCGGCTGCGCCCGGCGCAAGGCAAGAAAGAACGCCAGCGCGTCCCCCGAAAAGGAGCTCTCGACGGGCGCCGTGAAATTGAGCTGGTAGAACTCCCCCTCGGCGATCGCTCGATGGATGCGCGCCACCGCCGCCGTGAAGGCCGCATCATCCAATGTCTCGCGCCAAGCCAAAGGGGCATATTCTCCCGCTGTGATGGACTCTGGCCAGGGAGCGAGCCGTTCGAAGAGTGCGAACCAGACTAGAGGCGCTCCCGGCTCCGGAGCATGGATCTCCAAGGCAGCATCGAACGCGGCGGCCGCCTCATAGCTCAGGTATCCCACGGCCCACAGCCCGGCCCTCGCCGCAGCCTCGACCCGCTCGAGCACGATCGGGACCTCCGCGAAACGCTCGGTCTGCAGCACGCTGCGCAGTCCCGCGAAACGCCCCCGCAGCGGCACGTCCTCCGCTCTCGGTGCGGCAAAATCGATCCACGCTTCGGGAGTAACGCCCTCACCGCCCACTTCCTGCCCTCCGACGACGCAGCCCGCCCCGGCGCATCACCCCGTGCACCACCAGCACCAGCACGGCCAGCGCCCCCATGATCCAATACTCGTAACGGCCGAGCTCGTCGAGCCAGACCTCGACCGCGGCGCCGAAGAGGTAGCCGGCGAGCACGATCACCGCCGCCCACAAGAGCGCCGACAGGAAATTGAGTGGCACATAGAGCTGCACCGGAATGCGGCTCATCCCCATGGCAATCGGCAAGGCGATGCGCAACCCGTAGAGAAAACGCATCAGCAGGATGAGTTTTACCGGATGGTTCTCGATGAGCACGAGGGCCCAGGTAATCTTGCCGCGCAAACGAGGCAAAGTCTCCAGCACCCAGCGCCCGTGCCGCCGACCCAGCCAGAAGAAGAACAAATCCCCCAGCGTACCGGCAAAGGCCGCCACGGCCCAGACGAGCCAGGGATCGAGATATCCGCGCCGCGCGGCGTAGCTCGCCAGGAGCAGGATCGTCTCCCCTTCGAGAAAGCAGCCGACGAACACCGCCAGATAACCGTATTGGGACACCAGCGAGGGAAAATCGAGCGAGAACGTCATCACGCCTCCTTCGTCCTGCACCGCGACAACGCCGCCTCGGCCACCGTGCGCAGCGTCAACGCCAGCCCACACGACACCAAGGCAAGGCCCACCAACAGCCCGATCCAGAAACCGAACACCCCCAACGGGCGGCCGAACGGCCCCCCGTCATAGCCGAACCAAGCCCCCAGAGGGATACCCACCAGCCAGAACGCCCCGAGCATGAGGAGCATGGGCAGCAGGGTCACATGATAGCCGCGCAAAGCGCCCATCATGCACGCCTGGGTCGCGTCGAACACCTGCCATAATGCCGCCAGCACCAGGAGCGAAGCCGCGAGATCCCGCACCGCCGGATCCGAACTGTAGAGCGCCGTGATCGCATGCCGCCCCGCCAGCACCGGCCCCATCATCAGCACCCCGATCGCCAGCCCTACCGCCACTCCCATCCAGGCGAGCCACCTTGCCCGCGCCGGATCGCCCGCGCCCAGGCTCTGCCCCACCCGGATCGCCAACGCCGCGCCGATACCCGCCGGCAACATGAAAAGGAGCGAAGCCACGTTGAGCGCCACCTGATGCGCCGCGATCTGCACCGGCCCGAAGCGCCCGATCAGCACCGCGATGCCCGTGAAGGCCGCCACCTCCGCGAGCCCCGCCCCGCCCATGGGCAAACCCAGGCGCAACAGGCGTTTCTGCCCCTCCAGGCTCGGCCAGCTCCAGCCGCCGCGCCAGAGACGAAACGGCGCATAGGCCGGCGCGAACGCCGTCCACAGCCCCATCACCACGAGGCTGCACCACATCCCGATCGCCGTGGCCCAGCCGCATCCCGCGCCCCCCAGAGCCGGCGCCCCCAATCGGCCGTAGATCAGCACCCAGTTGAAAAACGCGTTGATCCCGAGCCCGAGAAACGCTATCGTCATGATCGGTTTGGGCCGGTCCACGCTCGCCGAATAGAAGGCGAGCGCCCGGAATATCAGCGCCGCCGGCAGACCGCAGCCGATTCCTTCCAGGAAAAAGGTCGTTTTCTCCGCCAGTTCCGGCTCGATCCCGAAGGCACGCAACACCGCCGGCACGAAAGGCAAGGCCGCCAGCGGCACCAGCGAAGTCCAGAGCGCCAGCCACATCGCCTCGCGGGTATCGCGCACGATGGCGCGATGATCCCCCGCCCCATAATGCCGCGCCACGAAGGGGCTCACCGCCTGCACCACGTTCATCAGGCCGATGAAGATCGGAATCCACAGCGCCACCCCCAGCCCCACCACCGCCTGCTCCTGCGCCCCCGCGTGCCCCGACATGGCCGTATCCACCAGCCCCATGAGCACGAACGCCACCTGCGACAGCACCATCGGCCCGGCGAGACGGAGCAACGCCCGGATTTCTGACCAGCGTTCGTACCCCCTTTCGCTCATCGTTTTCTCGCAGAGAACGTACCCGAGGTGGAGATGCCCGTAGCCCAGGCGATGAAAGGCGACGTAAGGTACGAGAAAGTGCAACGAATCATTCGAATTCCTCGACCGAGGGGAACCTCGAAGTCTGCCACGAAAGCCATCTGCACGCGTAGCGTGTTTTTTTATGCGCTACACTGTTCTACATGCAAGGCAGGTGACTTCCCATTTCGTCCGATGGAGACAGGATCCCCATGAAAACCCTCGTGATCGGTGCCGGCGTCATCGGCGTGTCCACGGCCTGGGCCTTGTGCGAGGCAGGGCATAAGGTGACGCTGGTGGATGCGCGCGAGGCGCCTGGGCGTGGCGCGAGCTATGCCAACGGCGCCCAGATCTCGGTGAGCCATCCTCAGCCCTGGTCCAGCCCCAAAGCGCCCTTGATCGCCCTGGAATCCCTGGGACGCGAGGACGGGCCGTTTCGCTGGCGCCCCTCGCTCGATACCGCGCAGTGGTGCTGGCTCACGACCTTCCTGCGGGAATGCCTGCCGGCGCGCCACGAGCGCAACGCGCGGGCGATCGCGCTGCTCGCGCGCCACAGCCTGCAGGTGCTGCGCCGCTGGCGCGAGGCGCTCGGCCTGGAATACGACGTGCAGACCCGCGGCATCCTGCACCTCTTCTTCACCCCGCGCGACTGGGAAACCGGGCGGCGGCACGAGGCGGAACTGCGCGAGATGGGAATCACCGTTCGGGCGATCTCGCCCGCCGAGGCGGTGGAGATCGAGCCGGCGCTCGCGCCGGTGGCCGCGAAACTCTGCGGCGCCCTCTACGCGCCGGAAGACGAATCCGGCGACGCGCGCCGCTTCTGCGAGGAGATGGTGGAGCGGCTACGCCAGGCCGGGGCCGAAGTGCTCTTCGAGACGCGCTGGAGCGGTTGGCGTCTGGGCAAGGGCGGCTGCGAGGCGGCGCGCTTCGAGGGGCCGGCCGGGACGTTCGAGCTCACGGCTGATGCGATCGTGGTCTGCGCCGGGGTGGATAGCCCGCGGCTGCTCGCACCGCTCGGCATGGAAGCACCGATCTATCCCGTCAAGGGCTATTCGCTCACGGCGCCCATCCTCGCGCCGGAGCGCGCGCCCACGGTATCGCTCACCGACGAATCGAAGCGCATCGTCTGCTCGCGGCTAGGGAACCGCCTGCGAATTGCCGGCACGGCGGAAATCGCCGGCTACGACGATTCGGTGCGTCCGGAGCGCATCGCGCCCTTGAGACGCTGGGCGGAATCGATGCTGCCCGGCGTGGCGGATCTGGAAGCGGCCGAAGCCTGGGCCGGTCTGCGGCCGATGACGCCGGGCGGCGTGCCGCTCATCGGCCGCAGCCCCATGGCCAACGTGTGGGTGAACACCGGCCACGGTTCGCTTGGCTGGACGCTCGCCTGTGGTTCGGCGCAGGCGCTCGTCGCCCGCCTCGATGGGAAAACGCCGCCCGGACTGGAAGCCTTTCCCTTCGTGGGCTGAGCCTATTTCACCACGCGCAGGAATCCCCCACCCCGCTTGCCGGCGGGTTTTTCTTCCGGTCCCTCGGGTGGGGTCGGTTCACCGTCGGGTTCGGGCGCGGTGAACATCTCATCGGGCAGCGCGATGCCGTGCCCGGTCTCGCGCGCGTAGATCGCGAGGACGTTTTCCGCCGGCAGCCAGACGTCGAAGACCTTGCCGCCGAAACGGGCCTGGAAGGAGATGCCGTCGGGCTCGAAGGCGAAACGGTTGGTCGCCTCCGGCCCGAGGTTGAGCACGATGACCCCGTCCTGATCGTAGCCGCGGGGCACGCTCGCCCCCTCGACCTTGGCGCTGACGTAGGGCGTGAGCCCGCGGTCGAGGCACCAGTCGTAGAGGGCGCGGGCGAGGTAGAGTTTGGCCGAAGGGGGCAGCATCGTCACTTCCTCATGAGTTTTTCGGCAGGCGAGAGGGCGTCGATGAATCCCTGGCGGCTGAAAAGGCGCTCGGCATACTTCATGATCGGCGAGGCAGCCGAGGGCAACGTGATGCCGTAGTGCTCGAGCCGCCACAGCAAGGGCGCCATCGCCACGTCGATCATCGAGTAGTCCTCACCGAAGAGGTACTTCTGCCGGTTGAGGATGGGCGCGAGCTGCACCAGCTGGTCGCGGATCGTCTGGCGCGCCTGCTCGCGCGGCGCATCTTCTTGCGCATCTTCCAGCACGCGCATGTGGCGGAAGAGCTCGTTCTCCAGCGTCTGCAGCAGCTGGCGCGCGCGGGCGCGCAGGATCGGATCGGGCGGCATCAGCTGCGGATGGGGAAAGCGCTCGTCGATGTACTCGTTGATGATGTTGGGCTCGAAGAGCACGAGTTCGCGATCGACGAGCACCGGGACCCGTCCGTAGGGGTTGATGCGGGCGACGTCGGCCTGTTTGTCGAGCAGATCGACGTCGGTGACTTCGAAATCCATCCCCTTTTCATAGAGGACGATGCGGCAACGATGGCTGAATGGATCGACCGATCCCGAATAGAGGTTCATCATGGTGTGCGTCTCACGAAGAAAAACGAACGCACCCCGGCCGGGGTGCGTGCGTGACGACGGGGCGCGGATCCTGCCCGGCCGGGCTGCGGCGCCCCGCCGCAGCCGAGTTCAATGGACGTCTTTCCAATACGCTTTCTTGAGCGCATAGGCGAGCGCAAAGAACACCGCCAGGTAGATCATCACCCAGATGCCGATGGATTTGCGTTTCTCGGCGATCGGCTCGCCCATCCACTGCATGAACGAGACGAGATCGGCCACCATCTCGTCGTATTCCTGCGGGCTCATCGTTCCGGGCTTGGAGAGCACGAGCTCGATCGACTGGGTACCATCGGGGTTTTGAGTGATTTTGGCCGTCTGCTCGCCCTGAAGTTCCCAGAAGACGTGCGGCATGCCGGCACCCGGGAAGACGACGTTGTTCCAGCCGTTGGGACGGGAAGGATCGCGGTAGAAAGAGCGCAGGTAGGTGTAGACCCAGTCCGCGCCGCTGCCGAACTCGGAATTACGCTGACGCGTCACCAGCGTGAGGTCGGGCGGAGCGACCCCACCGAACCACCTCTTCGCGTCCTGCGGCCGCATGGCGATGGTCATGAGGTCGCCCACTTTCTTGTCCGGCGGCAAGAGCTTTTCCTTGATCTCGTCTTCGGTGAAGCCGATCTCGGTGAGCTTGTTGTAGCGCATGAAGCTCGCGGAGTGGCAGGCGAGGCACTCCGCGACGAAGGTCGTCGCGCCGCGCTTGAGACGCTCGAAATCCGTAGAAAGCGGCGCCTTGTCGAGTGGCACCCCTGCGGCTGCGGCAAAAACGAGCGCGGGGGCGAAAAGGACGGCCGTGAGCAGCCGCTTGGCATGGACGATGAGGTTCTTCATTTCCAGGTCACCCTTTCCGGTTCGGGTTTGCAGGGATCGATCTTGCTGTACCAGGGCATCAGCAAGAAGAAGGCGAAATAGAGCACAGAGCAGATCTGCGACACCAGCGTGCGTCCCGGCGTGGGCGGCAATACGCCGAGATACCCGAGAATGAAGAAGGAGATGACGAAGATCGTGAGCGCGGTCTTGTAGATCGGTCCCTTGTAGCGAATGGATTTCACCGGCGAACGGTCGAGCCAGGGCAGGAAAGCGATGATGATGACCGCCGCGCCCATGGCGACCACACCCCAGAATTTGGCGTCGATGCCGAAGAGCGGGTAGGTGACGGCGCGCAGGATGGAGTAGAACGGTGTGAAGTACCACACCGGCGCGATGTGCGGCGGCGTGACCATGGGATCGGCCGGGATGAAGTTGTTGTACTCGAGGAAGTAGCCGCCGCCCTCGGGCATGAAGAAGAGCACCGCGAAGAAGACGATGAGGAAGCCCGCCACCCCGACGATGTCCTTGACCGTGTAATACGGATGGAAGGGGATGCCGTCGAGCGGGCGGCCGTTGGCGTCTTTCTTCTTCTTGATCTCGATCCCGTCGGGGTTGTTGGAGCCGACTTCGTGCAGCGCGATGATGTGCGCGGCCACGAGCAGCAGCAGCACCAGCGGCACGGCGATGACGTGCAGCGAGAAGAAGCGGTTGAGCGTGGCATCCGACACCACGAAATCGCCGCGGATCACGGTGGAGAGATCCGGCCCGATGACGGGGATCGCCGAGAAGAGGTTGATGATGACCTGCGCCCCCCAGTAGGACATCTGCCCCCATGGCAGCAGGTAGCCCATGAAGGCTTCGGCCATCAGGGCGAGGAAGATGAGCACACCGAAGATCCACACGAGTTCGCGCGGCTTACGATACGACCCATAGAGCAGCCCGCGGAACATGTGCAGATAGACGACGATGAAAAACGCCGAAGCGCCGGTGGAGTGCATGTAGCGGATGAACCAGCCGCCGGGCACCTCGCGCATGATGTACTCGACGCTGGCGAAGGCCACGGGGATGCCGGAAGCGTTGAGCGAGGCATCCGGCTTGTAGTGCATCACGAGGAAGATGCCGGTGACGATCTGGATCACCAGCACGAGCAGCGCCAGCGAGCCGAAGTAGTACCAGAAGTTGAAGTTTTTGGGTGCGTAGTATTCGGTGAGGTGCTCCCGGATCGTGGAGGTGAGCGGGAAGCGCTCGTCGATCCAGTGCAACAGTCCTTTCTTGGCAGTCATGTTCTTTCCTCGCGCGTCAAGCTTTGTCTTCGCCGATGAGGATCTTGGTATCGGTCAGGTATTGGTGCGGCGGCACGGTGAGGTTCGTCGGCGCCGGTTGGCTCTTGAACACGCGTGCGGCGAGGTCGAACTGCGAGCCGTGGCAGGGGCAAAGATAGCCGCCCAGCCAGTCCTTGCTGATACCGCTCGCATCACCCTTGGCGAACTTGGGCGTAGGGGAGCAGCCGAGGTGGGTACAGATCCCGACGACGACGAGATATTCCGGTTTGATGGAACGGTGCCGGTTCTTGGCGTAGGGAGGCTGGATGGATTTCTCGGAATTCGGATCGGCAAGGAGCGGTTCGACTTCTTCGAGCGTGGCGAGCATCGCCTCGTTACGGCGCAGGATCCAGACGGGCTGGCCACGCCATTCGACGGTCATCATTTCGCCCGGAGCGAGCTTGCTGACATCGGCTTCGGCCGGCGCGCCGGCCGCCCTGGCGCGATCGGAAGGCGTGAGACTGGCGACGAAGGGAGCCGCTGCGGCAACCACGCCGGCTCCTCCGACGACGGAGGTGGCGATCAATAGCTGCCGCCGGTTGTCGTCCAACGTTTGATCCTTGCTCATGGCGCGAATCCTCGAGAGATGGGAAGACGGAACAAATTTGCAAATTATAAAGGATCGACGGGAGGCGTCCAAGAGGAATGCGGTGGCTCTGTAGCGAACAAATAAACTGTCCGGACTTGTAGCACGAGG
>NZ_JAAAUB010000020.1:0-18983 GCF_012911495.1 Tepidiphilus baoligensis
GTGCCATGCACCCCACCCCTCACACACACCCCCACCCAACACCCCCTTGCCCCGCTTGTTGCCCCGTCACTGTCTGACGCCCATGGCGCGCCGGCACCACGCCTTCCCATCCCGAACAGGACCGTGAAACGGCGCCGCGCCGATGATACTGGAGCTCCGCCTCCGGGAACGTAGGTCAGCGTCAGACATCCCCTATGCCGCACACAAAAACCCCCCTACCAAACGGTAGGGGGTTTTTGCGTCGACTCGATGCACACACCAAAAAACCCGCTGCCAGCGGGTTTTTTGGTTCGTTGCTCTGGGTCCCAAAAAGGAGCAGCCGCGCGTTCCCTTTATTCCCTGTCCGTTTCTGCGCTCTTGCTATGGTGAGTGCTTTCGGGGTTTGCGCTAAACACCGGGCAAATCGAAGCGTGCGCTAGAGGATGGATTCCCCGTTTCATCCCAGGTAATTTCCTCGACCTCCGTGTGCCCGTCGCGGTGCTGCAATACGAAGGTGCTACATCGGGTACCGTATCCCGGCGCCTGCACGAAGATGGCGGACAAAGCTCGTTCCCAGTCGGCAGGGATACCGGTATCGGGCAGAAGATCATCTGGGGCGTGCGAACGGTCAGTGAGGAGCGTGATCAGCCCTTCCTGCGTCGGTCGGGGAAAAATTGCTTTCTCCAGCAGGGTTCGGGCGCGTTCTGCTTTGGGCCAGGGGGTGTTGAGCAAAGCGTTCGAGAGGACGTGCAGGCCGGGAGAAATCGGCCCGATACGACCGGTACGCGATTCCAGGATCGCTGCTTCGTCACGGTCGATCACGATCAGGTTGAACGGTGGGTAATCGTTCTTATGCTCCGCGATACGTTCGAGCACGTCCACGGGGGGGTCGTCGGCCATTGCCGCGGCCACGACGAGCCGACCGCGGCTGGGAGCTCCGGCCCGGTGTTGCGTCGGGTCCCGGTAGTTGGTCAGCGCAGCCAACCGGCCGGTACGGCTGAGCGCTAGCCAAGTTCCTCCACCCGTGAGGTCTCGACCGGCAAGGAGCGGTAGGTCCGGCCACCAGTGCATGGGTTCGGCCGGGCGATCGAAGTATTCGTCGCGGTTGGCGGCAAGGATGAGGGAATACTCCGGATGTACTTGCCAGGCGAAGGCGATGAGGCACATGGTTCAATCCAGTGAATAGGGGAGCGACAGGATTTCAGCCTGTGCGCCTTCGGGTGATCCGAGATGCACTTCACCCGATTCAGCCGCTTCGCGTTGGAGTACGGCGAGCAGCTCGAACCCACCTTCGGGGCGGAGCGCCGAAAGCACGACGCGTCCAGCCCCTTGTCGCCCAAAGACTGGAGAAAAGCACTCGTCTCCCGCCTGCGGGGGCGAGCCTTCGGCAGTACCGAGTCGGTACATACGCTTCTTGACGCGCCCGAGATAGTGTGTGCGCGTTACGATTTCTTGTCCGGGATAGCAGCCTTTGGTGAAGCTCACTGCGCCGAGGCGATCCAAGTTGATCCATTGTGGCAGAAATTCTTCCTGGTTGACGGGAAGCAACCACGGTAGGCCGTGGCGTATGAGTGCAAGGCGCCAGTGAACGGTGCCGCCGGGAGCGTACCGTTCGGTGAGTCGGGTGGTGAAATGCTCCGGGGCTTCCTGTGCGGGGAGGAAATCGAGTACGAAGTCGGGCCCCAGATGGAGAAAACGGCGCTCACCGACCGTTTCCAGCACGGGCGGCAGGAATGGCGCCTGCGGAGTGAGGGAGGGGAGTCGGGCCAGGGTGACCAACCCGTCTTCGTATGTGAAGTCGACTTTGCTGCGCAATCGGTAACGAAGGAGTGTGGTGCGCAATGGTTCGACGAGCGATGCCTCGAGTATCAAAAAGAAGCGTTCCGCCGCGTCTCGCCATAGGAGCACGAGGGCTAGGGTTCGTCCTTTGGGGGTTAGCAGCGCTGCCCAGCGTGCTTCGCCGCCGATGGAGAGGGATTTTATGTCTTGGGTCAGGAGGTTGTGCAGTAGGCTGGCGGCATCTGGACCTTCTGCGCGCAGTACGGCCAGGTTGGGTAACGGCACGATGTACGGTGGTTGCGCCGCTGCATTCGGTGGGATCGACTCGTCCGCTTCGATTCGGTAACCCAGATCGATGAGGTGTGTGAAGAACGTGCTGGGGATGGGCATGGGGAACGGCGTGTATGTGGGTTTGTCGTGTGTACATTATAGGGCGCTCCGAATAACCTACTGCGCGGCCGTATGCCGGGGTGGCGTGGTGCTTGCTTGCTCACCTATCGAGGAGGTATGTCCGGCATCCTGCGTTCCCGGCACCTTGCCCTGCATTCGCTCGCTACGGTTTTTCGTGGTGCCCCTATAAAATCGTGATTGTTACTTTGTGCCGGGCGCACGGCGTGGCTTTGGAGTCGGGAACATGACTGTGGAAAAAGGTGGCAGAAGGCGTTGGCTCTGGGGTGGGCTCCTTGCCTTTGCCGTTCTTTTTGCCGTGGTGGCGGCGACTGCATGGTGGGTTTACGTGCGACCTTTGCCGCTGGCTGCCTCCTCGCTGGAAGTGGAGGTGCCGCGCGGCGCATCCGCTTTGGAGGCAGGGCGTCATCTGGCGCGCCAGGGAGTCGGTGTGGAGCCGTATGCCTTCTATCTTCTGGCGCGCTTTTCTCGGGGAGGGCCGATCATTGCGGGCTATTATCGAGTGGAGCATGGGCTGACGATGTCGGCCTTGCTCGACTTGCTGCGCCGAGGTGAGCGTATCCTGGAGACTATCACCATCGTCGAGGGCTGGACGTTGGCCCAGATGCGCAGTGCGATCGATCGCCATCCCTGGGTGGAAAAAACCTTGGTCGGCGTGGACGAGCAGACTTTACTTTCCGCGATTGGTGCGGAAGAAGCCTTGCCCGAAGGGCTCTTCTTCCCCGATACCTATGTGTTCGATCGCAAGACTACGGATTTGGTGCTCTACCGCATGGCATATCGTAAGATGCAAGAGGAGCTGTTGGCGGCGTGGCAGGCGCGTGATCCGGAGTTGCCGCTGGCTTCGCCCTATGAGCTGCTCATCCTGGCGTCCATCATCGAAAAAGAGACGGGGAGGTCGGACGAGCGGGGCAAGGTGGCTTCGGTCTTCGTCAACCGCTTGCGCCGCAACATGCCGCTGCAGACCGATCCGACCGTGATCTACGGTATGGGCGATTCATTCGAAGGGAAATTGTTGCGACGCCATCTTCGGGAGGATCATTCCTACAATACCTATACTCGCGGTGGTTTGCCTCCTTCGCCCATTTGTCTCCCGGGGCGAGAGTCACTGTGGGCGGCGGCAAGGCCGGAAAAGACCGATTTCTTTTATTTCGTGGCGCGCGGCGATGGGTCGAGCGAGTTTTCGCGTACGCTCGAAGAGCACAACCGCGCGGTGGCCCGCTGGCGGAGAGGACGGAGCGCACCATGAGGGAATCCGTGGCGCGCGTACCTTTCATCACGTTCGAGGGAATCGACGGGGCGGGGAAGTCTACCCAGATCGAGGCCTTGTGCCTATTTTTGCAGCAGCGAGGCACGTCTTTCGAGCGCACGCGTGAGCCGGGTGGCACGCCGCTCGGTGAGCGTTTGCGCGAGGTGGTTCTGTCGGAATCGATGACCCCGGAGACCGAGCTCCTAGTAATGTTCGCTGCTCGCTACGAGCATCTCCATGCGCGGATCTTACCGGCGCTCTCGGCTGGACGTTGGGTGGTCTGTGATCGCTTCGCCGATGCTTCTTATGCCTATCAGGTGGGGGGGCGAGGTGTAGACGCGGGGCGGTTTACCCTCATCGAGCGCTGGGTGCTGGGGGGAGTACGCCCGGATCTGACTTTTCTCTTCGATCTCGACCCGGCCGTGGCAGCTAGGCGGCTCGCCCAGACCGGGGCGCGAGGTCGTGACCGTTTCGAGCGGCTCGACGAGACGTTTTTTGCCCGGGTGCGTGCTGCTTATCTCGAACGGGCGGGACGCGAGCCGCAACGTTTCGTCGTGCTCGATGCGACCGATTCGCCCGAGGTGTTGTCGCGACGAGTGATTGCAGAGGTGCAACATCGATGGCCGCGTTGATGCCTTGGCTCGAACCGTTCTATCGTCGTTTCGTGGCGGCGATGCGGGGCGGTCAAGCGCCTCAGGCGCTCATTCTCGGCGGACCGGCCGGGGTGGGCAAGCAGCGCCTAGCGGAAGTGCTTGGCGCTCGCTGGTTGTGTGAGCGGAAGCCCGAGTCGGGGGATGCGCCCTGTGGTCAGTGCCGCGCTTGTCGCCTGCTGCTGGCCGGCGGGCACCCACGGTCCTGGCGGCTCGTGCCTGCTGTCGAAGAGGGGAACGAAGGCAGACAGATCACGATCGAACGGATCCGGGAGGTGCAAGAAGGTTTGAGCTTGGCCGAAACCGGGCGGCGGGTGGTGACGATCATGCCGGCGGAGGCAATGAACCGGTTCACCGCCAATGCCTTACTCAAGGTCTTGGAGGAGCCCCCGGCAGAGGTATTATTTTTATTGGTGACGGATGTCCCGCAAGCCTTGCTGCCGACGGTGCGGAGTCGCTGCCAGCTTTGGTGGATCGTGCCGCCATCGCGGGAGGTAGCGCTGCTCTGGCTCCAGACCCAAAAGGACGGAGATCAGGCCGTGAGTCTGCTCGATCTTGCCGGTGGGGCGCCACTGGCCGCCTTGCGTTGGGCACGCGCAGGCTGGGGAGAGTGGTTCGAACGGTTTCTCGGTGAGGTCGGGGGAGCGGCGCCGCAGGCACCTCTGGTCTGGGCGGCGGGGCTGGAGTCCTGGCTCAAGTCGAAGGAGACTCGGGACAGCGGCTTCGATCTGGATGCGTGGATGGATTGGTGGTTGCGCTGGTTGCACGATTTGGCTCGAATCGCGGCTGGCGCCAAGGCATGTTATTTTCCTCGCTCCGAGGCGCGGTTGCGCGCTCTCGCGCGACACGCTTCTTTGCGTGCATGGATCGCATTGGAAACCAGGGTCAGGGCGCGTGCGCAATGGGTGCGACATCCGCTCAACTTACGCCTCTATCTCGAGGAAGTTTTGACGGCTTACGCCGAAACGCTTGGAGCGAAACGATGATGCAGGAGAATGGACCGCGTACCGATGGACCGAATACCGAGGTCAGACCCACGGTCTTGTCGCTGAACGTGGCCAACGTCAGTGCCTTGTACGCGGCTTTCATGCCTTTTTTGCGGCGTGGTGGCGTGTTCGTGCCGACGACCAAGCACTACGATCTGGGAGACGAGGTATTTCTTTTGCTGCAATTGCCCGACGAGACCGAGCGTTTTTCGGTGTCTGGCTCGGTGGTGTGGATCACTCCCTCGGGGGTTCCCGGCAACCGGGTGCAAGGAATCGGCGTGCATTTCGCCGAATCGGAGTCCTCTGAGCAGTTGCGCGTGCGTATCGAGCGCAAGCTGGGTGCTTTGCTCGGCTCTGGCCGTACCACACATACTTTGTAAAGGGAAGCGATGTCCTTTCTGGTCGATTCGCATTGTCATCTCGATTTTCCTGGGCTGGCCGAACGTCTGCCGGAAGTGCTGGCGAACATGGATGCGCTCGGTGTGGGCTGGGCCTTGTGCATTGGTGTGACCCTGGAGGATTTTCCCAAGGTCTTGACGGTCGCGCGCAGCGACGATCGGCTGTGGGCGAGCGTCGGCGTGCATCCCGATCACGAAGGGGGTGAGGAGCCGACGCTGGAGCGACTCGTCGAGCTCGCGGCCGATTCCAAGGTCATCGGCATCGGGGAGACGGGGCTAGACTATTATCGGCTCACCGATCGTCCCGAGTGGCAGCGCGAGCGCTTTCGTACCCATCTGCGGGCGGCGCGTGCCTGCGGCAAGCCGGTCATCGTACACACACGCGCCGCGGCCGAAGATACCCTGATGATCCTGCGCGAGGAAGGGGTCGAGGCCGTCGGCGGAGTGATGCACTGCTTCACCGAATCGCTCGAGGTGGCACGCGCGGCGCTCGATTTGGGGATGTATATTTCCTTTTCCGGCATTCTCACTTTCAAGAACGCCGCGGCGCTGCGCGAAGTGGCCGCGTACGTTCCCGAGGATCGCATCCTCGTGGAGACCGATGCACCGTATCTCGCGCCGGTGCCGCATCGAGGCAAGACGAACGAGCCGGCTTACGTGCGTTTCGTGGCCGAGTGCCTCGCCCAGGTGCGCGGCGTGTCGTTCGAGCGCATCGCTGAGCGCACCACCGAGAATTTTTTCCGCCTCTTTTTCGGGACAAGGAACTCTGCCCAATGAGCGATACTTCGAGAAAATATTTCATGGCCATGACGAGCCCGAGGATGATGGTTCTGGCCTTTGTTTTGAGCTGGGGCATCACCGCGGCTCGGGCGTCCGACCTCGTCGAGGACACCGAGTTCGCCGTACAAAACGGCGACACGGCCACGATGCAGAAACTCCTCGCCAAAGGGATCGATCCGAACACCACCGATGCACAGGGGAATCCGCTCTTGAGCCTTGCTGCTGCCAATGGCGACGAAGCGATGGTGGAGCTGCTGCTGCGAGCGGGCGCTTCTCCCAATCGGCGCAACCTCCTCGGGGAGACGCCTGCGATGAGGGCAGCCCTCAAAGGAAACGCCAAAGTGTTGCAGCGTTTGATCGACGCCGGCGCCATCATCGACCACGCGGGCTGGACGCCTTTGCATTATGCGGCGCTCGGGGGGAATGTGGAGTGTGTCGAAGTTCTGCTGCGTGCCAAGGCCGACGTGAATGCCCCCGCGCCCAACGGGAGCACGGCCTTGATGTTGGCGGCACGCAATGGTCACGTGGACGTGGTCAAGCGTTTGCTCGCTGCTGGAGCGGACACCGAGAGACGCAACGAGGATGGGCGCACGGCAGTGATCTGGGCGCTCGAGAAACGGCAGACCGAAGCGGCCGAGCTCATCGAGAATGCTCGACGTGCCAAGGGTTTGCCGCCAACCAAGGTGCAGCTCGTGATCGAGTGAAGGGGTTCTCGAGACTGAGAGGGGGCGATGGAGGCAAGACGATGGTTGGTGCGGGCGCAGTCCCGCGAACGGGTGTGGCGTGAATGGCGGCACGAGTTGCACGCACATCCGGAGCTGGCTTACGAGGAACGGCGTACCGCTGCTTTCGTCGCCGAACGTTTGCGCTCCTTCGGGCTCGATCCGGTCGAAGGTTTGGCGGAGACGGGGGTGGTCGCGGTGCTCGAGGGGCGAAGGGGCGAGGGGCCGATGATCGCACTGCGTGCCGACATGGATGCACTGCCCATCCCCGAGGCCAATACCTTTGCGCATGCTTCGCGCGAGCCGGGCAAAATGCATGCATGCGGCCATGACGGTCATACGGCCATGCTCCTTGCCGCTGCGGAATTGCTCGCTGCTGATCCGGCGTTTGCAGGGACCGTGGTTTTCGTTTTCCAGCCCGCAGAAGAGGGGGGAGGAGGGGCGAAGCGCATGGTCGAAGAGGGATTCTTCGAGCGCTATCCCGTGCGCGAGATCTATGGCATGCACAACTGGCCAGGATTGCCGGTGGGTCAATTCGCAGTGCACTCCGGTCCGGTGATGGCCGGTACCGAGCGTTTTCGCATCGTCTTGCGCGGACGCGGAACGCATGCAGCCATGCCGCATTTGGGTGATGACGTCATCGCCGCAGGGGCGGCGCTCGTGCAGTCCTTGCAGACGGTGGTGAGCCGTCGGGTGGATCCGCTGCAGGCGGCGGTGTTGTCGGTGACGCAATTCCATGCCGGGCATGCCTTCAACGTGATCCCCGCGGAGGCGGAGCTCGCCGGGACCGTGCGCGCCTTCTCTCCGGAGCTTTTCTCCCGCATCGGCGAGGCGATCGAGCGCATCGGGCAGGGGGTGGCATCGGCTTACGGCCTTTCTTTGGACGTCGAGTGGGACGAAGGTTATCCACCCACGATCAATACTGCTTCTGCGGCGGCCCGCTGCGCCGAGGCCGCAGTGGCGCTCGTCGGGGCGCAGAACGTGTGCCGTGAAGCGCCGCCGTCGATGGGCGCGGAGGATTTCGCTTTCTTTTTGCAACACCGCCCCGGGGCCTATGTCTGGATCGGCAACGGTCCGGGCGAGGGAGGGTGCCTCTTGCATAGTCCTCATTACGACTTCAACGACGAACTCTTGTCTTTGGGAGCGGCCTATTGGGCCACGCTCGTCACCCATGTGCTCTCGGCATGAGTAGGCGAGTCACACTACACCTGCTGCGGCGGGATCTGCGTACGCCGGCGTTTGCCGCTATCATTGCGGCGCTGGCTCTCGCCGTGGCTGCCGTGGGCAGCGTTCTGTGGCTCAACGATCGCCTGGGACGTGCGTTGCTGCAGGAAGCGGGAGCTTGGCTCGGCGCCGATGCCATGATCACCGCCAATCGCCCCTTGCGAGCCGAGCTTCTTGCTTGGCTCGAGGAATATCCTGAGATCGAGCAGGCCCAGAGCGTGGCCATGGCATCGATCCTGCGCGTGGGCGAGCGCTGGCAATTGTCTTCTCTGCGGGCCATTCCTCCTCGTTATCCCCTGCGTGGGCAGTTCGTGCTGAGGCGTAGCGCCGAGGGGGGACGGGAAGAAACTTTACAAGGGGGTCCGGCACCAGGAGAGGTGTGGGTCGATGAGTCGCTCGCCGGGCTACTCGGCGTCGGTCCCGGCGACGAGGTCCGGGTGGGGCGCCTCTCCTTGCGCGTCTCTGCCATCGTGCGCCTCAATCCGGAACATGGGGGAAATTTTCTCGATCTGTTGCCCGAATCCTGGATCAGCCTCGCCGACTTGCCGGCTAGTGGTCTCCTCGGGCCTGGCGTGCGGGCTCAGTGGCGTGTTCATTTGAGTGGCCCCGAGTCGGTGCTACGTCGCGTGGCACGAGAGGCAACGGCGCGTTTGACCAAGGGTGAGGAGTTCGTCTCGCTCGAAGACGCTCAGCCGGCAGTGAAGACTTTACTCGAGCAGACGCAGCGTTTCCTACGTCTGGCGGTGTTGGCGGCGACGGCTCTCGCCGCCGTCGCCGTGGGACTGGCAACTCGCCGCTTCGTGCGCGATCGGCTCGATACCGCCGCCTTGCTGCGTTGTTTGGGGGCGAGCCGTTACCGGGTGGCGGCGATCGTGCTCGGAGAGTTCGCCGCAGCGATCGTGCTCGCTCTCCTGCTCGGGGCAGTGCTGGGATTACTCGCGCAGCAGGGGTTCGCTTCGCTCGCTGCACGGGTGATGGAGACTTCCAGTCTTCCCGCGCTGCGGTGGTGGGCTGCGTGGCCGGCTGCTCTGCTCGCCCTCCTGCTCGCCTTCGGATTTGCCGTGCCTCAGCTCGTGGCGCTCGCGCAGGTGACACCGCTAGCCGTACTGCGGCGCAACCTGGGGGGCTGGCGTGGTGGAGTGCTCGCTACGGCTGCGTGTGGTGCGTTCGCACTTTTTGCGCTCACGGTCTTGCTCGCGGGCGAGGTGCGATTGGCTGTCGGTGTCTTTGGTGGATTGATTCTGGGCTTCGTCCTGCTGCTGGGCGTGGGATCGGCCGGGTTTGCGGCCTTCAGGCGTTTTTCTGAGGGGGCGGTGGTTCCGCTGCGGCTCGCCTGGCGAGCGCTCGGCAACCAGAAAGGGCTTGCCGCCCTGCAGGCCAGTGCGCTTGCTTTGGGCTTGGCAGCGTTGTGGCTGTTGGCCATCGTTCGTGGCGACCTGTTGGAATCCTGGCGTTTCAGAATTCCTCCGGATGCGTCCAATCGTTTTCTCCTCAACGTGCAGGCCGATCAGGTGGAAGGGGTGCGTGCCTCGTTTGTCGAGGCGGGGTTCGACGAGCCGCGTTTCTGGCCCATGGTGGGGGGCGCCCGCTTGGTTGCGATCGATGCAGTGCCGGTGAGCGACGAGTCTTTCACGGACGCGCGCGCGCAGCGGTTGATGCGGCGAGAATTCAACTTGAGCCATGGGCTGACCTTGCCCGAAGACAACCGCGTGGTGGCCGGGCGCTGGCACGGTGAGCCCGGCGCGCCGGAGAACGCGCTTTCGGTCGAGGAGAGTCTGGCTCAGACCTTCGGCCTGCAGTTGGGGAGCCGCTTGCGTTTCGTCATCGACCTGCAGGAGGTCGAGGGCGTCGTAACCAGCATCCGGCGACTGCGTTGGGAGTCGATGAACGTCAATTTCTTCATCATTACCCATCCGTCTCTGCTTGAATCATTCCCTGCCTCTTGGCTGACGAGCTACCGCTTGCCGCCAGGCCGGGAAGCGTTCGAGCGGACTTTGCTCGAGCGTTTTCCCAACGTCACCGTGATCGATGTCGGTCGCATCCGCGAGCAGTTCGAACGCATGAGCGACCAGGTGGCTGCGCTGTTGCAGGCGGTATTTTCTTTCACCTTGGGGACGGGCGCGCTGGTGTTGGCGGTAGGCTGGATGCTGGGACAGGAGGAGCGGCTCCAGCGTGTGGCCATCCTGCGGGCGTTGGGGGCGCGGCGCCGACAGATTCTCGCCACGCTCGCGCTCGAGTTCGCCACGCTCGGTGCTGTGGGGGCGCTGGTTTCGGTCGTTTTGAGCGCGGGGGTAGGTCTGTGGCTCGCGGCTTCGGTCTTCCGCCTGGAAGTGGCGCTCAGCTGGGGGGTGCTCGCCGCAGCGGGGGGGCTTGCCGTACTTGGGGTGGTCGCCGTAGGAATGGCCACCGTGCAGCCACTGCTGCGTCGCCCGCCCCTCGAGGCTCTGCGCGCGAGCGTCGTATAATCGCGGCTATCGTTCGATCTCGAGGTGGCCGTGGAGTACTTGTCGACGCGTGGGCAGGCGCCCGTACTAAAGTTTTCCGACATCTTGCTGGAAGGGCTCGCCGCCGACGGCGGGCTCTACGTGCCGGCGCAGTATCCCCACATTGCTTCCGCGGAGCTCGCGCGCCTGTCGCGCCTGCCTTATGGGGAACTCGCCTGGGAGCTGCTGCGTCGTTACATCGACGATATCGCCGAGGACGAGCTCGCCCGGTTGGTGGTGCGCACCTACACCGCAACGCGCTACCCCTTCGCCCGTCATCCGGCGCGCGCCGCGCGCATCACGCCGCTCACCTGGTTGGAAGAGAGGCGTTTCGGGATCCTCGAGCTCTCCAATGGTCCCACGCTCGCCTTCAAGGACATGGCCCTGCAGCTGCTGGGCGAGCTCTTCGAGCATGTGCTCGAGCGCCGCGATGAGCGCTTGAACATCCTTGGTGCCACTTCGGGCGATACCGGCTCGGCCGCCGAATACGCCATGCGTGGGCGCGAGCGCGTGCAGGTCTTCATGCTCTCGCCGGCCGGGCGCATGAGCCCGTTTCAGCGCGCGCAGATGTATTCGCTGCAGGAACCGAACATCCACAACCTCGCCGTCGAGGGGACCTTCGACGATGCCCAGGACATCGTCAAGGCGGTGAGCCAGGATGCCGATTTCAAGCGCCGTCACCGCATCGGCGCGGTCAATTCGATCAACTGGGCGCGCATCGCCGCGCAGGTGGTCTATTACTTCGCCGGTTACTTCCAGGCAGTCGATCGTGTGGGCGAGCCGGTGGCTTTCGCCGTGCCCAGCGGCAACTTCGGCAACATCCTCGCCGGGCACATCGCCCGCCAGATGGGGCTACCCATCGGGCGCCTGATTTTGGCCACCAACGAGAACGACGTGCTCGACGAGTTCTTCCGCACCGGCGTCTATCGCCCGCGCGCATCGAGCGAGACGTTTGCCACGTCCAGCCCGTCGATGGACATCTCCAAGGCCTCGAACTTCGAGCGCTTCGTTTTCGATCTGGTTGGGCGCGATACGGAGGCGCTGCGCCGGCTGTGGCGGGCTCTGGAGACCCAGGGGCACTTCGATCTCGAGGGCACGCCGTATTGGGCGCGCTTGCCGGAATTCGGCTTCGTCTCCGGTCGCAGCACGCATGCCGACCGGCTCGCGGCCATCCGCGACGTCTGGACGCGCCACCGGGTGCTCATCGATCCGCACACGGCCGATGCGGTGACGGTGGCGCGGCGTGCCGGTATCGAGGACATGCCGGTGGTCGTCCTCGAGACGGCGCAGGCGGCGAAGTTTGCCGAGACGCTGCGCGAGGCAGTAGGATTCGAGCCGCCGCGCCCGGCCGAGCTCGCCGATCTGGAGCAGCGGCCGCAGCGCGTGATGCGCTTGCCGGCCGATGTGCAACAGGTGAAGGACTATATCGCGGCGCATGCCTGAGGGTGTGTAAATCGTTCCGGAGGGCGACCCCCTTGCCTGTGTGGGGGTCAGGTCCTCCGGAGGCTCAAGTTTCGAGCAGGCGCAAGGAGAGGTCGACGGCCCGCACGTCCTTGGTGAGCTTGCCCACCGAGATGCGGTCGACGCCCGTCTCGGCGATCGCCCGCACCCGGTCGAGGTCGACGCCGCCGGAGACTTCGAGCTCGGCGCGGCCGGCGTTGATCCACACGGCCTCCTTCATCTGCTCGAGCGTCATGTTGTCGAGCAGGATCATCTGCGCCCCGGCTTCCAGCGCCTCGGCGAGTTCGTCGAGCGTCTCTACCTCCACCTGGATGAAGGCGTGCGCCGCCTCCAGCGCTTGAGCCCGCGCGAGCGCCTGGCGGATGCCGCCGGCGGCGATGATGTGGTTCTCCTTGATGAGGATGCCGTCGTAGAGCCCCAGCCGGTGGTTGGTGCCGCCGCCCACGTGCACGGCGTATTTCTGCGCCAGACGCAAGCCCGGCACCGTCTTGCGTGTGTCGACGATGCGGGCCCGCGTGCCCTCGACCGCGCGCACGTAGGCGCGCGTGGTGGTGGCCGTACCGGAGAGCAGCTGCAGGAAGTTGAGTGCCGTGCGCTCGGCGGTGAGCAGCGCCCGGGCGTTTGCCTCCACTTCACACAGCGTTTGCTCGGGTGCGACTTCCGCTCCTTCGGCGGCGTGCCAAGTGAAACTTGCCGAAGGGTCGAGCACGCGCAGCGTCGCCTCGAACCAGGGTTGGCCGCACAGGATCGCCGCTTCCCGGCTGATGACGCGGGCGCGCACGCGCGCTTCGGCTTCGATCAGGCGAGCGGTGAGATCGCCCGTACCGACGTCCTCGGCGAGCGCCTGGGCGACGTTGCGCTGGACTTCGATGCGCAGGGCTTCGGTGAAGAGCATGATGACGACCTCGTAGGGTGGCGTGGACTGGGGCTATGGTAGCATCGCTGACCATGAAAGCCGAAACCGGATTCCTGGAGGTCGACGGGGAAGTCGTGGAGGTGCGGCGCAAGTCCATCCGCCACTGGCATCTTCGCGTCGTGCCGCCCGACGGACGTTTGCGCGTGTCCATCCCCTTGCATGCCGACGGGGAGGCGGTATCGGCCTGGATACGGGGAAAATTGGCTTGGGTGCAAAAACAGCGATCGCACTTGCGCCGAGCGTCGGCAGACCGGGCTTGGCTCTTCGGCGTACCCTATCCCCTGAGGATCGTTTCGGGCGGATCCGATGATGCGCCGGTTCTTTTCAGCGAACGGGAGGGGTTCCTGGTGCAGGGCGTCGGGAACCGGGAGAGCGCATGGAAGCTTTTGCGTGCCTGGCAAGGGGAACGGCTCGCAAGGTTTCTGGAATCGTTGGTGCCTCAGTGGCAAGAGCGGATGCAGGCTCCTTCCATTCGGTGGCGCATCCGTCCCTGCACATCCATTTGGGGAAGTTGCACCCGGGCCACGAGGCGTTTGACGTTCAACCTCTATCTGGCCGAGCGCCCGTCAGAGCTCATCGAATACGTGGTCGTCCACGAGCTCGCCCATCTGTTCCATGCGCACCACGGCCCGGCGTTCTGGGCCCTGGTGGCGCGCTACCTGCCGGATTGGCAACAGCGGCGTAGCGCGCTCAGACGGCCCCTGGGCTGAATCTTCGGCCGGTCAGCCTCGACCCTGCTGATCGACGATGGGCACGAGCAAAATCTCCACACGGCGGTTCTTGGCCCGACCCTCGGGGGTGCGGTTGTCGGCGATGGGTCGGGTAGCGCCGAATCCCACGGTCTGGATGCGATTGGTCGGCACGCCGCGCTGGATGAGGTAGCTCGCCACTGCCTGGGCGCGGTTTTCCGACAGCGTCTGGTTGAAGGCCGCCGAGCCGGTGGAGTCGGTGTGCCCTTCGATGCGCACGATGGTGTTCGGATACTGCTGCAGGCTCTGGGCGAGCTGGTCGAGCACGCCCATGAACTGCGGCTGCAGGGTGGCGCTACCCGTTTGGAACGTGATGGCCTCGGGGGCTTGCAGGCGGATCGTATCGCCCTGACGCTGGATTTCGACGCCGGTGCTGGCCATTTGGCGGCGCAGCTCCGCTTCCTGCTGGTCCATTTGTCGGCCGATGAGACCGCCTACGGTGGCGCCCACCGCGGCGCCGATGAGCGTGCCACCGGTTTTGGCATTGTCGCTGGCAACGGCCCTGCCGACTACGCCGCCTGCTACGGCGCCGATGGTGGCGCCGGTGGCGGCCTTCGCATGCTCGCCGCGGTAGGGGTTCTCGGCACAAGCCGTGAGCAGCACGGTGGCGCCGAGCAGGAGAAGGGGAAATCTCGTCTCGTTCATGGCAGTTCGTCCCGTTGGGATCGTTTCATCGCGCCTCATTATGGCATCTCGACGGCGGTTCGGGGTAACGAAGGCTTTCGCCGTTTCGGTGGGTAGAGATTGCAGAACCGTAACTCCTCGCCGTAGGGGAAGAAATCCTCCACCAACCCGGCGCGGATGCGTCGTTGTACTTCCTGCCAGAATTGGGGCGTGAGCAGGTCACGGTGGTATTTGAGGAAGGCTTTGCGGATGCGCGGATCGCCCAGGAGGAAGGTGGCGAACTCTTCGGGAAAGACGTCGAGCGGCCCGGCGCTGTACCAGGCTTCGCTCGAGAACTCCATCTCGGGATAGGGCGCCAGCGGGATGGCGCGGAAATTGACGTCGGTCATGTACTCGATCTCGTCGTAGTCGTAGAACACGACGCGACCGTAGCGGGTGATGCCGAAGTTCTTCCATAGCATGTCGCCGGGGAAGATGTTGGCGATGGCCATCTCGCGGATTGCATTGCCGTATTCGCGCACCGCATGTTCGAGCGTCTCCTCGTCGGCATTTTCTAGATGCAGATTGAGCGGTGTCATGCGCCGTTCGATGTAAAGATGTTTGATCACGATCTGGTCGCCCTCGATCTCGAAGGAGGAGGAGGCCACTGTACGCAGCTCTTCGAGCAGCTCCGGCGAGAAACGAGCCAACGGCAGGGCCACCTGGGAGAATTCCAAAGTGTCGGCCATGCGACCGACCCGGTCGACGCGCTTGACCATGAGATATTTCTGCCGCACCGTTTCGCGGTCGATGTTCTTGCTGCTGCCGAAGACGTCCTTGATGATCTTGAAGACGTAAGGGAAAGAGGGTAGGGTGAAGACGAGCATCACCATCCCCTTGATGCCGGGGGCGATGATGAAGTGGTCGTTCGAGTGGCGCAGATGGGCGATGAGATCGCGGAAGAACATTGTCTTACCCTGCTTGCCCAGCCCCAGCATGGTGTAGAGCTCGGAGCGTGGTTTGTTGGGCATGATGGAACGCAGGAAATTGACATAGCCCGAAGGCACTTCCATGTCGACGAGGAAGTAGGCGCGCGACAGCGAAAAGAGCACCGAGATGCGCCAGGCTTCGAGCAGGATGGCGTCGACCACCAGCATGCCCGATTTGCCGTGGCGCACGGCCACCGCGAAGGGGTATTCCTGGTGCCCATTGATCGCCTTGCCGATGACGTAGGCGGTCTTGTTGCGGTAGAAAGCAGAGTAGAGCACCTGGATTTGCGCGTTGACTTCGGGTGCCGGCCAGCGTCCGCCCAGATGGCGTTTGACGGTGCGCAGGATATGGACGACGTCGCGGTCCAGATGCTCGAAAGGCCGTTGCCAGTCGAAATCTTCGAGGATGCGCCGGATGGTGCGTCGCAGCCCCTCTTCCTTGGGATAGTAACTGGTATAGACGGGCGGGTAGGATTCGATGTATTCAGTGGAGATCGCCGGGCGGGCGAAAATGTATTGATTGTTGAAGTAGCTGCGATGCAGGATTTTCGTCGTCACCGAATTGAAGAAGGTCTCGGCGAGTTCCGGTTGCTTGTGTTCGAGCAAATGGCCGATATAGTGCAGCTTCACTTGCTGCCAGATCGCATCGTCGAGGTTGGCGATGTCGAACGCGCGGCGCAGGCGCTCGACGGTCTCCTCGACGCGCCGATCGTAGAATTCCACGCGCTCTCGTACCGCTTCGAGCAACTTGGACCAGTCTCCGGCTTCGAACAGTTCTTTTGCTCGTCCCGAGGTGGCGCGGAAGATTCGATAATGACGATCAAACCCTTCGATCATCATCTGGGCCATGGTCTCGGCGATACGTTCGGGCGGCAGAGGGTACTGCATCGCGTCTACTCCTCGTCTTGGAAGGATGACAACGGGATGTCTCGAAAAATCGCCGCGAGCCTTCATGGGGCAGGGCAGCGTGAGTGCGTGGGATGCGATCCCGGTCGAATCGACGCACGGGCATCCGGTCATCACACCCCGCCGTGCGGCCGCGCGGGTCGTTGTTCGAAGTGCTCGATGATACCTTGCGGCGGAGGGGGCTGGGGGGCGGCGTTCTTTCGGATCGTGGAATTTTATTGGATAATACGAAACGGTGGCGCCCTGGGGCGCTGGAAGATGCGGGGCGGAGGCTGCGGGTGAGCTGCGGCCGTCGCATGCCCGCGATGATGACATCAGGGAGAATGACCGTGAGCGAGTCCAAGATCGAGGTACCTGCGGGTGGCCAGAAAATCGTATTGGGGCAGCCCATCCCCGACAATCCCATCGTGCCTTACATCGAAGGCGATGGCATCGGGATCGACATTACACCGGTGATGATCAAGGTCATCGACGCGGCCGTCGAGAAAGCCTATGGTGGCAAGCGCAAGATCCACTGGATGGAAGTCTACGCCGGCGAGAAAGCCACGCGCGTCTATGGGCCCGACCAGTGGTTGCCGGAAGAAACGCTCGCGGCGCTCAAGGAATTCGCCGTTTCCATCAAGGGGCCGATGACCACGCCGGTGGGCGGCGGCATCCGCTCGCTCAACGTGGCGCTGCGCCAGGAGATGGATCTCTATCAATGCATCCGTCCGGTGCGCTACTTCAACGGCGTGCCTTCGCCGGTCAAGCGTCCCGAGCTCGTCGACATGGTGATCTTCCGTGAGAATACGGAGGACATCTACGCCGGCATCGAATGGCCGGCCCAGTCCGACGGTGCGCGCAAGGTGATCGACTTCCTGCAGAACGAAATGGGCGTGAAGAAGATCCGTTTCCCCGAAACCTCGGGAATCGGGATCAAGCCCGTGTCGATCGAGGGCACCACACGCCTGGTGCGCGCGGCGATCCAGTACGCCATCGACAACGACCGCAAGTCGGTGACCCTCGTGCACAAGGGCAACATCATGAAGTTCACCGAAGGGCTCTTCCGTGACGTGGGCTACCGCGTGGCGCAGGAGCAGTTCGGCGCCCAGCCGATCGATGGCGGCCCATGGTGCAAGTTCACCAACCCGAAAACGGGGCGCGAGATCGTGGTCAAGGACGCGATCGCCGACGCCTTCCTGCAGCAGATCCTGCTGCGTCCGGCCGAATACGACGTGATCGCCACGCTCAATCTCAACGGCGACTACATTTCGGACGCGCTGGCGGCGCAGGTGGGCGGCATCGGCATCGCCCCGGGGGCGAACGTCGGCGACCTGTACGCCGTGTTCGAAGCCACGCACGGCACGGCGCCGAAGTACGCCGGCCTCGACAAGGTGAACCCCGGCTCGCTCATCCTCTCGGCCGAAATGATGCTGCGCTTCTTCGACTGGAAAGAAGCGGCGGATCTGGTCATCAAGGCGATGGAGCGTACCATCCAAGACAAGATCGTCACGTACGACTTCGCCCGGCTCATGGAAGGAGCCACCGAAGTGAGCTGTTCTGGCTTCGGCGAGGCGATGATCGCCCGCATGTGATCCTGGCTTCGTGTGCAGCACAGAAGAAAACCCGCCGCAAGGCGGGTTTTTTCTGTAAGTTCTATGTAAGCGGATATTTATACGATTAATAGGGCCAGGGTGGCATCGATGCCCGGGCTCGACACTCTTTTGCTACCGAAGAGGATGAAGGAGATGGAAAATGAATAAATCGCCGCAAGCTTACTGGTCGGCGACCCTGCGATTGATCTCGATCGTCCTGGTCGTCTGGTTCATCGTGTCTTACCTCGCGGGAATCATCCTTGCGCCCGCGCTCAACTCGATCCATCTCGGCGGCTATCCGCTCGGGTTCTGGTTCGCCCATCAAGGATCGATGTACGTCTTCGTCGCATTGATCTTCTACTACGCCTACGCGATGGACAAGATCGATCGCGAATTCGACGTGCACGAAGAATAAGGAGCGACGATCATGTCCGTGCAAGCTTGGATTTACTTGATGGTGGGACTGTCGTTCTCGCTGTACATCGGCATTGCGATTTGGAGCCGGGCGGGATCGACGGCCGAGTACTATGTCGCCGGAGGCCAGGTCAATCCCGTGATGAACGGCATGGCCACTGCCGCCGACTGGATGAGCGCCGCTTCGTTCATCTCCATGGCCGGCATCATTTCGACCATGGGCTATGGTGGAGCCTTGTTCCTCATGGGCTGGACCGGGGGCTACGTGTTGCTGGCGATGCTGCTTGCTCCCTACCTGCGCAAGTTCGGCAAATTTACGGTGCCGCAGTTCATCGGCGACCGGTTTTATTCGAAGAGCGCAGCGGTGGTGGCGGTGATCTGCCTGTTGGTGGCCTCGATCACCTACATCATCGGCCAGATGACCGGCGTCGGCGTGGCTTTTTCGCGCTTCCTCAACGTGTCGAACGAAGTCGGTATCTACGTCGGGATGGCGATCGTCTTCATGTACGCCGTGTTCGGCGGCATGAAAGGGATCACCTACACCCAGGTGGCCCAGTATGTCGTGCTGATCATCGCCTACACGGTTCCAGCGATCTTCATCTCGCTGATGCTCACCGGCAATCCGATCCCACAGCTCGGTCTTGGCTCCAAGCTCGCTGGCAGTGATCTGTAGGGCACCTCGAAAAACCCCTCCCTCCTCGCCTCTGATAAAA
>NZ_JAAAUB010000021.1:0-14862 GCF_012911495.1 Tepidiphilus baoligensis
CAAATTCTTAAAGAACTTCTTCCAACCCCACACCACCTCAGCAGCGCGGCAGAACCAGCATTATTCCTTACTTCACGACCCGTGTCAACAATCCGAACGCACTTCCTCAACTTCCTTCCTACCAAGCCACGGTACACACGGTGCAGTATGCCGCAGCAGGTGGATTCGCATTATAGATGCTCTGAGCACAAAAAACAAGTTTCTTGTGTAGCAAACGAATAAACCCCTCAAACCCGACCACGCGTGCAGCGCGAATCATATTGTTTTTCATGAAATGGCCGGGGATGTACCCGATGAGCGCCAGAGCAGTGTGCGCGAAGCGCCCATCGAGTGCGCGAATCACCGCACGGCAGGGTTGCACGGCTCTTGCATGCTCGCCCATCTTCGGCATGGGTCGCGCATCCTGTACGCCCCCACCAGATCTTTTAGCCGCTCGCGACGGTTCGTCGGGTACCCAAACGTTCAATCGGTGGCCGGTGACCACTGCGCAAGGAATTCGCGCCAGTGTGCACCGGAAAGTTTTTCGAGATGTTCGCGCACCCGCTCGAGTGCGGACTTCAGCCCTACCGCGCCGAGCTTACCGCGCAACCACTGGAAGCGCAGGAAAACCAGATGGGTATTGACCGCATCGGTCTCGCAATAGGCACGAATCGCCGCAGCCTCGCCCCGACACCAAGCGCTCCACACCTGTCCGCCGTCCATGCCGAGCTTGCCGGGAAAACCGAGCAGCCGCGCGATCTGATCGAGCGGCGCGGCGGCACGCGTCTGATAGCCGGCGAGCACGTCCATCAGGTCGAGATGGCGCCAGTGAAAACGCCCGAGGTAGTTGTTGTAGCGGTATTCCGCCTCCCGCTCGCCGACTTCCCAGTAGGTACTCGCCTGCACACCGTGCAATAGGCTGCGGTAGTGCAGTACCGGCAAGTCGAACCCGCCGCCGTTCCAGGTGACGAGCTGGGGACGCTTCTTGTCGATGGCGACGAAGAACTGCCTCAGGATCTCGGCTTCTTCGAGCTCCGGCGCGGCCAGCGAAAACACCTTCACCTCGCGCCCATTGTCCCACACGCCGGCGAGCGTCACGATGCGCTGCAGGTGATGCGGCAGAAAGTCGCTGCCGTTGCGGGCGCGCTGGCGCTGGGCGGCGTATTCCACCACTTCGTCGTCCGGTAGGGATTCCGGAAGTTCGTGGAGCAGCCGCAGCGCGGCCACGTCGGGAATCGTCTCGAGATCGAAGGCCAGAGTCGGCGTGCTCATCGTCAGGCAGGAAAAACGCCGGTGGAAAGATAACGATCACCGCGATCGCACACGACGAAGACGATGACGGCATCGCGCACCTCGGCGGCCACACGTAGAGCCGCAGCCAGCGCCCCGCCCGAGGAGATGCCAGCGAAGATCCCTTCCTCGCGCGCCAGCCGCCGCGCCATTTCCTCAGCCTCGGCCTGGGAGATCGGCTCAATGCGATCGACGAGTTCCGGACGATAGATCCGCGGCAGGTATTCCGGCGGCCACTTACGAATACCCGGAATCTGCGACCCTTCTTCCGGCTGGCAGCCGACGGTGACGATGGCAGGATTCCTTTCCTTGAGGTAGCGCGCCACGCCCATGAGGGTGCCCGTCGTGCCCATGCTGGAGACGAAATGGGTGATACGCCCTGCCGTTTGTTCCCACAGCTCGGGGCCAGTATTCTCATAGTGCGCCCGGGGATTGTCGGGATTGGAAAATTGGTCGAGAATGACTCCCTTGCCCTCACGCTGCATCTGTTCGGCGACGTCGCGGGCGAGTTCCATCCCACCACTCTTGGGCGTGAGTACGAGTTCGGCCCCATAGGCTTTCATGATCTGGCGCCGCTCGACGCTCTGGTTTTCTGGCATCACCAGGATCAGGCGATAGCCCCGGATCGCCGCCACCATCGCGAGCGCGATGCCCGTGTTGCCGCTGGTGGCCTCGATGAGCGTATCGCCCGGCTTGATCTGGCCACGGGCTTCGGCGCCGCGGATCATGGCCAGTGCCGGGCGATCCTTCACCGAACCGGCGGGATTGTTGCCCTCGAGCTTGGCGAGCAGGACGTTGTTCCGCCCTGCTCCCAAACGCTGCAAGCGCACGAGCGGGGTCTTCCCTACCCAGGATTCTATCGTCTCGAACATCGTACCTTCCTCTCAATGACCGGCGATCGCGTCGATCTCGATGACGCGCGCCGGGCCGAACGTTTCCCATTGGCCACAGGCAGGACAGCGCCACAGATGCCGCCGCGCCTTGAAACCACATTGGGCGCATCGGTAGCGCGCCAGTCGTTGTACGTAACCGTGCACCACTTCGCGCACGTGTTCGACGTCGGCGACCCAGGCGGGTTCGACCTGCCGCGCCACCAAGAGCAAGTATTCGTCGAGCACGATGAGGCTGGGCTGCTGGCGTAACATCCATTGCAGCAGACGCAGGGCGCGCGCCACATCCCCATGACGTGACTCGAACTCCACGTAATGGTCGACCAAATCGAGCTGGGGATGCCGGTGCAGCCATTGATGCATACGATGCAAGAGTTTCGCCTGCCAGGCGCAGCGCTCGGCCACCGCCATGAGCCGGTCGGCCGCCAGCGGCAAATGCTCTATGGCGATGCGCTCGAGCGTGAGCCATTCTTCGAATGCCGCCTCGAACCGCCCCTGTAGGAAATGCCGTTCCCCTTCGAGCAGGATTGGGCGAACGGCGTGCCGATCGAGCGCGCGTGCCTGCTCGATGTGTCTGGCGGCCTCTTCCCAGCGCTCGGCCGTGAGCGCGAGCGCCGCGAGTTCGCAGTGGTAATGGATGAGTCGGACTCGCCAGGCGGGACTATCGTCCCGCACCAGACGCTCTACCACCTCGATGCATTTGCGCCAATCCTTTTCGACCTGATAAATCTCGAGCAGCTGGGCAAGTGCCCAATGCTTGCGTGCGGTCTGTTGAAGTGCCGCGTAGAGCTCTTCGGCACGGTCGAAGAAACCAGCCTTGTGATAATCGAGCGCCAGTTCGGCGAGAATCTCGCCGCGACGATCTTCCGGCAGGTCCTCGCGTGCGAGCAATTCCTGGTGAATGCGAATCGCCCGATCGAACTCTCCCCGTCGGCGAAAGAGCACCGCCAGCGCCAACTGTAACTCCAGCGTGGCCGGATTCTCCCTCGCCGCCGAGAGAAAGGCCTCGATCGCCTGGTCGAGTTCGTCGTGCAGGAGATGATTGAGACCGGTGAGGTAGATGCGCGGCAGGCGACTCGAGGCACGCACGACTTGGCGCATGTCGATACGCGCAGCCACCCACCCCAAGCCGAAGAAAAGGGGCAAGAGCAGCAACCACCAGAATTGGAGCTCGCTCATACGGGGGGAAGGGTACGATCAGAGGATTCGCTCACGCGCTCCGTCGCTTCGAGCCGGCGACGCAGACGCGACAGCGTCCATCTCTGGCGCACGAGGGTGCCGACCGTGAAGCTCAGACCGAGCAGGATCCCCACCAGGGCCGTCGCGAGCAGGACGACGGCGAGCGGGGCCTGCCATTCTTGACCAAACCACTTCAGCGTCACCGGCACATGATTTTGTGCGGCAAAGGCGACGAGCACGGCAAAGATGACGAGCCGGAGCACCCAGACAAAGATCCGCATCTCTTTTCCCCATGGGTTGGCGGAACTCTGCGTTCCGCACCGTACGATTATCCCAAGCCAAACGAAAAAAAAGAAGCGGCCCGCGAGGGCCGCTTCCATCGGGACGAGCGCCAAGCGCTCGCAGGGGCTTCAAAAGCCGCCGCGAGCGACTGAAGGACGATGCGACCAGAGATCAGAATGCACGGCATATCGAATGAATGACGAGCACCCGAGTACCAGAAACCGCCGCCATGGGGGCCACGCGGCAGGTAATTCGCAGACACCCTCAACACACTGCCGCCGGCTCTGGCTCCTTGTGCCGATCCACGCGCTCGCGCAGCTCTTTGCCCGCCTTGAAATGCGGAACGTACTTCCCAGCAACCGGCACGGGCAAACCGGTTTTCGGATTGCGCCCCATACGCGGAGGACGGTACGTGAGCGTAAAGCTACCAAAACCACGGATTTCGATGCGCCCGTTGGCAACGAGCGTCTCGCTCATTGCCTGCAAGATCATCTTGACCGCGATTTCTACGTCTTTCGGCGGCAGCTGCGAAAAGCGCGCGGCCAGCCGTTCGATCAGTTCGGAACGGGTCATGGCCGCAGGTCACTCACGACTGTTTCTGTTCGTTGAGTTTGGCTTTGAGCAACGCACCGAGGCTAGTCGTGCCACTGGCGGAGGCACCTTCACCCGCCAGCCGATTGAGCGCCTCGGCCTGCTCGGCCTGCTCCTTCGCTCGGATCGACAGGTTGATGCTGCGGTTCTTGCGATCGACGTTGACGATGGCCACTTCCACCTGCTGCCCTTCGTGCAGGAGCTGGGTGAGATCGTCGACGCGGTGCGCCGCCGCTTCGGAGGCGCGCAGATAGCCTTCGACCTCGTCGTCGAGCTGAATCACGGCCCCTTTCGGCTCGACCGACTTGACGGTCCCGGTGACCACGGAGCCCTTCTCGTGCGTGGCGATGTAGTTGGTGAACGGGTCGCCCTCGAGCTGCTTGATACCGAGCGAAATGCGCTCGCGCTCGACGTCGACGGCGAGCACGACGGCCTCCACTTCATCGCCTTTCTTGTAGCGGCGCACGGCCGTCTCGCCCGGCTCGGTCCAAGAGAGGTCGGAGAGGTGCACCAGGCCATCGATGCCGCCATCCAGGCCGATGAAGACGCCGAAGTCGGTGATCGACTTGATCTGGCCGCGAACCTTGTCGCCTTTCTTATGGTTCTGAGCAAACTCTTCCCAGGGGTTGGGCTGGCACTGTTTCATGCCGAGCGAAATACGACGACGATCTTCGTCGATCTCGAGAATCATCACTTCGACTTCGTCGCCGACCTGCACGACCTTGCTCGGATGGATGTTCTTGTTGGTCCAGTCCATCTCGGAGACGTGCACCAGACCCTCGATGCCCGGCTCGATCTCGACGAAGGCGCCGTAATCGGTGAGGTTGGTGACCTTGCCGAACAGGCGCGTGCCGGCCGGATAGCGGCGGGAAATGCCAACCCAGGGATCCTCGCCGAGTTGCTTGAGACCCAGGGAGACACGCATCTTCTCGCGGTCGAACTTGAGTACTTTGGCCTCGACCTCGTCGCCCACATTGACGACTTCGGAAGGATGACGCACACGCCGCCAAGCGAGATCGGTGATGTGCAGCAGCCCGTCGATGCCGCCCAGGTCGACGAAAGCACCGTAATCAGTGATGTTCTTGACCACGCCCTTGACGATGGAGCCCTCTTGCAGGGACTCGAGGAGTTTTTCGCGATCCTCGCCCATGGTCTCTTCGAGCACGGCGCGGCGCGACACGACGATGTTGTTGCGCTTACGATCGATCTTGATGACCTTGAACTCGAGCTCTTTGCCCTCGATCGGGGTGGTGTCCTTCATCGGACGAATGTCGACCAGGGAGCCGGGCAGGAAGGCGCGCAGCCCGTTGAGCATGACCGTGAGGCCGCCCTTGACGCGGCCGGTGACCACGCCCTTGACGATACGGCCTTCTTCGAAGGCCTGTTCGAGTTCGTTCCACGCCTCCAGGCGCTTGGCTTTCTCGCGCGACAGACGCGTTTCGCCGTAGCCGTCTTCGAGGGCCTCGATCGCCACGTGCACGAAGTCGCCGACCTTGACTTCGAGCTCGCCGCGGTCGTTCATGAATTCTTCTTTGGGGATGTAACTCTCGGATTTCAGGCCGGCATTGACGATCACGAAGTTGTCGTCGATGCCGACGACCTCGGCGGTGATCACCTGCCCCGGCGTCATTTCCTGAAGCACGAGACTCTGCTCGAAGAGATCGGCGAAGCTTTCTTGGGTTTCGGTGGGTTGAGTGGCTACGGCGGTTGAGTTCATCGGTTCGGTTTCCAAAGACGTTTCTCCCTCAGGAAAAACGCAAGACAAAAAGTATGAATAAACATTCCCGGATCACGCGAGCCCACGTGTCCGGACCCAATCGAAAATGACCTCCACGGCCTCTTCCACGCCCATGAGGGACGTATCGAGCCGCAGAGCGTCGGGGCATTGCTGCAAAGGAGCGATGGCACGTTCCCGGTCGCGCAGGTCGCGTGCCTCGAGCTCTTCGCGCAATCTTTCAATGTTAGCAGACATTCCCTTGTCGATCAACTGCTTGAAGCGTCGCTCGGCGCGCACCTCGACGGAAGCGGTGAGAAAGACCTTGAGCTCGGCATCGGGAAAGACGACCGAGCCCATGTCGCGCCCCTCGGCTACTAGCCCCGGGCGGCGGCGGAAGGCCCGCTGACGCTCGAGCAGCGCCTCGCGCACTGCGCCGTGTACGGCGATGCGCGAAGCGGCAGCGGAGACCTCTTCCGTCCGGATGGCCTCGGTCACGTCCTCATCGGCAAGAAAGATGCGATCGCCGGCGAAGCGCACCTCCAGTTCGCGCGCGAGCCGCGCGAGCATCGCAACCTCCTCGACGGGCACCCCGCGGCGCAGCGCCGCCAGCGCCACCAGTCGGTAGAGGGCGCCGCTGTCGAGATAGTGCCAGCCGAGCCGTTCGGCCAGGCGCGCCGCCACGGTGCCCTTGCCGCTTGCCGTCGGACCGTCGATCGCCACCACGGGCACCGGCCGCACGACCGAGCGGTATGCCTGCCAATACTGAGGGAAAGTCTTGTTGACACACTCGGGATCGAGGATGCGTACGTAGATGTCGCCGAAAGCGGCGAGCGAAAAACACATCGCCATGCGATGATCGTCGTAGGTGGCGATCGCCGCCGGCCGTAGCCGCTCGGGCGGGGTGATGACGAGAAAATCCGGCCCCTCTTCGACCGAGGCACCGAGCTTGCGCAACTCGGTGGCCATGGCGGCGATGCGATCGGTCTCTTTCACCCGCCAGCTGCCGATGCGGCGCAGGCGCGACGGCCCCTCGCAGAACAGCGCCACGACCGCCAGCGTCATGGCCGCGTCCGGAATGTGGTTGAGATCGAGATCGAACGCCCGCAGTCGGCCGTTTGCAGGGACGCAGGCCTCGATCCAGTTCTCTCCCATACTGATGCGGGCGCCGAGCGCCTCCAGGGCCTCGGCGAAGCGCACGTCGCCCTGCAGGCTCGCCCGACCCACGCCCTCGACGCGCACCGGTCCTCCCCCCAAGGCTCCGGCGGCGAGGAAGTAAGACGCCGAAGAAGCATCCCCTTCGACGTAGACTTCCCCCGGCGAGCGGTAGCGCGCCCGGCCATCGTAGTGGAACCTCCCGTCGCGTTCGGCGAGCTCCACCCCGAAGCGCGCCATCAGCGCGAGCGTGAGGGCCACGTAGGGGCGGGAAATGAGCTCCCCCACGACCTCGACGGTGATCGGCCGGCCGAGCAGGGGCAGCGCCATGAGCAGCGCCGAGAGGAACTGACTGGAGACGTCGCCCCGGATACGGACGGTCTCGACGGAAGTGGGTACGGGCGAATGGATCGCGAGCGGCGGATAGCCGTCGTTTTCCAGGTACTCGATACGCGCCCCCAGCTGACGCAAGGATTCGACCAGATCACCGATGGGCCGCTCGTGCATGCGCGGCACCCCGCGCAAGCGGTATTCCCCGCCCATCAACGCGAGCACGGCGGTGAGCGGCCGGAACGCCGTACCCGCATTGCCCAGAAAGAGCTCGGCCTCGCGCACCGGGAAGGGAGCGCCCCCCGTGCCATGCACCACGTAGTCCTGCTCGCCAGTGCGCTCCCAGCGCACGCCCAGCGCCTCGAGCGCCTCGAGCATGCGCGCGACGTCGTCGGAGTGCAGCAGATCACGGATGGAGGTGTCGCCCTCGGCGAGCGCCGCGAGCAGCAGCACGCGGTTGGAGATGCTCTTGCTGCCCGGCAGCCGAACTCCGCCCCGGGCGTGCAGTAGGGGCGGCAGATCGAGAAACCCGCTCATTCGTCCGACCCTCCTCCGTTGACGTAGCGTTCGCCCCAAGCCATGCGGGCTGCGCGCGCCTTGGCGAAGACATCCTCCAGACCCGGGCCGTTGGCCGAGAGCAAGAGCGCGCGGATGAAGGCGAGTTCGGAGAGATACTGGTCGAGCTCGGCCAGGATCGCCTGGCGATTGACGAGGCAGATGTCGCGCCACATCTCTGGGTGGCTCGCGGCGATGCGGGTGAAATCGCGAAACCCCCCGGCGGCATACTCGAAGAGTTGCTCGGCATTCGCACGCTCGGCGAGGTCGTGCACCAGCGCATAGGCGAGCACGTGCGGCAGATGACTCACGGCGGCGAAGACCCGGTCGTGCTCCTGCGGTGACATCTCGCGAATGAGCGCACCACAGGCCTGCCAGAGCTGCGCCACCCGCAGCACGCTGCCAGGCTCGTTCTCCGGCAGCGGCGTGAGCACCACTTTACGGTCGCGGAAGAGCGTCGCATCGGCCGCCTCGCAGCCGCTCTTCTCCGCACCGGCGATGGGATGCCCCGGTACGGTATGCGCCAGGTGTGGCTCCAAGTGCAGGTAAAAAGCTTCGATCACGTTGCGCTTGGTACTGCCCGCATCGGTGACGAGGGTGCCCGGCGCCAGATGTGGCGCCATGGCTTTGACCACCGCTTCCGTCTGACCCACCGGCATGGCGAGCAGCACGACTTCTGCCCCGGCGAGCGCATCGCCCCAGTCTGCGGCGATTCGATCGATCACGCCCAAGGCGAGCGCCCGTTCGAGTGAAACCCGCGAACGACCGATGCCCACCACTTCGCGCACCATGCCGGCCGCCTTGAGCGCCAGGGCGAAGGAACCGCCGATGAGCCCGACACCGCACACGACCAGCCGTCCCACCGGTTTCGTCTTCATGAAAGCCCCCTTTCAGATGCAAAGGATGTCGGCGAGCGCTTCGAGGAAGCGGGCATTCTCTTCGGGCAGACCCACGGTGACGCGCAGCCATTCGGGCAGGCCATAGCCGGCGATCGGACGCACGATCACGCCGCGATCGAGCAGCGCCTCGTTCACCGCACCCGCGTCGCCCACGTGCACCATCACGAAATTGCCGCGCGAAGGCACCCAACGCAGACCCAGCCGCGCGAATCCTTCGTAGAGCTGCAGCAGCCCCTGGCGGTTGAGCTCGGCGCTGCGCGCGACGAACGCCTCATCCTCAAGGGCGGCCGCCGCCGCCGCGAGCGCGAAGGCGTTGACGTTGAAAGGCTGCCGGATGCGGTTGATCACATCGACGAGTTCGGGGCGCGCCACGCCGTAGCCCACACGCAGCGAGGCGAGCCCATAGATTTTGGAAAACGTCCGGCACACGAGCAGGTTGGGAAAGCGATCGACCCACGCGAGGGATTCGTAGCGTTCGGTGGGATCGAGGTATTCGCCGTAGGCTTCGTCGAGCACCACCAGCACGTCCTCGGGCACCCGCGCAAGGAAGGATTCCAGCGCCTCGCCGGGCACGAAGGTGCCGGTGGGATTGTTCGGATTGGCAAGGAAGACGATGCGCGTGCGCGGCGTGATCGCCCCGAGCATCGCCTCGAGGTCGTGCCCGTAGTCCTTGGCGGGCACCTCGACCGGCCGGGCGCCCAGCGCCTGCGTCACCAGCGGATAGACCGCGAAGGCGTATTGGGAATACACCGCCTCGGCGCCCGGCTGCAGTACGATGCGCGCGGCCAGCTCCAGCACGTCGTTCGAACCGTTGCCGAGCACCAGACGTTTGGGCGCGACGCCGAACTTGCGCGCGATCGCCTCCTTGAGCACGAAACCATTGCCGTCGGGATAACGGGCTCCTTCGGCCGCCGTCGCATCCAAGGTGGCCCGCGCTTTCGGACTCATGCCGAGCGGATTCTCGTTCGAAGCGAGCTTGACGATGTCGGTCTCCCGCAGACCGCGCTCGCGGGCGAGTTCCTCGATGGGCTTACCCGGTTGATAAGGGGCGAGCGAGCGGATCGCCGCCGGAACGTGATCGATGACGCGCATCTCTTCTCCTCCTCGCATCGTTACCCACAGTCACCACGCCGCGGCCGGATAGGAACCGAGCAGCTTGAGGAAGGTCGCGCGTTCCTCGAGCGCCGCGAGCGCCTGGCGAACCGGCTCGTCGAGCCGATGTCCCTCCAGGTCGATGTAGAAGACGTACTCCCACAAACCGCTCTTGGCGGGGCGTGATTGCAGCTTGGTCATACTCACGCCATACTGCGCCAAAGGCTCGAGCAGGCGGTGCATGGCACCAGGCTTGTTCGGCGTGGAGCACACGAGCGAGGTTTTGTCCCGCCCCGAAGGGCCGGCAGCATCGTGCTTGGCGATGACGAGGAAGCGCGTGGTGTTGTTCGGGTCGTCCTCGATGTTGGCCGCGAGCACCGTGAGCCCGTAGCGCTCGGCCGCAGCCTCGCCGGCGATGGCCGCCGCGTCCGGATCCTGGGCGGCGAGCCGCGCCGCTTCGGCATTGCTCGCCACCGGCACGTAGGGGACATCGGGCAAGTGTCGCGCGAGCCATTCGTGGCACTGTGCGAGTGACTGGGCGTGGGAATAGACGCGCTTGACCGCCGCGAGGCTCGGAGCGAGCGACATGAGGTGCTGATGGATGCGCAACATCACCTCGCCGCAGATCTGCAGCGGATGCAGCAGGAGCAGATCGTGCGTGACGCCGACCATGCCCTCCACCGAGTTCTCGATGGGCACCACCCCGTAGTCGATGTTGCCCGCCTCGGTCTCACGGAAGACCTCGTCGATCGAGGCGAGCGGCAGGAACTGCGGCGCGCTGCCGAAATGCTTGCGTGCCGCCGCCTCGGAGAAAGTCCCGGCCGGACCGAGATAGGCGACCTTGAGCGGCTGCTCGAGCGCGAGGCAGGCCGACATGATTTCGCGAAAGATCGTGCGCACCGCGCTCTCGGGCAGCGGCCCCGGGTTGAGCGAGGCGATGCGGCGCAACACCTGCGCCTCGCGCTCGGGGCGGTAGAGCGCACCCTGTTTGAGCTCGCCCACGCGCCGCGCACAGCGCCCGCGCTCCGCGAGCAGTTTGAGGATCTCCTCGTCGATGGCGTCGATGCGCCGACGCAGCGCCAAGAGTTCCGACTCGTCCATCCCCCTCCCCTTTCTTCAGGCGTGCCGTGCGGCGAAATCGCGCAGGAAAGCGACGAGCGCCTCCACACCCTCGCGCGGCATGGCGTTGTAGATCGACGCCCTCATCCCGCCCACCATCTTGTGCCCTTTGAGATATTTGAGCCCGGCGGCCTCGGCCTCCTGCAGAAAACGCTCGTTCAACGACTCGTCGGCGAGGCGAAACGGCACGTTCATCCAGCTGCGCCAGCGCGGCTCGACGGCATTGCGGTAAAAGGGCGTGGCATCGATGCACTCGTAGAGCAGACGCGCCTTGGCTTCGTTGCGCTGCGCCATCGCCGCCAAGCCGCCGAGCGATTCGAGCCACTGAAACACGAGACCGGCCACATAGATGGCAAAAGTGGGCGGCGTATTGAGCATCGAACCGTTCTCGGCCATGCGGTCGTGGCGCAGCACCGGCGGGGTGCCCTCCCAGGGCAAGGCCATGAGATCGCGGCGCACGATGACCAATGTCAGCCCCGCCGGGCCGATGTTTTTCTGCGCCCCGGCATAGATGAGGCCGAAGCGGCGCACGTCGATCGGGCGCGACAGCAGGTGCGAGGACATGTCGGCGACGAGGGGCACGCCAGAGGCTTGCAGCGCCTCGAGCTCCAGCCACTCCACTCCGTGGATCGTCTCATTGGTGCACACATGCACGTAGCGCGCCTCGGGATCGAGCGAAAGCTCTTCGGGGCGTGGTGCCCGGGTGAAACCGCTTTCCTCGGTGGAGCCGGCCAGACGGACCCGGCCGCCGAGCACGGGCGCGATGCGCTGCGCCTCCACGAAGGCTTTCTGCGACCAGGCGCCGGTGACGACGTAGTCGGCCGAACCACCGCCGAGCAAGTTCATGGGAATGGCGGAGAACTGCAGCGTCGCCCCTCCCTGCAGGAAGAGCACGGCGTAATCCTCGGGAATGGAGAGCAATTTCCTGAGATCGGCCTCCGCCCGCGCGATCACCTCCGAGAAGTGCTTGCCGCGATGGCTCACTTCGATGATGCTCGAGCCGATTCCGTGCCAATCGAGCAGCTCTTCTCGTACCGTGCGCAAGACCGGCTCCGGCAGCATTGCCGGTCCGGCGCTGAAGTTATACACCCGCATCGGATTCCCCTTCGCCTTCGTCCCCGACCACCGGCGTGCGCGCCACTTTCACCACCGTTACCAGGCGGTCACCCTCGTCCAGCGCCATCAGGGTCACCCCTTGCGTCGAGCGCCCCATCTCGCGGATGTCGTCGACCGAAGTGCGGATCAGCACGCCGTTCTGCGAGATGAGGATGATCTCGTCGCCCGTCTGCACCAGGCAGGCGGCCACGAGCCGACCGTTGCGGCGCGTGGTCTGGATGGCGATCATCCCTTTGGTGCCACGCCCGTGGCGCGTGAATTCGGACACCGGCGTCCGCTTGCCGTAACCCGCCTCGGTGGCCGTGAGCACGGAGCCGGACTCGTCGCGCACCACCAGCATCGACACCACCTGCTGGCCGTCTTCGAGCGCCATGCCGCGCACGCCTCGCGCCTCGCGCCCCATGGGACGCACGTCGTCCTCGGCGAAACGCACCGCCTTGCCCGCGTCGGAAAAGAGCATCACGTCGCAGCTGCCGTCGGTGAGATCCACGCCGATCAGGCGGTCGTCATCCCCGAGCGACAGCGCCACGATGCCGGCCTTGCGCGGATTGGCAAAGGCCGACAGCGCCGTCTTCTTCACCACGCCCGAAGCGGTGGCGAAGAAGACGTAGTGCGCATCGTCGAATTCGCGCACCGGCAGCACTGCCTGGATACGCTCGTCCGGCCCCATGGGCACGAGGTTGACGATGGGCTTACCGCGCGCCCCGCGAGCGCCCTCGGGCAGTTCGAAGACGCGCAACCAGTAGACTCGCCCGCGACTGGAGAAGCACAATAGCCAATCGTGGGTGTTAGCCACGAATACCTGCTCGAGGAAATCTTCCTCCTTGACCGAAGCCGCCTGCTTGCCCCGCCCGCCGCGGCGCTGCGCCCGGTAGTCGTCGAGCGGCTGGCGTTTGACATAACCGGCATGCGACAGGGTCACCACCATGTCCTGCGGCGCCACCAGGTCTTCCAGACGGATCTCGTCGGCCTCCAGCACGAGCTCGCTGCGGCGCGGATCGGCGTACTGTGCGGCGATCGCACGCAGCTCCTCGCCGATGATGGCCGAGACGCGCTCGGGCTTGGCGAGGATGTCGAGCAGATCGGCGATGCGCTCGATCACCTCGCGGTACTCCTGCACGATCTTGTCCTGCTCGAGCCCCGTGAGGCGCTGCAGCCGCAGATCCAGGATCGCCTGCGCCTGCGCTTCCGACAGGCGATAGCCCTCGCTCGACCAACCGACGTCGGCCTCCAGCCCTTCCGGGCGGAACCGCGCCGCGTCGTCGCCCGCACGCGCCACCAGCTCGGCCACCACCGGTGAATGCCAGCGCCGCGCGAGCAGCGCCTCTTTGGCGGCCGCCGGTGTGGGCGAGGCCTTGATGAGCGCGACGATCTCATCGACGTTGGAAAGCGCCACCGCCAATCCTTCGAGGATGTGCCCCCGTTCGCGCGCCTTGCGCAGCTCGAAGACGGTGCGCCGCGTCACCACCTCGCGCCGGTGCGCCAGGAAATGGCCGACGAGCTCCTTGAGCGTGAGCGTCTGCGGCCGCCCATCGACGAGCGCCACCAGGTTCATGCCGAAGGTGTCCTGCATCTGCGTGTGCTTGAAGAGCTGATTGAGGATCACCTCGGGATGCTCGCCGCGCTTCAATTCGATGACCACGCGCATGCCGGACTTGTCCGATTCGTCGCGGATCTCGCTGATACCCTCGATGCGCTTCTCATTGACGAGCTCGGCGATGCGCTCGAGCAGCGTCTTCTTGTTGACCTGATACGGCAGCTCGTCGACGATGATCGCCTGCCGGTCGCCGCGGCCGATTTCCTCGAAATGGGTACGCGCCCGCATCACCACGCGGCCCCGCCCCGTGCGGTAGCCCTCGCGCACGCCCTCGAGCCCGACGATGAGCCCGGCCGTCGGAAAATCCGGCGCCGGCACGTACTGCATCAGATCGTCGTCGGAAAGTTCGGGGTTTTCCAGCAACGCCAGGCACGCCTGCACCACCTCGCCGAGATTGTGCGGCGGGATGTTGGTGGCCATGCCCACCGCGATGCCGCTCGAACCGTTGATGAGGAGATTGGGAATGCGGGAAGGCAGCACCAGCGGCTCACGCTCGCTGCCGTCGTAGTTCGGACCGAAATCGACGGTCTCCTTGTCGATGTCGACCAGCATCTCGTGCCCGATGCGCGACATACGGATCTCGGTGTAGCGCATGGCGGCGGGGCTGTCGCCGTCGACGGAGCCGAAGTTGCCCTGACCGTCGATGAGGGGATAGCGCAGGGAAAAATCCTGCGCCATGCGCACGATGGTGTCGTAGACGGCCGTATCGCCGTGCGGGTGGTATTTACCGATCACGTCACCGACGATGCGCGCCGACTTCTTGTAGGGCTTGTTCCAGTCGTTGCCCAGCTCATGCATGGCATAGAGCACCCGCCGATGCACGGGCTTGAGACCATCGCGCACGTCGGGCAGCGCCCGGCCAACGATGACGCTCATGGCATAGTCGAGATAGGAGCGCCGCATCTCCTCTTCGAGCGGCACGGGCAGGGTTTCGCGGGCGAAGGAATCCATGGAGCAAAAACCGCCGTATAAATCCGTAGAATTCGCTATTTTATCACGCCGTCCACACCCTTTCCGGGAGCCCGCCGATGCCCCAGGGCAATCGCATCAAACCAAGGGTCCTGTCTAAAAAAT
>NZ_JAAAUB010000022.1:0-14732 GCF_012911495.1 Tepidiphilus baoligensis
TCAAGGAGCACGCCGCCGCGCTCCTTGCCCGGATCCCGCCGGCGGCCGATGCCGGGGCCGGAAAAGGGGCTGGAACGGGGTCATCGGGGGCTAGCAAAGGGTCTGGGATCACCCGAGGCAAAAAAACCGCGCCAAAGCCCGTTTGAGACCCTTGGCGGGCATTGGCGAGGGAGGGGAAGATCCCTTCTCACGCCCCGTCTGCCCAAACCTTGGGCAGGCGCGGCGCGCGGCGGCCCGGCGCGCCGCGGGGCGGATGACACACATTCCCATCCACAGATTCTGGGGATAAGTCCGGCTCGGGGGCGGACGGCGCGCTCGGACGGGGTCGGTCACTTTGTCTGCTGCCGGGCAGGGCCGCGCCAAGGCCGAGTCGCCCGTGCCTGTGATCCCGTCAGGGTGAACGCACGGAAGGCCTTACACACGCCCCCGCCTTCGGCGGCGGGGATAGGGGTGCTTTGCACCCAAAAAACCGCCCAGAGGCCCGTTCAAGGACCTTCCTGGGCATTTTTGGGGGGTAGGTCGAAGAGTCGCCGGTCGCGGTCGGCTTCGAGGTAGCGGTCGAGGAGATCGCGCAGCACCTCAGCGCCGAGCGTTCCCTCGCGCACGGCCTTGAGCACGACCGAGCCCGCGAGCACCTTGCGGCGCGTGTCGTCCTTGCGGGCCTGCGTCTGCGCGCGAGCCCGGATCGCCGCGATGCGCGCGTCGATGCGCTGGCGCTGCTCCTCAAGCCTGCGGATGCGTTCGTTGGCGTCCATGTCCCGTTCCTCTCTGTCGTTCGTCTCCGTCTGGTGTGCCGTTGCCCGCGTGCGCGGCGAGCCTGAGCGCCCGAGCGCTTGCCCGCCTTCCCAAGCGCTTGCGTGGCGTTCCCGGGTACCATGCTATCATGTACCCGTTCCCGCAGCGAAGCAAGGGCGCACTTATGCAAACCTTCGGTTTGCGTGCGCGAGGGGCTTCGCCCCCTCGACCCCCTTCCCCCTGGAGTCCGCGGCCGTGGCGATCTATCACCTGAGCATCAAGACCCTGAGTCGCGCCAAGGGGCGCAGCGCCACGGCCGCGGCCGCCTATCGCGCCGGCGTGCGCCTCGAAGACGATCGCATGGGGCTCGTCTTCGACTACCGCCGCCGCTCGGGCGTGGAGCACACCGAGCTCGTGCTGCCCGAGGGTGCCCCCGCCTGGGACCGGGCCACGCTGTGGAACGCCGCCGAGCGCGCCGAAACCCGCAAGAATTCGACCGTCGCGCGTGAGTTCGAGCTCGCCCTGCCGGCGGAGCTGCCGGCGGCGGCGCGCCAGCGCCTCGCGCTCACGCTCGCCCGGGCGATCGTGGCGCAGCACGGCTGCGCCGTCGACGTGGCCGTGCACGCGCCCAGCCCCAAGGGCGACGAGCGCAACTGGCACGCCCATTTGCTGCTCACCACCCGGCGTCTGGGGCCCGAGGGCCTGGGCGAGAAGACCCGCGAGCTCGACGATCGCCACAGTGGCCCCGAGCTCATCGGCCACTGGCGGCAGCGCTGGGCCGAACTCGTCAATGAGGCGCTGGCCGAGCACGGCCTCGAGGCGCGCGTCGATCACCGCAGTCTCGACGCCCAGGGGATCGAGCGCCTGCCGCAGATCCACCTCGGTCCTCAAGTGCTCGAGATGGAAACACGCGGCGTGCGGACCGATCGCGGCACGCTCGCCCTGCAGATCGACGCGATGAACGACGAGCTACTCGATTTGATCGCCTACAAGGAGGCCCTCGATGCCGAACGCACTCGAACGCTTGAAGCACGCGCGCAATCCCGAAGCTCTGGCTCAGGAGATCGAACCGCTGGCGCAGGCCCTGGCGGCCCTGGCCGAGGAGACGAAGCAGGCCCTGGCCGGACAGATCGAGGCGAGCAAGGAACAAGCCCGGGCTTGGAGCGAGGCCCAGCGCCGGGCGGCCGAGGCGATGCAGGAGTCGGCCAAGGCGCTGAAGACGGCCGCGGCGCACGCCCAGAAGGCGGCGCGCTCGATCGAGCAGGCCTCGCAGGGGCTGACGATGCGCCTCTGGCTCCTGTCGGCAACTATCGGCAGCGCTACGGCGGCAGCCGTGATCGCCTTGTGGATCTGGCTCGCCCGGCACTAGCAGCCGGGGGCAGCGGGCCGGATCGTACCGCGCTGGCCGTGCGCCGCCAGCTCGAGGCCATGGGATGCGAGCGCTTCGAGGTCGGAATCCGCGCCCCCGACGGCAAGATGATGATCCGCACCTGGACGAAGGACGAAGTGCTCGAGGCCTTGCCCTGGCTCAAGCGGCAGAACGCCCTCGGGGCCGACCTCTACGTGCGCCCGGCGGGCCAGCAAAGCGCCGGGCTCGTGCTCCTTGACGATCTCACCCAGAGCCAACTCGACCGGCTCGAGGCCGACGGGTTCGAACCCGCGCTCGTCGTCGAGACGAGTCTGCTCAACTACCAGGCCTGGATTCGCCTGTCTGACAAGCCGCTCGAACCCGAAATCGCCACCCTCCTGGCCAAGACCCTCGCCAAGGCCTACGACGCCGACCCCAACAGTGCCGATTGGCGGCACTTCGGGCGGCTTGCCGGATTCACCAACCGCAAGCCCGAGCACCGCCGCCCCGACGGCCGATGCCCCTGGGTGCTGTGCCACGGCGCCCGCGGGCGGCTCGCCCGGCGCGGCCCCGAGCTCGTGCAACACGCCCTGCAGCAGCGCGACGCAGCCCGGGACGCCGCCGAGCGTGCCCGGCGGCTCGATGCCGCGCGCACGCTCGAAGACGGACGCATCTTTGGCCGCGACCCCGATCCGGTGCGCGAATACCGGCGACAGCTCAAGGTGCTCCTTGCCCGCTACGGCGAGCACCTCGACGTTTCACGGGCCGACTACATGATTGTGCGGGACATGGCCCGGCGAGGCTACGCCGCCGACCAGATCCGCCAGGCCTTGCTCGAGGCGAGTCCAGATCTGGCGCACCGCAAGTCGGGCCACGTCGAGGATTACGTGGCGCGCACGGTGCGCAAGGTGATGGAAGAGGAAGAGAAGGAGCGGCAATCGCAGGCGAGCGCGCAAAGAGGGCGGGGGGGAATGGAGCGATAGTGACCTCGGGTGGTTAGCCGGGGCAAGTCTCATCCCTACAAAAATCTCACGATTTCTGTCTCCGACAACGGCCGGAAGAAATGAAACCCCTGCGCCAGAGGGCAGCCGAGCTCGCGCAGTATCTCGGCCTCTGCCGCCGTCTCGATGCCTTCGGCGACGACGTCGAGCGAGAGCGCCCAGCCGAGCGCAATCACGGAACCGAGGATCGCCCGGCTGCGGGCCTCTTGCGTCACCCCCTGCAGGAGACTGCGGTCGATCTTGAGCGTGCTCACGGGCAGCGTCTGGAGTCGGGCCATCGAAGAATAGCCCGTGCCGAAGTCGTCGAGCGCCAGACTCACGCCCAACTGACGCAGCTGCTGCAGCTCCTGCAGCGCCGCTTCGTTCTGCTGCATGAGTGAGGATTCGGTTAACTCCAGCTCGAGGCAACTCGGTGGCAGGCCGCTGCGCTCGATCGCGTCGTGGATCTGGGCCGACAAGGACAAGCCTTCGCCCTGCAGCAGGTCGATCTGACGCGGCGAGAGATTGACGGCTACCGGAAGGATTCGCCCTACCTGTTGGTGCCAGCGATCGATGGCGGCGAGCGCCCGTTCTACTGCCCACAGACCGATCTCGGTAATGAGACCGCTTTCCTCGGCCAAGGGAATGAAACGCAACGGCGAGACGATGCCAAGGCGCGGATGGTGCCAGCGCATCAGGGCTTCGACCCCGACGATCTTGCCGCTCACCAGGCTCACCTTGGGCTGATAAACGAGCTGCAGTTCGCCGCGCAGGGTCGCCTCGTACAGGTCGGCGAGCAGGGACTCGCGCTCCTGCAGCGAGCGCTCGAAGGCTAGGTCGAAGTGCATGGGCAAGAGCCCCGGCCGGGCTTGGCTCAAGGTGAGCATGGCCCGCCGCAGGAGCGTTTTTGCCTCCTCGCCATCCTGGGGCGCCCGCACCAGTGCCGAGCGGACCGAAAGCGTTAGGGGATAGCCCTCAACTTCGAGCGGGGTAGTCGCCATTCTCAGGAGGTTATGCACGGATTGTTCAAGTTCCTGACCTTCGTACCGAGGCAGGAGCACGATGAAGATGTCACTACCCCAATAGCCGAGCTCTGCTTTAGGAGGTAAAGAGGCGTGCAGTCGTTCCCCAAACCGCTGCAGCGCCTGATCAGTAAATTCATAGCCGGCCAAACTCTCCAGGCGCCTATGCCCTTCTATTTCAAAAACCAGAAGACCGAGTGAGGTGTCTTTCCCTTCGAGCAGCGACTCCAGCCGCCGCATGATGTGTGGCCGGTTCGTGAGCCCAACCAACGGATGATGCGTGGCGAGGTAGGCGAGATCGCGCTCGCGCTGCTGTAGTAGGTCGTCCTTTTGGTGGACATCGGCGCTCAAGGCCTGCACTTCCTGGAGGTGACGATTGTGCAGCGCCCGCACTTCCAGGTGGTTGCGGATGCGCTGGATCACTTCCCTGGCGTCGAACGGTTTGGTGATGAAATCCCGCGCCCCGGCCGCGAGCGCGCGCTCGCGCGTGAGCTCGTCGAATTGCGCCGTGAGCACGATCACCGGCAGATGATCGTCTTCGAGCTCAGCCTCGAGCTGCGCCATCACGGTGTACCCGTCCAGATGCGGCATGCGGATGTCTAGCAGTACCAGGTCGAAGCCTCCTTCCCGCCAGGTAGGCAGCACTTGGCGTGAGTCGCTGAGGCAGGTGACGTGCGTGAAACCGGCCTCATCGAGGATTGCCTTGAGCAAGTCGAGATTGGCCGGGTTGTCATCGACGACGAGGAGCTTTGCCTCGGTGAGCGGTTGGTCGGGCAGGATCATGGCCTTGCTATCCCATCCGGTAGGGGACAGGGGACGTCAGAGGCAACGAAGAGCCGCGCCAACGCTTGCCCAAGGGCCTCGATATCCAGGGGTTTGGTCAAATAGTCCTTTAAAGCGGGATATGTCTTGGCACGCTCCTGCGCTTGCGAAGTCGCATCGGCCGAGATCACGAGGACAGGGATCTTGGCCGTGTCGGGCCGGGACTGCAGCTGGTTGAGCACTTCGTAGCCGTCGATGTCCGACAGGTGAAGGTCGAGCAAAATCGCATCGGGATGGCGATCCTGGGCGATCCGCAGACCTTGTTCGCCTTTGGTAGCCACGAGGAGCTTGATTCCTTCCACGGCACCCAAGACGTCGACGATCAAGGAGAGGTTCGCAGGGGTGTCATCGATGCACAGCAGGGTTCGGTGGGCGAGTGTGTTCAGGGTAGAGGCGATCCCGCCAGTAATACGCGGGTCGGTCGCCGCCAAAGTAAAGGCGAAGGTACTCCCCTCGCCCAGACGACTTTCCACCCGCATCGACCCGCCCATGCGCTCGACGAGCTCATGGGCGATGGCGAGCCCGATGCCGGTGCCCTCGATGGAGCCGTTTTCCTGCCCAGGCGGTTGAACGGTTCGAAGAGGTGGTCGAGATGCGAAGGATCGATGCCGATGCCGGTATCGGTGACGGCGATTTCCCATTGCTTTATCGGACTCGTTTCCTCCTCTCTCAAGCAGGCATGCAGGCGTACTTCCCCGTGGGGTCGGTTGTACTTGATGGCGTTACTGAGGAGATTGACCAGCACCTGCTTGGCGCGGGTGAAATCGGCTTGCACCTGTCCCAGGCGTTGTCCCTGGGTTTCGTCGATGAGAGAAATCCCGTGTTCTTCGGCCAGCGGCGCGACGAGTTCGAGCGCTTCGTCGAGGAGCGCGCGCAAGGACACGGGTTCGATCGACAGGGCGATGCGCCCGGCCTCGATGCGCACCAAGTCGAGCACGTCATCGACGAGGGCGAGCAGATGCTGGCCACTGCGGTGGATCTGGGCCACGTGCCGGCGCTGGCGTTCGCTCAGAGGCTCGCGCGTACCCTGCAGTAGGAGCTGCGAGAATTTGAGGATGGAGGTGAGGGGGGAGCGCAGTTCGTGCGACATGTTTGAGACAAATTCCGACTTCGCCCGGTTGGCCCGATGGGCCGCCTCTAGAGCTGCATCCAAGACAGAATGCAGGGCGCTCGTATCGGAGAGGATGCCAACGTATTGGGGTTCGCCCCCAAAATTGACTTCGCTCACCGCCAGGTGCATGGGAAACTCGCTGCCGTCGGCCCGCCGTCCGCGCACCTCGCGCCCGATACCGATGATGCGCGCCTCGCGCGTGCGGCGGTAACGCGCCAGATACTCATCGTGCTGTTGGGCCCAGGGGGAGGGCATAAGCAGCGAGACATTGCGTCCGATTACCTCCTCGCGGGCATAGCCGAAGAGCCGCTCGGCCGCGCGATTGAACGCCTGGATGTACCCGTTGGCGTCGATGCGCACGATGCCGGCGGCAGCTGTATCGAGGATTGCCCGCAGTTCATTGACCGTGGCTTCGTGCCGGCGCATGGCTTTGCGGTAGTCGATCGCGCGGCGTCGCGCCATGAGCATCTCTTCGGTGAGCGCGACGAGGTGGCGCAAGGAGCGCTCTTGGACGGACGAGAGGTGGCGCACCTGGGTGTCCATCACGCACAGCGTTCCGACGGGTTGTCCCTCGACGCGAATCGCCAGACCGAAGTAAAAACGAATTCTTCCCGAAGTCACCAGGGGAATGGAGGCGAAGCGGGGATCCTGGCGCGCATCTTCGACGAGAAGACTGCCCGAATCCGATTCGATCAGGAAGGTACAGAACGATTCTTGGCGCGGCAACACCTCGAGCGCGGAACCAAAGCGCGCTTTGACGCGCAGCGTGTCTTTCCCGATGAACGACAAGAGGGCAATGGGCACCTCCAGCAAGCTCGCGGCAAGCTCCACCACGCGATCGAAAGTGGGCTCAGGAAGGGTACCGTAGATGTCGAGCCTCTCGAGCGCGGTCAGGCGGGCAATTTCGGCAGGATCCGCAGTCATGGAAATCGGCCCATCGGTAAATCTTATGACCGTCATTATGTCCGAAATTGCTGCAGCATCGCAGCGATCTCTTGCGCCGTCCGCTCCAACGAGTGTGCCGCCTCCTCGCTGTGATGAGCCATCTGTTCGAGCGCTTCGGCCATCTGGGCGATGCGGGTGATTTCGCTAGCCGCTTGCTGCGTCACTTGCGCTTGGGCTTCGACGCTTCGCGGGATCTGCGTGGTTTCAGTCCCGATCGTTTCGAGCGCATGTTCGATGCCGGCGATCTCTTCGGCCGAGGCGAGCGCCTTGCGCACCGTCGTCTCGACCATTTCCCGCCCTGCTTGGGTCTGGGCGACGGCGTGATCCACCTGGTTTTGCACTTTGCCGATCATGGCGCCGATCTCGGTCGTGGCCTGCGCCGTGCGCTCGGCGAGCTTGCGCACCTCGTCGGCGACCACCGCGAACCCTCGGCCCGATTCGCCCGCGCGCGCCGCTTCGATCGAGGCGTTGAGCGCAAGGAGATTCGTCTGCGCGGCGATCTCGCCGATCACGTCGATGACGCTGCGCATTGAATCCATCGACCCCTTAAACGCCTCGACTTCGTGGGCGATCGACGCCAATTCGTCAGACAACTTGCTCGTCTGTTCGGCACTGTCGCGCACCCGGGCCGTCGCCTGGCGGTTGGTCGCGATCAGCGCTTCGATCCGCTCTGCCGCTTGTGCGGCCGTCGTGGCGATCTCTTGCATCGCCTGGGCGAGCTGCTCGGTGGAGGTAGCGAGCGTGTGCGCCGCGGCCGTCTGTTCCTGGGTGGCCGAGCGCGTCTGCCCGGCACGCTGGAGTTCCTCGCCTACTTCGGTACGCAGCCGCTTTTGCGATTGACGCAGTGTGATCACCGTCTCATAAAACCTCGCCCGGATCACTTTCAGGACGTCGAGCAAGGCGCGAATCTCGTCGTGATGATCATCATCGACGTCCGGACGCAAGTCGAGCGCGGCCACCGCCTGTGCCATCGTTTTCAGCGCACCGATACCCCCACGCAAACGGCGTCGCATCCATGCGCCCAATCCGATGAAAGAGAGCAAACCGGCGGCAGAAACCCAGGAAAGCGCCATCGTTCGCCCCTGCAGGGCAAGCAGCACGGCCACGCCGTAGAAACCGGCACCGACGAAAAGGGTGATCCAGTAGCGGCTCTCTAGGCCGAGATGATTGAGGAGACGTTTGACGGGACCAGGGCGGAGCCGACCGCGTTCGAGCCGCAGATGCGCACCGGCGCGCATACGGGCGTAGAGCGCCTCGGCGGCGGTTTTTTCTTCCGCTGGTGGCTTTAGCCGGATGCTCATGTAGCCCGAGCCGTCGGGCAAAGGGGCTACCGTGGCCTTGACCCAGTAGTGATCTCCGTTCTTGCGCCGATTCTTGACGATTCCTTGCCAGACGTGCCCCGCCTTGATCGTCGCCCACAGGTCGCGGAAGGCTTCCGGCGGCATGTCGGGATGGCGAATGACATTGTGCGGCTGGCCAATAAGCTCCTCGCGCGTCATTCCAGCGTATTCGCAGAAGTCGTCGTTGACGAAAGTGATGCGGCCCTTGAGATCGGTATGCGAGACGATCACCACGTCGTCGCGTACAGGGTATTCGTTCTGTGTGACGGGAAGATTGAGCCGCATGATCGTCTCACTCGTTTTTACTTTTTTGTTGAATGGGATAATCCGTTAATTACCTAGATTTAATTGGTGGCTTTCCCCCTTTCTTCGACTAGTTGCGTAATGATCCGCATGACCTCGTAGCTTTGCTCTTCGGCCTCTTGCATCGTGTCCACGATATCCGCAAGCATTTTTTCGTTTTGCATCCAGTCTCCACGGGATTGCTCGACGGCCTTTTGCACCAGGGCATGGACTTTCGCATGGGGCGCTTCGAGGAGTCGGTAGGAGGGGACACGGGAAAATTCTTTCCTGCCCTGGCCTTCGTCATACCACTTCCCGAGGAGACAGTCGTGGTGCCCCACCGAGATTTCCTTCAGATACGATTCTCCCCCCTGGCTCGCAGCCATGTATCCCCGTTCGATGTAGAGGATGTGATCGAGCTTCACGAGCGAAGCAAAGGTGGTGTCTTTGGCGTATTCCAATACCCCGATGATTTCGTTCGCGGCCTGATGAACTCGATCGAACTGCAGCGAAAAGCTCGACAATTCTCCTTGCGTGGCCTGTGACCATTGATCGAGCGATCGGGTCTGCGACACCATCGTATCGATGCGACCGTGCAACATAGCGATGATGTCCCGAATCGTCTTGGTGGCTTCCGAGGTGCGCTGCGCCAGCTTTCGTACTTCATCGGCCACGACCGCAAAGCCTCGGCCTTGCTCTCCGGCGCGGGCGGCCTCGATCGCTGCGTTCAAGGAAAGTAGATTGGTTTGATCTGCAATCTCGGCAATCAAATCCACCGCCTTGCCGATGTTCGTATTCGAGCTTTCCAACGCTTTGGCTTCCTGCGTCAGCACCGAGACTTGTGAAACGACTTCTGCAAGGGATTTAGAGAGTTTATCCACCGATGCGACACTTTCTTTAGCCTGATGGGCATTTCCTTTGGCGTGCTCTTGAGCTTTTTCGACGTTTTCCGACGAGTTTGCCAAGTCTTTTTGTATTAAAGTGAGTTTTTTGATGAGATTTTCCCCATTCAATTGCTGTAATTCGTGATTAAGCCGAATTCGTGCGGAAAATTCGGTCGTTTTCTTCATCGAATCGAGAGCCTCGTTGATCGATTCCATCGTTTTGGAGAGAACCTCTGGCAAACCTTTATTCAACGTCATGCGATCGAAATTTTTATTCTTGGCACGCTCAAAACAATTCTGTACTTCGTTGAAGTACGTTTCTATCATGTCCATGACATCATTGAAAAGCCACGCGATCTTGCCATATTCACCTGCTCCTTGAACGAGAGATACCCTGGCATTGAAGTGACCCTGTTTAACCGAAAGAAGCGCAGAATAGAGCGCATCGAGCGCTGTGGCTCGCTTCGTATAGAGTGCATGAACCACTGGGCCAATAGCTGCGATCACCAGGCAGAACAGAATCGATACAGGGTCGACGCCGTGTTGCCACGTGATCCATCCTGCCTGCGCGAGCGACAGAAAACTGATTGCCCACATGGCTTGCCCGAGCAGGTTGCGGGTAAACGGGAGCTTTTTGCTTTTTTCGCTACTGGGATTCAAAAGATCTGCCGCACCGATGGCCAGAGTCTTTTCCATGGCTTACCCCTGATCGAACAGATTGAGCACAAATTTCTCGTAGGTCGTCCCTTCGTTTTGCACGTGCTCCATGAGCATTTTGAGGGATTCTTCTGGGGCGCGCGTGCTGGGATGCCGTGACTCGACCTCTCGCATCTTGGCATACAACTCACTCATGAGTGCCACGGCTGCTCTGGGCGCCGCGCGACGCACCGAATAGTAGCCCACGTGTTTGCCGTACTCGAATCCCTTGTTGACGTTGGCAAATACCCAGTAATAATTTCCATCTGCGGTTCGATTCTTGACGAAACCGAACCACTCTTCGCCACGATGCAGCGTATCCCACAGGAGTTTGAAGGCCCCACGTGGCATGTCAGGATGACGAATGATATTGTGTGGTTTTCCGATCACGTCTTTTTCGTAGAACTTGGAAATATTCATGAAGGTACGATTCACGTAGGTGATCTTCCCCTTGAGATCGGTTTTACTGACGATGAGATCATGTGGCTCCAGAAAAACTTCTCGTTCCATGATTCGTCCTTTTTACGGGCTTTTCCTGCTGAAAAATCTTCTCCGGGTACTTCAGGGAAGATCGGTAAAAACGTCTCCTCTGACTTTACTAATTTTTGCAAGTTTTGTGTAAATTTCGTCGAGACGCAGGGGTAGCTGATCAACATGGGGGATTCCAGTGACGTGGATGTAGACACATTTCTCGAAACTCGCATCGATCGAACGAATCGAGCATTTTCTTTCGAGAATGGGTTTCGAGAGGGTGGAGGCCTTGGAATCACGGGGTGCAGCGGGTGATGGAGCTGCGTTATCGAAAACGTGGATTCATGATGATGATCTCGGGGCAGGGAATCAAGCGCTCAGACGAACGTCCCTTACTATGACTTATTCATTAAAGACGTATGACGAGGTTGCGCCTGTGCATCGGGAATACCGCGCATCAGAGAGATGAGCGCCCGACGCATGGATGCGCCACCATCATAATCGAATTCCTTGAGGATGAAGACGGAGACGATCAGGAGGATGGCCAAGCAGATCCGGGCCAAACCGAGGAATCGGATGAAGGAGTGTTTCATGGAAGACTTCAGGGATCATGACCCTGACAGGGTAAGGTGGATTGCACCTTCTTTATCGGCGAATCAGTAGGTGCTTTGGCAGCCAATTCTTTCGGTTGTAGGGCATCGGACGGCAAGATGTGCGTGGTGGTGGTTACCCAGTAGATCGAGCAGCTACCACGGTGGCTATTGCAATGGGGTACAGAACGCACGCATCCTAAAGGGGTGAGACGATCATCAGTAGTCCAACCCCAACTCGCGCTCGTTTTCTGCCAGGCGTTCGAGCGCTTGCCGTTGCCTTGCCCGCATCTCCTTGGCGTACGCCAGAAGATCATCGAGGGCAACGCGCCGATGCGAGCCCACCTTGCGATACGGCAGGCGTCCCGCCTCCATCTCTTTGATGAGAAATGGGCGTGAGACATTGAGCAGATGCGCCGCTTGCACCGTCGTCAGCTCTTGAGTGCCCGGCATCAGCACGATGGTATGTCCCTCGCTCAAGGCCCCCAGCAACTGGCCGATTAACCTCAAGGTGGCCGGCGGCAGCTCGACGACGGGGGAAGAACCTTCCTCGTCCGTTCGCAAGGTGATCGTCGCGGCCCGCGCATGGTCCAGCGAGGCCATGATGCAGCGCTGAGCGGCCTTGGCCAATTCCTTGTCCTCGTCGGAAAGCAAAGGAGGGGAAACACGGTGAAGATGATCGAGGGAACGCATGGTTCGCTCCTGAAGCGGTGATGCTTACCAAACTTAGCGCAATAAGTGCAACAAGTGAAAAGCTTTGCACTAAATTGACGCCATGATGACATGAATTCGAAACGTCTTGACGCCATGAATTTGCCTCCTATAATGGCGCCTTAACGCCATGAAGGCTCGACGTGGTGACTTCAATGAAACGGATCGCCTTTCTCTCCCAGAAGGGAGGAAGCGGCAAGACGACGCTGGCCGTCCATATGGCCGTGGCTGCCACGGAAGCGGGAGAGAGCGTCGTGATCGTCGATACCGATCCCCAAAAGAGCGCCACCCTCTGGGGGGAAGCCCGTTCCCGGGACGTTCCCGTCGTTGCGACGGCCGCCGCGGCCGAGCTGGATCAGGTGCTGGAGGCGGCCGAGCGGGAGCGGATGACCTTGGCGATCGTCGACACGGCCCCCCATGCGACCCCTGACGCCACGCGCATCGCGCGTGCCGTCGATCTGGTGGTCATTCCCGTGCGTCCGACGGCGTTCGACATTGCTGCCGCAGGCAGTGCGGTTGCCCTCGTCGAAGCGGCAGGCGCTCACGCCGTGTTCGTGCTCTCCGCCTGTCCACCCCGTTGTCCCGAAATCACGGAAACCCGTACCGTTTTGGCGGAGTACGGTTTACCGATCGCCCCCGTCGAAATCATCGACCGGCGGGCGTTTGCCAGAGCGGTGGCCTGCGGACGCGCCGTGACCGAGTTCGAGCGCGACGGCAAAGCCGCCGCGGAAATTCGCGCCCTGTGGGCGTGGTTCGAGGAGCAAATGAAATGAGCAAACCCAAAGGACTCGCGGCGTTTACCCGCAAAGCATCCCTTTCCGCGTCGCAACCCGTCGCAGACGACCAAGCCCAAGGATCGGAATCCCCCGTCAAAACCCGACGGCGGGAGCGGGGAAAGGGTGAGGTCGTTGCGCTCACCATCCGCCTGCCCCGCGCCGAGTGGGAGCGGGTGCACCAGCTGGCCGTCTCCGAGGGCGTCAGCATCCAGGCGCTTGCCGTCGAGGGACTCTCCAAGGTCTTTGCCGAAAAAGGGCTGCCCGAGTTGAAGTCATAGTTTCGTGACTTCGTGGTTGCATGGCGTCATGGATTCACTACGTCCATGAGATAAGCACGAGGTGGGCCCCCGTTTTTCGGAGACTCACTCGTTGTTCATGATTTGACGATCTCGGTAAAATCGGACCACTGTTCAATGCGAAACGCCCTGATGTCTCTGACGGAAGGGGGAAACCAGGGCAATGATCGCAGTGCTTCGATGGCCCGAAAAAGGTTGGCCATGTTTTCGTTTTCCGTGACGTAGAGGCTTCCCTGGACCCAATTGAAACCATAGGAGCTCAGCACCGAGGCGATATCGGTGTAGGCTTGCCTCACCCCTTTGGGATGATGTTGCTTGGTGTCCTCGACTCTGAGATCGAACGCCACGGCGTACATTATTCTGCCTCGGGATCTTCAATGATGTCTTTCAGGCTGTATTCGGCCTTCTCACCCGTTTCGATCAAGGTGATCTCCACGATCCAATCGCCATCGTCCGTTGGGCGCAGAGGCCGTCCGACCTCGTACTTCGGTCCGAAAGGTCCCATGCTTTTGATCATGCCCGTAGGAACGGCTGGTGGTGAGAGGGTTTCCATCGCGGCATCACCCACTATATGACATTGAAATAAATGATCCCAGGGCATGGCGTTGGTGTAGCATGGTCGGTGCAGGCCTACGGTAGCGGCCGTGGCCTGCACCTCACCACAACCGACTGAAGATACGCACGGAGAGTCGATCATGGCTGAAGACAACGATAGCACGGATGAGGCCTTGGCGGGGCTACCCGCCGATATCCAGGAAACGCTGAAGCGGGCCCTGGCCACGGCCAAAGCGCGAAAAGCCAAGGAACAAGAGCAAAAGCCGCAGCAGCAAAGCAGCGCACTGCCCGCGGCAGTGGAGAAACTTCCGTTATGGCCAGAGTCCGTACGGGCCGTACCGAACGGTTTTCTGCGATCTGCGCTTTTTGGTGCGATCCGCAAGGGACGGCGGCGATTCATGGAACGCGAGGTCATCGCCGCGCTCGAGGGCATTGAGCTTCGCTATACGGGCCAGCGTCTCGACCAGAGCGACCTCGATGTGTATGAATGCATCCTGCAGCTTGCGCGCTTTCAGCCGCTCGGTACCAAGTGTCATGTCACGGCCTATGCCCTGCTCAAGCTCTTAGGTCGGACGGTCAATGGCAAGAATCGCCAGACATTACACGACCAGATCGTTCGGTTGCGCTCAGGAACGGTCGAGATCAAACATGGGCGATATGTCTATATCGGTGGCTTGATAGACGAAGCATTCAAGGACGAAAAAACCCACGAATGGGTGATCGTCATCAATCCCAAACTAGCCAATCTCTACGCGAAAGATGCCTTCACTCTGATGCAATGGGGTGAGCGCCTCGCGCTTGCGGGTCAGCCTCTGGCTCAGTGGCTGCATGGGTTTTACAGCTCGCATGCCAAGCCCCATCCGATCAAGGTGGAGACGCTGCGTCAGTTGAGCGGCAGTGAGAACGAAAGTCTTTCCAGCTTTCGCCAAAAAATGCGCGTAGCGCTTGATGCCATGGCCAAAGTTACAGGATGGACATGGGAAACCGAAGCCATAAGCGACCTCGTGTATGTGTATAAAACGCCGACAGGCTCACAGGCACGCCACCTGATCTTCCGAGCGCTCAAAGGGAAAGGGTCGACAGATCCTAAAAAATAGGCGCTATAGATACCGCTCCATCATTTACGGGATGGGGTACTAGCAGATAGGCGATGGGGTACTAGCAGATA
>NZ_JAAAUB010000023.1:0-12887 GCF_012911495.1 Tepidiphilus baoligensis
ACTTTTCATAAAAGTGCCACGTAATCGTCCGGGACCTGACAGCTAACGTTCAAGCTCAGGGGCGCGAGCCAGCGTAGCTGGCGAAGCGTCCCTCTGGAGCGGGATGTTAGGCATGTTTCCTCCTTGGGTGGTGATAACGCCAATTAGCCAAGCAGAGGTAACCAAATGAAAAGACGCCGAGACTGAAGCCGACCCCATAACACCACGGTTTTAGTTCAGGGGATGGTGCCAATGTTCCTGCCATCTCCGCAAAAAACCAGCCAACAGGTGCGAATATCAGAAGCGGTGTCATGACCAACATGGCCACGCCTTCTCCGAAGTGTAAGCGCAGCGGAAAATAGGCCCAAGGCAGAACAGAAATGGCGAGCAAAATGCACCAATCTCGTCCATCAATTTTCCATTGAAATCCCAGCTTCATCGCCAGATCCGGGCAAACAGAACAAACAGTATACACCTTAACAAGTGTATACTCAGCACAAAACAGGTGTATATCACCCAGCTTTTGTTGATTCGAGTACGTCGACCAACTAGGGCAAAGGCGGCAGCCCGAGTTCCGCGAGAAATGCATTATGCCGCTCGGTCGCCTCCTTGATCTTCTGATCGATGGCGAGCAGCTGCGCATGAACCGCAGCCAGGTCGATTTCCTCTTCTTTTTGCGCCGTGCTCACGTAGCGCGAAATGTTGAGGTTGAAATCATTGCGCTCGATCTCATCCAGGCTCACGCGCCGCGAATAGCGGGGCTCCTCCTTGCGATATTGGTAGGTGTCGACGATCTTGGCGATGTGCTCGGGCAGCAGCAGGTTTTGCCGCTTGCCTTTCTCGAAATGCTCCGCCGCGTTGATGAAGAGCACGTCGTCCGGCTTGCGGCATTTCTTGAGCACCAGGATGCACACCGGAATACCCGTTGAATAAAAAAGGTTCGCCGGCAGGCCGATCACCGTGTCGATGTGGCCGTCTTTGAGCAGCTTGGTGCGGATGCGCGCCTCGGCGCCGCCGCGAAAGAGCACGCCGTGCGGCAGGATGATGGCCATCACGCCGTCGTCCTTGAGGTAGTGAAAGCCGTGCAGCAAAAAAGCGAAATCCGCGGCGGACTTGGGCGCCAGGCCGTAATTCTTAGGAACCTCGATCACCCCCATTTTCCGGGAAACTCGCGGTGAAACAGGCTCTTCATGACACTCGGCACTGAATTCCACCCGATTTCCCCTTGTCTTGGTCGCCTGTCGCGGCCTCGTACCCCGGTTTTTTCCTGCCAACGGCCGCTGCGGGCACCCTTTGGCCGTGGGTGGGCTTCACCAAGGGATGGCACCGGACTTCACGAGCCACACCGTGCGCCGAATGTTGTAGGAGGCGGCCATCAGGGTGAGGGCAAAGCCGGTTCTTGCATGGATGTGGGTGCGGATCATCTTGCCGCCCATGGCCTCGATCGCGGCAAACACGTGCTCAACCCGGGCACGGACGCGGGCAATGCGCGTGTTGCGTATTTTTTGCCGCTTGGGCAGTGGCTGGTGGGGCTTGGCCTTGCGCTGGATCTGCGGCCGGTAGCCTTTGGCCTGCAGCGCTTCTTCCCTCTCCTTGCCCGCATGGCCCCGGTCGGCATGGACGTCGCGGCACGTGTTGCCGGAATCGAGCAGCGCCTCGAAGTGCCGGCTGTCGTGGGTGCTGGCCGTGTCGNAGCGGAGTAGAGGGGTTTTTCGAGATGCTCTATGGATTCAAAAATCTGAGTTAAACTGATCAGCACGCGTTCGCCAAGTAGAGGAAATTGATGGCGTTTAGCATTTTTATAGACTGGAAGCGCAAATTTTTGGCCAGTCGAGGTCTTGAACAACCTGATCGTCGGGCACTCTTCCAGTATCGAGTAACGGAAGCCGAATTCATCGAGCTCGAAAACCTGCTACGCAAATGGCTCGGCATGCTGCTGGTGCGATTCGAACTCGGAAAAATCACCTCACTGAGTGGATTTTCAGCACTTTTCGTGCTCTACGCTGCCGAATGGTGGCGCCGCCGGTTTGACGGTTCGCATTGGTCTTGGGACCCCATTCTGAAAGACCTCAACGCCGACCCCGACGATTGGAGCCAGGCCCAGCGCAGTGCATGTATCGAGCGAGGACTCCAGGATTGGGGACTTTCAGTCAAAAAAAGCGGTGGACTGCGTTTCCTTGGAAGTGTCGCCGTCCAAGGCGGGCTACCGCTCAAGCTGCTAGCAGAGGCTCGGGGCAAAATCGGTTTGTTGCTCAGTCAGGTGTTAAAGCAAGCCGCGGGTACCAGCATTACCCCAAACGATCTGCTGACCTGGGTCGAAAGCCTGCAAAGCACATTGCCCAAAAGCTACCGGCAGGCCGTCATTTTTACCTTGCTGGCCGACGTTGCCTGGATCGTCTTACGTTTGAAGGAACAAGCCGGACTCACCGGTGCCACAGACGCGATCGCGCGCCTCGATCAGCGAGTCGACAACTGGCGCGAGCGATTCCCACTCCCTATCGACGACCACCATGCCCGTGGCTTGATCGAGCAGCTGGTTCGCGACGCCGCAAAGGTCAAGGTCGAACGACGGGAGGCCGTGCTACTCGTGGAGCGACAGCTTAGACAGGAAGAAGAAGGCGTATGGTCTTTGGTTTCCAACCTGACGCTGCCAGAGAGCATTTCGACCGCCCAGATCGCCAAGCTGTTTGGCATCGACCCTGATGAGATGCCAAGAGTTGGCGAATTATCCCTCAGGGTCGGCGACGCGCATCTGACTACGACCATCCGCCGGATGGCCAGCCAGGATGGCTACCGAATCCAGCGCCTGCCTTGGGGATTCTCAGGTCAAGCGGCGGCGGAAGAACATCTGCTTCAACTTTCCGCGTTGGATGGTCGTGTCTGGGCGATTACAGCCCCGCGTGGCGAAGCGCTGGACAACGGCTTGCCGTGGATATTTTCTGCGGAAGAATCCTCGAACCGACTACTGCGCCAAGGTAGCGGTAATGTGGCCCCTGTGGACGTCCTCATCGCTCTACCAAAGGAATGGACATTCGTCGATGGCAGCCATGCCGACATCCGTCCGCATGGCTCGCTGCCCCAATTCTCTCGCTGCATTTACCGATTGCGCGGATCGGTTCAAGCCAGGGACGATAATGGCCTGACTTGCCGCATTCGCACCGGCCAGGCTGCTGCCCCTGAGGAAAGTTACGAATGGCATGGCCAGCGGCTCTGGCTTAATTTCAAAAAGCCCACCATTGCATTCAAAGGGCTTCCTACGCTTTATCGCGCAAGCGATTCTGTAAGCCAAAAGGTCGATGGCAGCCCAGCATGGTCTTTCATCGGCGCAAACACGCAAAGTTCTTCGCCACTCATCGGCCCATTGCAAGCACGCTACCCCGCCACCGGCGAAGTCAAGCACCGTAGCCGCATGCTTGTTCTGCCTTCCGATGCGGCAATAACGATTCAACCATGCGATGCGAAATCGGGCCTCATCGAGCTTGCAAGCTGGGGAGCGATCGCTGCCAGAACGCAAACTGAGGGCGTCAGGCTCGAGAGCAAGCTGCACGGCGATGATCTACATCTGACGCTCACAGCTACCTCCGATAGGCGCACTCCAGAAACGGTCGATATCGAACTATTTTGGCCGCACACCACCACGCCGGTCAGGCTGACCCTTCCTTTCCCTGCAAAAGGCGTCCGTGCTTTCGATGCCAACGGCAAAGAAATCCTTGCCGGCAGCCTGTTGGCCGCTCAACGATTACTCGGTATACGTCTGCTGATCCTCAGCGGCGGCCAAAGCAGTCGTGTGGCGATCGAAATGGCGGCGAATGGCAGTCGCACCGTGCACGTTCATCAACTGCGCCATTTGCCAGATGCACTTATCACCGAAGTTCGTCTCCAGGACTACGCCGATGACATTCAGCGTCTGCTCTCTGCCGACGATGGTCCAGACGCGCGTGTGCGTGTTTCTTTGCGCATCGGTGGCAGCGAATGTTTCCATCTCGACATCGCACGTTACGCTGCGAAACTGAAGAGGCGCGACAGCGTCATCAGCCTCGACACTGACGACAACATAGCGCTCACAGCCGATGACTTTGCCAAGATGAGGGCGCTCGCCCTCCGCCTCGAACATCCAGGCGATGAGGCAATCCAGCTGCAATCTTGCGAGTCTGAAGGTGTACCGACAGGAACGTGGCGATTCGATCCGCATTCGAAAGAACCCGGTTGCTGGCTGATCTATCCGAGTCCAGATACAGCCATGCCGTTTCGTCCAATCATCTGGCCAGTGCAAGGCGAGCATTCGCTTGCAAGCGGTCTTGCGCGCGCGCTTGGCATCATCGATCAGGCAGAGCGGGAAGCGGCCATCGATGCGGAAATCGATCACATGTCCCGGAACTTCGTGGATGACGGTTGGGCAGAGATAGAACGGCTCGCCGGACAAGTCGGCCACCTGCCGCTTGCAACCCTCGACATATGGCGTCGCCTCGCACGATCCCCGCACGGCATGGCTTCGCTAGCGCTACGCGCTGGCAACCTGCCCAGCGGTTTCCTCGACCGTTTCGACCAAGAACTTCCTTTTGCATGGGAAATCGTCCCCTTCTCGGCCTGGAAGCAAGCAGTGGACTGCCTGGATGAGCAATGCCGGGAAATCTACGGACGAGAAGCCGGCAAAATCGTATTTCAGAGCTTTTTGGATGTACGTATCAAAGACATTACGGCGCGAAACGGCGCCTTGCATTATTTGCTCGGTATCGCCACTGCCGAACACGCCTCTCCCGAGGCCAGGCGGCAGCTCGAGGCGCTCAAGGGGCTTGGCGCTATTGCCGACCAGCAGCTCTTTCAGGGTGAGGACAGTTTACTCATGCGCCTACGCCGTTCGCATTGCGACGATGAGTGGCCCACAGGGTTGCACCGAATCCTCGCTGATGCGCGCAAACGCGCCGAAATCTCACCTTACCTTTGTCCAGATCGGTTTGATTACGCAGACGGCGCCATCAATCTGCCACTGCTGCTCGCCGCGCAAGTCGCGCACGATCAAGCCCAAGAATGGTTTGCCAACCCCCTAGCTATCAACCTGCTAAAAGCGCATAAAGCCTTCGACCCCGAGTGGTTTGAAGAAGCCTACAACTTAACCATAGCACGTTGCCTTGCGGCAGGAGTTCTCTCCACAACTTAAGGAGCGAAGATGAGCCAGATAATTTTTGCCGATCTTTTGCCAACACTGGCGAATCGTGCAAAACAGGCCGCCATCAGTCGTCTGGGTATCGCCAATGTGCCGCTGCGCCGCTACCTGGCCGAAATGTTCGACCGCCCTTTTGGGATGCCTGGGGCATTTCTTGCCGATGCGACTTTTGAAGCCACCTTCGGCTGGATGAAGGCCGATCAGCGTATGGCCGATCTTGCCGGCACTTTGCTCTCCCCGTTCCTCGTCCAGGCAATGGACGAGCCTCCAGCAGAGTTGGCCAAAGACTATCGATTCCCGCAGGATCAATACCCATACAGCCACCAACTCGAAGCCTGGAGCATCCTCTCACGGTCTGTTCCTCAATCCATCGTCGTCGCGAGCGGCACCGGTTCCGGCAAGACCGAATGCTTCATGGTTCCCATCCTCGATCGCCTCGTGAGACTGCGCGAGGAGAAACGAGGTCCACTCGTCGGGGTCAGGGCGCTATTTCTTTACCCACTAAATGCATTGATCAACAACCAGCGCGAACGCTTGCGTGCCTGGACACATGCTTTTGGTGGAGACATTCGGTTTTGTCTCTACAACGGCAACACGCCGGAACGTCCCGAGCCGTCTTGGGATCGGCAAAAGCATCCTTGCGAAATCGCCGATCGTGAAACGCTTAGAGCCTCGCCGCCGCCCATCCTGGTGACCAACGCCACGATGCTCGAATACATGTTGGTTCGCACCGCAGATGCGCCAATTTTGGAGCATTCACAAGGCAAGCTGGAATGGATCGTGCTTGACGAAGCGCATACCTATGTCGGCTCGCAAGCAGCCGAAGCGGCATTGCTTATTCGCCGCGTGTTGATTGCCTTTGGTGTAAAGCCGGAACAGGTTCGTTTCGTCGCTACATCCGCCACCATCGGCGACCCCGAAGGAGAATCTGGACAGAAACTCAAACGATTCCTGGCTGAAGTCGCTGGCGTATCCTTGGATCGGGTTCATTTGGTCGTCGGACAGCGCCGGATTCCTGCGCTGGATGGCAAGAACCCAAAGACCCATACGCCTGTGGACAAACTTGCCGACATCGATGCCGGCATCGAAACGGCCCCCAAACGCTACGACGCATTGGTAAATGACATCACGGCGCGCAGATTGCGAGATTTGTTCGTCGGCGATCCAAACAAGTCGCCTGTCGCCAGATTGTCGGAGATATGCAAAACCATTGGTCTCGATGAATTACCTTTGCATGATCAGCAGTTGAATGCATTGCGTTGGATCGACTTGCTCAGTGCTACGCGCGACGGTACGGGCCCAGGCAAAGATGAAGGGGAGGCATTCCTGCCGGTGCGCGCGCATCTGTTTCATCAAACCTTGTCTGGTTTATGGGCCTGTGCAGATGCGCAATGTCAAGCCAAACATGGATCATCCTTGGATGACCAGGCATGGCCTTTCGGACAGGTCTATTTCGATCCTAGGAAGCATTGCGACTGCGGCAGCCCAGTCTATGAAGTCGTGACATGCAACGGATGTGGTGCCGTCTATCTTCAAGCCGGTGAATTCAAAAACCAGCTTACGCACTTGCAAACGTTCGCCGCGCTCGATGAGTTCGAGCTGGAAGTAGAACCTGGCGAAGTTGCCGATGCAGAGGAGCAACCGGAAAACGACGAAGATGTCGATTCAAGACTCCAAAAGAAAGTGCTCATCGTCAATCGCAAACTACCTAATGTCGGCACCTTGGATGTCGAGCGGTCTAAGCGCCTGATCACCGAGGCCTCCGACAAAACCTTGCGCTTGCTCGTTCAGGAAGAAGATGGAAACGGTCTTTCATGCCCGGCATGCGGAAGTGATGAGTCATCTTATAACAAAAAACTATTTCATGAATGTCGTTTGGGCGCACCATTTCTGCTGGGTATCATTCTTCCTACGCTTCTCGAATATGCACCCGATGGCGATAAACCGGCAGATCACCCCTATCGAGGCCGACGCTTGCTGACCTTCAATGACAGTCGCCAAGGCACGGCGCGCATGGCGGCGAAACTTCAACAGGATGCCGAACGCAATCGCGTGCGCGGACTGGTTTATCACCTGACCTTGCAACACGGCCTCAGCGAGGCTAATGCGCAAACGGTCGCGCTCGAAAACGAAATCAAAACGCTCGAATCGATCTATGCCAGCACCCCCAATCCAACGCTGAGAGCGCTCATCGACACCAAGCACAACGCGTTGCTGAAACTAAGGCGTCCTAGTCCGATCGCTTTCAATGATCTGGCGCAGTACCTGGCCAATCAGGGCAAGGACTTCGAATACATGCTCACGCACTACCGTCGCATCGCGCCAGGTGCATTCGGCGATGTCAGCGGCCCCATCGAACTGGCGAAGATGTTTCTGGTTCGCGAATTCGGCAGACGCCCCAAGCGCCTGAACAACCTCGAAACTATGGGTTTGGTTGCCGTTCGCTATCCAGCAATTAATAGTATCTCCCTCCCCGAATCCGTCAAACGAACAACAGATTTCGACTTGGCTGCCTGGCATGATTTTCTCAAGATCTGTCTGGATTTCTTCGTTAGGGCCGGAGGGTCTTTGGAAATCTCCTCCGCCTGGCGCAATTGGCTCGGCATGCCATTTCCGCAAACCTGGCTGGTGCCAAGGGATCAAGCGGATACGAGCCGCTCTCAGCGCCGCTGGCCGCGAGCACGACGAAGCGGGCCGAAAAGCACGCTCGTGCGTCTGCTTACCTACGCATTGAAAGCAGATCTTCAAAACCCCTACGATGAAGACCGCGTCGACACTGTTCTCGTGGCCGCCTGGGATGCCTTGTGCGCCGCCGGACTTCTGCAGCAAAGGGGGGATGGCAGAGTGCTGCCACTCGATCGCCTGGCCTTTGGTCCGATCAGCGAAGCCTGGATATGCCCTGTAACGCGCCGTTTTTTGGATACCACCCTAGGCGGGTTGACGCCATACCTACCAGAGAAAGCGACCGACGAGACTGCGCGCTGCGAACAGGTTACATTGCCCTTGTACGACGAACCATTTGCCGGGGTTACCGACGATCTCGAAAGAATTCGCCGGGGCAGAGAATGGCTTGCGCGACACGAAAACATTGCACAATTGCGCGAACAAGGTCTATGGTCAGCAATCAATGATCGGGTCATCGAGCTCTCCCCTTATTTCACCGCAGCGGAACATTCTGCCCAGCAAGATTCGCACACCCTCGAACGCTACGAAAAGGCGTTCAAATCAGGCGACTTGAATCTGCTGTCTTGCTCGACGACGATGGAGATGGGTATCGACATCGGCGGCATCAGTCTGGTCGCGATGAACAACGTTCCGCCGCATCCTGCCAGCTACTTGCAGCGTGCTGGTCGAGCCGGGCGACGCCAGGAGTCACGTTCTCTGGCGATGACGCTGTGCAGATCCAACCCGCACGATCAGGCTGTTTTCAGCAACACCCGCTGGGCTTTTGATATCCAACTGCCCGTGCCGCGGGTGTCCCTGGACAGCCCGATCATCGTGCAACGCCACGTACAATCGCTCTTACTTTCACGCTTTCTTTACGAAGCGCTGAAGGGCAGCGGCCATGAGAAAACGCGCCTTACCTGCGGATCATTCTTCTTAGGCGACGAGCCGCTCGATAAGCGCTACATGGCTTGGTGCAAAGGGGGAATGGACAAACGCCCCGATATCGCACGCGATTTGCGGCTGCTCCTGCGTCACACTGTTTATGAAGGTGCTGACCTCGACCGCCTATGCGACATCGCCACAGAGCGCATAGACGAACTCGCCAAAGCCTGGCGACAAGAACACGATAACCTCAAAAGAGAGGCGGAAGAAGCACGAAAAGACTCGATGGCTTTGGCCGCCATCAACAAGCACATCGGTCGCTTGACTGAGGAATATCTCTTGCGTGACCTATCCACTCGTGGTTATCTGCCTGCTTATGGATTCCCAACGCATATTGCAACGTTTGACAACTTCGCATGGAGCCGAGAGCGGATGACCAAAGGTCGCGATGACAACCGCTACCGCAGGCGAGAAATGCCTAGCCGCGACCTCGTCACTGCATTGCGCGAATACGCGCCCGGTTCGGAAGTCGTCGTCGACGGCCTGGTATACAAATCTGCAGGCATCACGCTTAACTGGCATATTCCGGCCGATCAGCAAAGCGCTCGCGAAATTCAGGACATTCGCTTTGCTTGGCGTTGCCGCCGCTGTGGTGCGAGCGGTTCCAGCCATAGCCGCAATATGGCCTGTCATTGTGATGCCTGTGGCGCAAAAATTTCAGCCGAGAACATCCGCGAGTTTCTCGAGCCTGCCGGTTTCACTGTCGACTATTACAAAGAGCCGAGCAACGACATCACGACCCAGCATTTCGTCCCGGTAGAGCCGGCCTGGGTCGATGCCAGGGGGGCATGGATCCCTCTGCCCAACCCCTCACTCGGAAGGTTTCGCATATCTACAACCGGCCACGTATTCCACCAGTCTCGCGGTCTTCATGGAACTGGCTACGCCCTTTGCCTAGAGTGTGGGCGAGCAGCGCCCATGCCCAAAGAGGATGAGCTCCCCGAGATCTTTCAGAAACCCCACACCAAGCTACGTATGCGCGGAGAGAAGGGTACCTACTGCAAAGGAAGCGACGATCCTTGGCGGATCAAGAAGGGCATCACGCTTGGACACGAAACGTGGACCGATATCTTCGAAATTCAGTTAAAGACCAATGGCGTTTGGTTGAATGAACCAAAAGCTGCGCGCACCCTGGCAGTTGCCCTTCGCGATGCGCTGGCTGAATCGATCGGCATTCAAGCCTCTGAGCTCGGTTGTGACATAAAAGAAGCATGCCCGGACACTGGGACGATCTGCCAGTCGATTTTGATTTACGACCGCTTTGCGGCGGGTTACGCCTCGAGCGCTGAGCGCTATCTGGGCACGCTCTTCCATCAAGCGCGCAAGCATCTGGAATGCCCCGCAAACTGTGATAGCGCGTGCCCGCACTGCGTGCTTGACTTTGATCAGCGCTTTGCCGCAGATAGCCTAGATCGCCATGCTGCATTGGAGATGCTGACCGATGGTTGGTTAAATAGCCTTTGTCTTCCCGATGAATATCGCTACTTCGGAAACGACTCAGTTCCAGAATTTCGCCAGCTGCCGGAAGCCATCTGGAGGGTGATTTCTCGTCAAAGCGTCCATGCCGTCCGCCTTTACACCGGTGGTCATGCAGCGGACTGGGATGTTGGTATCTCGCCCTTACGCGAGCTTGCTTACCGTCTGGCTGGGCAAGGGATCGCAGCCGAGATCGCCATACCCAGGTCAATCTTCAACGACCTGGAGGAGGCAGATCGTCATCTGATTGCTAGTCTGGCTGATCATCCAAAAATCTCGATCTGTGAAATTCAAAATGCTTTGCCATGCGGCCATGGATGGTTGTTGGCAGAGACACTGTCTAGTCCCTCATTCCGTTGGGCTTTGGGCGATGCGTGTTCGATCGAGTTCAACGCCGAATGGGGTAACACCAGCGACGGGCCTTTAGTAGCAACGGTAGCTCAGACATTTCTCGATATCCCCACCGTCAGACGCACCGCCGAATCGATTCGACCTGCGTTGCTCGATGCCGGCGACTGCGAGATCGAAATTCACCACGAACTCGATGGATCTGTACAGGGCTTTGGAATGCGGTTGTGGACCTTGCTTGCCCAATCCCACCCGGCAACGCAGATGCGTCTGGCAGATCAAGAGGATGAGGTCGTTGCGGTAACTTACCGCGACCGTTACTTGTTTACTCCCTTGTCGATTGCCTTGTTGGCCGATCTCATTGCCGGCCTGCGCGAGCGCGTTGGACTGTCTCGCTGGGCGGTACGTGCAATTCTCATTGTTACGACTCATCGTCGTCCGACGGGAGAAAACATCTCCAAAAACCGCATTTGGTCTGACTGGGCGGATTCGGCAATGAGAGACCAAGCGCTAAAGGCTGCCTTTGGTTATCTCGGCATCGATGCCAACGTTGAGCTCGCGGATACATCAACAACAGGCCACAGCCGGTTACTCGAAATCATATGGTCGTCCGGAAAGAAACACACCTTGCACCTCGATCAGGGTGTCTCCTACTGGCGGGCATCCTACACGAACAGCAAACAAGCAACATTCTTCGATACCAGCGACGATAACTTCGCCGAGATCGGAAAACACCTGGCAGAGTTGTCGATACAAATCGAAGGATCAACGCTGCCGACTTATGTATTTTCTAAAGTTCGATGATGGAGTAATGGTTGGCGCAACATGTATCGGAATCTGCGGATGATGCGATCTACCTGCCTTTCCGTGCCCAGTCAGTACTTTACTTGTCAGATCCCGGACGATTACGCCGATCCGGGATGACCCGGCCGGCCAAGGCCACGGCCTCGGAGACGTCGTGGGCGACGAGGACGGCCGTACATTCCTCTTCCCGCCACAGACGCTCGAGGAGAGTGTGCATCATGTGCGCCCTCTCCTCACTTCGCCACGATGCGATCGAACACGCCACCGTCGGCGAAATGTTCCTGCTGCACTTTCTGCCAGCCGCCGAAGTCCTCAATCGTCAGCAGTTCGAGCTTGGGGAAACGGGCGAGGTCGGCCGGGTCGGCGTATTGGGGATGGACGGGGCGGTAGTAGTGCTTGGCCGCGAGGCGCTGGCCCTCGGGGGAATAGAGGTATTCGAGGTAGGCGCGGGCGATTTCGGCGGTGCCGCGTCGCGCGACGACGCTGTCGACCACCGCCACCGGCGGCTCGGCGAGCACGGATACCGACGGGACGACGATCTCGAAGGCGTCCGGCCCGGATTCCTGCAAGGCGAGGAAAGCCTCGTTTTCCCAGGCGAGCAACACGTCGCCCAGGCCGCGCTGCACGAAGGTGTTGGTGGCACCACGGGCGCCGGCATCGAGCACGGCCACGCGCCGGTAGAGTTCGCGCAAATAGTCGGTGGCCTTGGCCTCGTCGCCGGGCCAGCGCTTGTGCGCCCAAGCAAGCGCCGCGAGGTAGTTCCAGCGTGCCCCGCCGGAGGTCTTGGGATTGGGCGTGATGATGGAAACGTCGCCCTTGACGAGGTCGTCCCAGTCGCGGATGGCCTTGGGATTGCCCTTGCGCACGAGGAAGACGATGGTCGAAGTGTAGGGGGCGCTGCGCTGCGGCAGGCGCTGCTGCCAGTCGGGGGCGAGTTTGCCCTCCTGGGCAATGGCGTCGATGTCGTAGCCCAGCGCCAGGGTGACGACGTCGGCCTCCAGTCCGTGGATCACCGCCAGCGCCTGCTTGCCGGAGCCGCCGTGCGACTGGCGAACCGTCACCGTCTCCCCGGTGCGCTCTTTCCAGTGGCGCGCGAAGGCGGCATCATAGGCTTGGTAGAACTCCCGTGTGGGATCGTACGAGACGTTGAGCAACGACACGTCGGCACGCGCGCTGCCCAGCGCCAAGGACGCCGCGGCGGCGAGAAAAAGCGAACGAGGTGTGAAACGCATGGCGATCTCCCGACTGATGATGACCTCATGGTAACGAGGTCACATAGTCGGAAGAAGCTGGTTTTTTCCATCTTTATATTACTTTCAAGAATAAATCGATCGGGATAGAATCTTTCCTACGATGACTTCAAAGAAGGCGTCCACCAGCAACACCCTTCAAGCCACCCTGAGCGGCCGACCATATGCGTGTTCTACAGGGATTGGAGCATCTGGGCCAATCGGTGTGCTACAAGGGGGAACCTCGATCAACCCCCATTTTCCGGGGAATTTGGAGT
>NZ_JAAAUB010000024.1:0-11958 GCF_012911495.1 Tepidiphilus baoligensis
CACGACGTCGCGGATCAATGCAATCGTCCGGGACCTGACAGTTAGCCAAGGGTATTACATGCCGTCTCGACTCCTTTCAACATTCGTGCTTGTATTTCTTCTTGCGGCTTCGATAGGCGCTAATGCCGAAGGTCCGTCAAACGAGCGACTGGTAAAGATCAACACCAAGGGCAGTCTTGTCTACTACTCTGGCCAAGTCACCGTGTCTGGAACCATTGAACGTAGAACCGACGACGATTCCATCGAAATGATTGGAGACCAAGTCTGCCTGTTTCCCGAGAAGGTCTCGGCTAAGGTCATCCCGCGCGGAGTGGATGACCCAAGAGACCCGTGGTTTTGCTTCTCAAACCGCATCGCTGCGATGAAGTTATTGCAAGTGCCGAACCAGAAACCAAAGGGTGCGTGCGGCTATCGTCTTGAGGCCACTGTTAAAGTAACTGACTATGTCGCTGATCGCACTGAGTCAACGGTCTTCGATACCGCGCGTCTGTTACAAGTTGTAAATCGGGGCGCTTTCCGTAACCTGCCATGCAACGAGTAGGTCTGGCTAACCCTCCGCTCCAGAGGGACGCTTCGCCGGCAAGCCGGCTTTGCGCCCCTGAGCTTGAACGTTAGGTGATTTTCATGCCCCTGCTTTCGCGTGTGGTCTTGCTCATGAGCGCAACCCTTTGCGGAGGGTTTTTCGCGCTCTCTGGCGCCGGGTTTTCGCGGGCTGCGGAACCTGAACAATTTTCGAACAGCATTCTTGTTTTTTGGTTTGTTGCCGGTGTGGCTTTGGCTATCCCGCTTTGGCTTCCAGCCATTGTTCCTCCGCGCTACCCACGTTTTTTGAAGGTCTGCCGCCGCGTATGCGCCGTTCTTCTCCTGTTCCCCACTTGGCTTTTTGGCACCATCGTGGGCAACAATGTCGGTCGCATTTTGTCCGGCTTCAGCTTCACGCCTATCGCTCTTGCTCAGGGCTTGGTTCTCACCGGCTGTTGCCTCGTCTGTCTATTTGTGCTGCTTTGGCCGGAGTTTCGTCGCCATGCTGAGCGACCCCCCCAAGTGTCAGGTCCCGGATGATTACGCGGTGTTTTTATGAAAAGATCAGTCGATTCTCGATGCCATGCGCTTGGAACGGTTCATCGAAGGGCACCGGTAGGTTCGAACCTTGGATGGTGCGCCGGGTCGCAGGGGCGCTCTTGACCGGCAAAGCAGTCTCATGCCATGACGACGCGGGTGTGGACTTCCACATTCAGCGCGCGCTTGATGGCGGCGAAGATCGCTGAGAGGTTGCTCATGGTGGGATTGCCCGAGGCCGACAGCATCCGATGCAGGCTCTTGGCCGGCTTGTGAATCTCTTCGGCCAGGGATTCGAAACCGATCGTCGCATTGACCAGATCGCGCAGGATGGGTTTGGCGGTCTCGGGTTCGTCATTGATGAACAGGGTGATCGCCTCGTCGAGCAGCGCCTGGGCAAAAGCCGGGTCGCTCTGCACGCGGGCTGCCACGGTTTCTTTGAAATCACGGGTCAGTGCCATGGTTCACGCTCCTTTGTTCGGCTGGAGTGCCTTGCGGCGCTTGTAGTCCTCCCACAAGGCCAGCGCCTCATCGATGTCTTTCTGTTGTCGCTTCTTGCTGCCGCCGCCGAGCAGGACAATGAGCTTCAAGCCGTCTTTGAAATAGAGTGACATATAAGTTCCCTTTCTCGCCAATTGTGGCAATGGTTACCACTGGAGGGACGTTTGCCGCAGAGGTGCGTGAAGCCAAGAAATGAGGGGGTCAGGTCCGGATTTTTCAAAAAGTCGGTAAAAATTTACAATTACCGACATTATGAAATAATGTTTTTATGAACAATGCCCACACTTTCATTTTCGAACTGGCTCGCCGCCAAGGACTGCTGCGCCCACGCGACGTGGAGGTGTGCGGATTTTCGCGGATGGTACTCAGCACGCTGGCCCGGAAAGGCAAGCTGACCCGGCTGTGCCGCGGCCTCTACGCGCTGCCGGATCGACCGATGTCCGAGCACGTCACCCTGGCCGCGGTGGCCGGCAAGCACCCGAATGTCGTGGTGTGCCTGTTGTCGGCACTGCAGTTTCACGGCCTGACCACTCAATCACCGTTCGAGGTATGGGTAGCGATTCCCAACAAGGCGCGAGCCCACAAGATGGACTACCCGCCGCTGCGCATCGTGCGCTTCAGTGGCGAGGCGCTGACCGAAGGGGTGGAAGAGCACCGGGTCGATGGCGTCACCGTGCAGGTGACGAGCGTGGCCAAGACGGTGGTCGACTGCTTCAAGTACCGCAACAAGATCGGACTGGACGTCGCGCTCGAAGCCCTGCGCGAAGCTTGGAACGCCAAGCGCGTGAAGATGGATGACCTGTGGCACTGCGCCCAAGTCTGTCGGGTGGCCAATGTGATGCGCCCCTATCTGGCGGCGCTGACGTGAGCGGACGCAATGTGACTTCCTCGATGTGCACCAAGGATTTCGGCGGCCTGCAGGAGGGGCAGCAGGAACATCTCGCCGACGGCAGCGTGTTCGATCGCATCGTGGCGCAGTGAGGAGAGGGCGCACATGATGCACACTCGCATCAAGCGCACGGAGGCGAGATTTGCGGAGCTGCATGGAGAGGTATTGAAAAGAGTTATGGGGAATTGATTTTTTGTGGAACGTGGTTATGATGATGAAAAAACGCCGGAGGTGTCGATAGTCATTGTTAGGACAACTACTATTGATTATGCTAATGGTATTTTATATAGTCGCTCGAGCTTGGCGCGATGTTCTTCTGCGACAAAGAGGTCGGGCTGGATCGCGGTGCGGCGCGTCATGGTTTTGGGCTCCTCTCGAATCAGGACAGGGGAATTTTATCAGAGACGAGGAGGGAGAGGGTCTTTCGAAGTGTCATACTGTTTTTTTAGATTCCATGTTTGGCGTTTGTGTGCTCACAGAAAAACATTGCCGCAAGACTGTTGTTTGCCTCTTATAGGAACTACCATCTCTTCATTGTACCGAGGAGAAAGAGCGTGAAGAATTGGTTGTTCTTGGCCATTGCAGTCGTCGGCGAAGTTGTCGCAACTTCAGCGTTAAAATCTAGTCATGGCTTCACAAAATTGGTTCCATCTGTTGTGGTTGTGGCAGGGTACGGTATTGCTTTTTACTTTTTATCTCTTGCACTCAAGTCCATTCCGGTGGGTATTGCATACGCTGTGTGGGCCGGGCTCGGAATTTTGCTGGTAGCAGCTATCGCTTGGATCTTTCATGGTCAGAAACTCGACTTATGGGCATTCGTTGGCATGGGCCTCATTGTGAGTGGAGTAGCCGTTCTTAACCTGCTTTCCAAGGTCAGCGCACATTGATCTGGTTGGCATTTAATTCATTCAAGCCGACGCCGCTTCGCAACGCGGCTTGATTCAGGCGTTGGAGGATGCTATCTTGAACCCAAATCGCTATCTCTATGTCTTGAACCTCGAAGACAACACAAGCAGCAAATCAATTCGTCCGCCTGATCTTCCGGAAATTGATGATGCATACGTGGAGTCATTTGGAAAATGCGCGACTATCGAAATGGAAGAGGGTGTTTTGTATATCGCCGGTCACTCACGTTGCGGGCCTAAAATGTGGCTGTTGGCTTCGGGGTCTGACGAAAACAGACCCAATGCTCCTTGGGCTGCTTTCCGTGGCTTCAGCCATGAAAAGGCAGCGGCATTGGCTTGGTCTTGGTTATCTTCCCGTGAAACCCTCTAAGGAACCGCTGAACAAGTAAGCCCTTGGTCCCCTCTTGTCAAGACGTACCCCGTTTTCAGGACAAAACGGGGCAAAAATGGTCCGATACGGGGGATATCCTGTCTCCCGGAGCGCCTCGGGGGTCGAATAACCCCCCTTGCGCTCAGATTCAGGACGCAATCCGGGTGTCCGGTGTCAACAACCACCGGCGCGCGAGCACCAGATTGGCCAGCGCAAAGAGGGTGAAGAGCTGAGCCGTGTTCTTGGCCAAGCCCCGATAGCGGGTCTTGCGATGACGAAAGAGGTTCTTCACCACGTGAAAGGGGTGTTCGACCTTGGCACGGATGCTCGCCTTGAGCTGCTCGAGGCGCGCCTGGGTTTGGCCTTCCTCGTCCTTGGCCAGTGCCTTGCGCTGGCCGCGCTTCAGGGCGATGTGCCAGCGTACGGGAAGCTCCAGGTTCTCCGCTCGTTTCTCCACCCCCTGGTAGCCGGCATCGCCAAAGACGTCCGTCTCGTCCCCATGCAGCAGCGCCTGGGCTTGTGTGACGTCGCCGACATTGGCCGCGGTGCCGATCAGCGTGTGGGTCAGGCCCGAAGTGGCATCCACACCGATGTGCGCCTTCATGCCGAAGTGCCATTGGGGAACCTCGATCAACCCCCATTTTCCGGGAAATTCGCGGTGAAACTGGCTCTTCATGACACCCGGCACTGAATTCCACCCGATTTCCCCCCGTTCTGGCCGCTCGTTGCGGCCTCGTGCCCCGGTTTTTCCTTGCCCCCGGCCGCTGCGGGCACACTGCGGCCGTGGGTGGGCCTCACCAGGGGATGGCGTTGGACTTCACGAGCCACACCGTGCGCCGAATGTTGTAGCAGGCGGCCATCAGGGTGAGGGCAAAGCCGGTTCTTGCATGGCTGGGGGTGCGGGCCGTGTCGGTCTTCAGGCGCCGGATGAGCTTGTGCTTGCGATCGACACAGACCGAAAGTTTGTAGCCGTAGTGGCTCTTGCCGTGGAAACCCATCTGCTCGTCCAGGCGCCCGTGGATGCGCTTCAACACCGCGATGCGCACCCTCGTCTCGATCCGACAGGGGGCCGCCCGCCTTTGGGTTGATCCTCGAGCGGAGCAATCTTCTCCACTTCCGCGGTCGACGCCGCAAAGTCGACTACTGCCTCCATCTCCCGCAGGGGATCGCCGAGTCGCTCGAGCTTGGCGCGATGCTCCTCTGCAGCAAAAAGATCGGGTTGGATCGCAGTGCGGCGCGTCATGGTTTGGGCTCCTCACGAATCAGGACATGGGAATTTTATCAGGGGCGGGGGTGGAGAGGGTTTTTCGGGGCGCCCATCACGTTTGGCTGTACAATCACCACATCCTCCAGAAAGGCCATGAAGAAATGGTACGCCGAAAAACCTGAATTGTTCATGAAAATTCCACGCAATCGTCCGGGACCTGACAGTTAGACCTTCTATGCGCGAGTTCTGCATACAGCAGTGGCGACTCATGGCATTGCTTATCGTGGCGGCGCTATGGATTGTTGCCTTTCCCATCTGGAGTGACTGGGTTACGCAGAACCCATTGGATGCTGTCATTTCACTCTCGCCTCCGGGTTCTGTTCGAGACGAAGTCGAGATACGAATCCCAGAGCGTTACATGGTTCAACTCAAATTTGAACGAGACGGCATCGAATTTAATCAACTCAAAAAGTTGATTGGCGCGATGGGCATCTGCCTTCCCGAGGAGGAATGTTCAAAGGGTGTGCCCGTTCCAATTCGGTGGTCGTTGAAAAACGGTGAAACTGGAGCAACAGCTTCCAGTGGCTTAGTCGAGTCTATTGATTCAAACGGCTGGTCGCGCGCGCACGTTTACCGCGGTGTAGGCGTCATCCAAGTTCAGCCGGGCAAATACATATTCGAGGCAGAGGTAACTCGGCCAGTACAGGAGCTGGCGCATATTCGAACGCACATTGCAATCGAACTTCAGCCCAAGACCGCTACTACATGGCAAATGGGGCTCGTGTGGTGGGGATCCATGGGCTACATCTTTCTCGCGTGGCCTGCGGCCGTATATGCCATTGTGCTTTTGTTCTGGCGTGCAGGTCTAACATATCGTTCGAGGGGACGCTCCGCCTAGCGGCGGCGCGCCCCTCAACTTAACGTTATGTGTCACGTCCCCGACGATCCCATCATGACCCCCTGATCGACTTCACCCCTCGCCCCCTTATTCCCCTTCGCCATAACCTACCAACCCCCGCCCCGTTGAACCGCCTATATCCGCTCGCTACCATCCTCCTCATCGAATGGGAGGATGGACGATGCGATTCTGGCGTTTTCTTGCTGCCTTGATGGCCTTGCTGACCCTTGTCGCTGCCGGTGCGGCGAGGGCCGAGACGAGCTTGCTCAACGTGTCCTACGACGTCTCGCGCGAGCTCTATAAAGAGATCAATCCGCTCTTCGCTGCTGCGTGGCAGGCGAGCAAAGGGGAGGCGGTGACGATCCGTCAGTCGCATGGCGGCTCGTCCAAGCAGGCGCTTTCCGTGGCGGCGGGGCTGGAGGCGGATGTGGTGACCATGAACCAGGCATCCGACCTCGAGCTCCTGGCCGAGCGCGGGTTCGTCGCGCCCGACTGGCGCACGCGTTTTCCCAATCAGGCGGCACCTTATTCCAGCACCATGGTCTTCCTCGTGCGCCGGGGCAATCCCAAGGCCATCAGCGATTGGGACGACCTCGTGCGCGAGGGGGTGCAGGTGATCGTGCCCAATCCCAAGGTGACCGGCAACGGCCGCTATACCTATCTCGCCGTCTGGGGGTATGCGCTCCAGAAAACGGGTTCGGACGAGGGGGCACGTGACTTCGTGACCAGGCTCTTTCGCAACGTGCCGGTGCTCGACGGCGGCGGGCGCGGGGCGACCACCACCTTCACCCAGCGCGGGGTGGGCGACGTGCTCGTCACCTTCGAGAACGAGGCTCGCCTGATCGCGCAGGAGCTGGGCGGCAAGGAGTTCGAGATCGTCTATCCGTCCGTCTCCATCGAGGCGCCGGCGCCGGTGGCGGTGGTGGAGCCGGTGGTGGCCAAACGCGGCACGGCGGAGGTGGCGCGCGCTTATTTGCAGTTTCTCTTCAGCGAACCGGCGCAGGAGGTGATGGCCAAGCATTACTTGCGCCCGAGCGACCCTCGGGTACGGCAGCGCCATGCCGATCGCTTTCCGAGCGTGGACACTTTCACGGTCGAAGCGCGCTTCGGTAGCTGGGCGGAGGTGTTGCGGACCCACTTCGCCGATGGCGGTGTGTTCGACCAAATCATTGGGAAGAAATGATGGCGGTGCATACGGGTGTGTTGCCGGGCTTTCGCCTCACGCTCGGCTATACACTCTTTTACCTCTCCCTCATCGTGCTGCTGCCGGTGGCGGCGGTGTTCGGCAAGACGCTGGAGCTGGGTTGGGGGGAATTCGTGGACGTGGTGAGCAGCCCGCGGGTGCTCGCCGCCTACCGGCTTTCTTTCGGGGCGGCGCTCGCGGCGGCGGCGATCGATGCCGTCTTCGGCCTGCTGCTCGCTTGGGTGTTGGTGCGCTATTCCTTTCCGGGCAAACGTTTGGTCGATGCCCTCATCGACCTGCCGTTCGCCTTGCCCACGGCGGTGGCCGGCATCGCGCTCACCGCGCTCTACGCGCCCAACGGCTGGTTGGGCGGGTGGCTCGCCGCGCTCGGGGTCAAAGTCGCGTTCACGCCGCTGGGCATTCTCGTGGCGCTCGTCTTCATCGGCATTCCTTTCGTGGTGCGCACGGTGCAGCCGGTGTTGGAGGAATTCGAGCCGGAATTCGAGGAGGCGGCCGCGAGCCTGGGGGCGAGCCGCTGGCAGGTGTTCCGCCACGTGATCCTGCCGCACGTGCTGCCGGCCACCGTCACCGGGTTTGCGCTCGCCTTCGCCCGTGCCGTGGGGGAGTACGGCTCGGTGATCTTCATCGCCGGGAACATCCCTTTCGTCTCGGAGATCGTGCCGCTGCTCATCATCGGCCAGCTCGAACAGTACAACGAGGCGGGCGCCACCGCCATCGCCACGGTGATGCTGGTCATTTCCTTCACCCTCTTGCTCGTCATCAACGCCCTGCAAGCTTGGGCCGCCCGTCGCGGCGGCAAGGAGCAATGACATGGACGCCGTCGCCGCGGTGCCCGCGCTCGAACTGCCCGCCCGCCGCGCTGCCGTGCGGCCGGTCACCACCGAGCCCGTCTGGGTGCGGCGCACCCTGATCGCGCTCGCGCTCGCCTTCTTCGGTCTCTTCCTGCTGCTGCCGCTCCTGGCGGTCTTCGTCGAGGCGCTGCGCAAAGGGTGGGCGGTGTATCTGGCCGCGCTCGTCGAGCCCGATGCGCTCGCCGCCCTGAAACTAACGCTGCTGGCGGCCGCCATCGCCGTGCCGCTCAACCTCGTCTTCGGGGTGGCGGCTGCCTGGGCGATCGCGAAATTCTCCTTCCGCGGCAAGGCGCTGCTGCTCACCCTGATCGATCTGCCTTTCTCGGTCTCGCCGGTGGTGGCGGGCCTGGGGTTGGTGCTGCTCTTCGGCAGTTCCGGCTGGTTCGGCGCCTGGCTCGCCGCGCACGAGGTGAAAATCCTCTTCGCCGTGCCCGGCATCGTGCTCGCCACCGTCTTCGTCACCTTTCCTTTCGTGGCGCGCGAGCTCGTGCCGCTCATGCAGGCGCAGGGGCGCGAGGAGGAAGAGGCCGCGGTGGTGCTGGGCGCGAGCGGCTGGCGCACCTTCTGGCACGTGACCCTGCCCAACGTCAAGTGGGGTCTGCTCTACGGGGTGATCCTCACCAATGCCCGCGCCATGGGCGAATTCGGCGCGGTGAGCGTCGTCTCCGGGCACATCCGCGGCCAGACCACCACCTTGCCGCTGCACGTCGAGATCCTCTACAACGAATACCAGTTCTCGGCGGCCTTCGCCGTCGCCTCGCTACTGGCGCTGCTGGCCTTGGTGACCCTGGTCGTCAAGCACGCCATCGAGCGGCGCGGCGATTTTGCCGCCCTGCGTCGCGGGAGTTTCAGATGAGCATCGAAGTCCGACACATCTGCAAGCGCTTTGGCGCCTTCACCGCACTCGACGACGTCTCGCTCGCCTTTCCCGACGGCGAACTCGTGGCGTTGCTGGGTCCCTCCGGCTGCGGCAAGACGACGCTATTGCGCGTGATCGCGGGGCTGGAGCAGTCCGACTCGGGGCAGGTGCTCTTCGACGGCGAGGACGCTTCCGACACCCACGTGCGCGAGCGCCGCGTCGGTTTCGTCTTCCAGCACTACGCGCTCTTCCGGCACATGAGCGTGTTCGACAACGTGGCGTTTGGCCTGCGCATGAAACCGCGGCGCGAGCGCCCGAGCGAGGCCGAGATCCGCCGCCGCGTGATGGCGCTGCTCGAACTGGTGCAACTCGACTGGCTCGCCGATCGTTTTCCTTCGCAGCTCTCCGGGGGGCAGCGCCAGCGCATCGCGCTCGCCCGGGCCCTGGCGGTCGAGCCCAAGGTGTTGCTGCTCGACGAACCCTTCGGGGCGCTGGATGCGAAAGTGCGCAAGGAGCTGCGCCGCTGGCTGCGGCGCCTGCACGACGAGCTGCACGTCACTTCCATTTTCGTCACCCACGACCAGGAAGAGGCGCTGGAGGTGGCCGACCGCGTGGTGCTGATGCACCGCGGCCGCGTCGAACAGGTGGGCACGCCCGAGGCGGTCTATCACCATCCCGCCACCCCTTTCGTCTACGACTTCCTCGGTTCGGTGAACCGCTTCGAGGGGCGGGTGGAAGAAACGGGGCTGCGGGTGGGCGAGGCGCTCCTGCCGCACGAGGCGCCCCTTCCTGCGGGCGAAGAGGTGATCGCCTTCGCCCGGCCCTTCGAGCTCGACATCGTGCCGGCCGAGTCGGATCGGGGCGTGCCGGCCCGCGTGGCCCGCATCCTCGCCTTCGGCGCGAGCGCCCGAGTGGAACTCGACGGAGAGGGTGAGCCCGCGCGCCGCTTCGAAGTGGAGCTACCGCGCGAGCGCTGCGCCGCCTTGGCGCTTTCCCCCGGTCAGCCGGTGCGGCTCGTGCCGGCCCGGCTGAGGGTGTTCGCTGCGCAAGGCCAGGTCTGAAGGACCAGGAGCCGTCAGGCGATTGATGGTATCGATCTTCAATTGATCTTGAACCGTCCGACGGCGTTGCGCAAGGTCTGCATCGCCTCCTCGATGAGTTTCACCGTGGCGCCGGCGCGGTTGACCGCTTGATGGTTCTTCTCGGCCATCTGCACGATGGTCTCGACGTTGCGTGCCACCTGGTTGCTGGCGATGGATTGTTCCTTGAGGGCGTCGGAGATGTGGCTGGCGTAGTCGATGACGCGGCCCGAGCCCTCGGCGATGCGCTCGATCGATTCGCCGGCAGCGTTGGCGAGCTGCACGCCTTCCTCGACTTCGGTCACGCTGGTCTCCATCGTCGCCACGGCCTGTTTCGTGCCTTGCTGGATGTGGGCGACCATCTCCGTGATCTCCTGGGTCGAGACGGTGGTGCGCTCGGCGAGTTTCCGCACCTCGTCGGCCACCACCGCGAAGCCGCGGCCGTATTCACCGGCGCGGGCGGCCTCGATCGCGGCGTTCAAGGCCAGGAGGTTCGTCTGCTCGGCGATCGTCTCGATCACGTTGACGATGGAGGTGATTTCGTTGGAGTGTTTTTCTAGTTGATCGATGTTCTGAGCGGCTTCGGTGACACGGTCGGCGATTCGTTTGATGCTCTCGACGGTACGTTGCATGACTTCGCCGCCTTCTCGGGCGATTTCACCCGATTCGCGAGCGGCGTTACGCGCCTCCTCGGCGTTTTTGGCGACTTCGCCGATGCTTACGGTGAGCTCTTCGACAGCCGCGGCCATGGTGGAAGAGGCGTCGTTTTGTTCCGCGAGAGTCTGCATAACCTCTCCCCCCGCTTCAGCGAGCGTTACCGACGCCTGGGCGAGCTGGTCGGTGTTGCGACGAATCTCGCCCAACATCTCGCGTAGCGATTGCTGCATCGTGGCCACTGCCTGCAGCATACGGCCGATTTCGTCGCTACCTTCCACGTGCACCGGCGTGGTGAGATCGCCCGCGGCGGTGGCTTCGGCCGCGCGCATCGCGAGGGTGATGCGTCCGCCGATGCTGCGCGCGAGGGCGAGGGCGAAGGTGATCGCCAAGGCGAAGGCGAGGGCGCCGCCACCGTAGAGCGCGATGTTGGTTTGGTTCGAAGTTGCTTTCAGTTCCTCTAGCCTCTGCTGTAGCAGACTACGGCGTTCGTCCATGACTTGCGCAGCGAAAGAGCGAAATTCGTCCATTTTCTGCTTGCCGCGCTCGGTGCGCACGAACGCTTGCAGATCCTCGAGCGAAGCTTTGCCGGCATCGACGTTGCGGCGCAGGGTGATCATGGGCTTGAGACCTTCTTCGACCCATTCCTTGCCTATCTGGTGCAGCTTCTCGATGTTGGCTCGGCGCTGGGGACTGCGCGTTTTGTCAAGCGCGTCGCGGAAAGCTTCTTCCAGCTCTTTTTCCCCGATGCTCACCGGCTCGAGGAAACTTTCCTTGCCGGAGAGCGCGAAGCCGCGGGCGCCGGTCTCCATATTGGTGAGCGCCTCGCGCATGCGCGTGAGGTCGGTGATCACCTGGTGGGAGCGGTCTATTTCATTGGTGGCTTCGTCTATGCGGCTGAGGTTGTATGTGGTGAGCCCGATGACGATGACGATCATCGCTGCGACGGTGCAGAACGAAGCAATGAGCTTGGATTTGACCGACAGGTTCATGATGGACCTCGGCATCGATGGAGAATGAAGGAATTGTATAGCTGTCAGGTCCCGGACGATTGCATTGATCCGCGACGTCGTGCATTATTCATAGGTCGCGAGACGATGCGTGAGCTGATCGAGGAACTACGGAGGCAAAAGTCATGATGGTTCGACTGCACAAGAACGCCACCACGACCCCTGCGACCCGGCGCTACATCCAAAGCTCGAACCTGCCGGTGAGGCGTCTTGCCCGGGAACTCGGGGTGTCGGAGGACACCATCCGACGCTGGAAGAAACGCACCGACGTCGAAGATCGTCCGCACACGGCGCACCGTCTGCAGACGAACCTGACCCCGTTTCAGGAGGCCGTCGTGGTGGAGCTGCGCAAGACCTTGATGCTGCCTCTGGATGACCTGCTGGCGGTGGTGCGCGAATTCATCACACCCAACGTGTCGCGCTCGGGGCTGGACCGTTGTCTGCGCCGCCACGGCGTCGGTTCGCTCAAGGC
>NZ_JAAAUB010000025.1:0-10229 GCF_012911495.1 Tepidiphilus baoligensis
CTTTTCATAAAAGTGCCACGTAATCGTCCGGGACCTGACACATGTCATGTCCCGGACGATTCAATTTGCTCGCTTGCTGAATCCCACTTGGTTGTGTACCATCCTTTGGGCACATCGAAAAACCCAGGCCCCCGCCTCTGATAAAATCCCCTTGTCCTGATTCGTGAGAGGGGCCCGAACCATGACGCGCCGCACTGCGATACGTGGAGCGCCGCATCGGAGCTGCAGGGATGCAAGCCCTCTTCGAAGCGGTAAAGCGCCAAATCGAGCGCAAGGGGCTATATCGCACGAGGCGGACAGATCGTGGATGCGACGCTGGTACGTGCGCCCCGTCAGCACTTGAGCCGCGAGGAGCAGGAGATCGTGGAACAACGTGCCATGCCCATCGGCTGGAGTCAGGCCAGACGCCGTCAATCGGGGCGGCTGGCCAGCACGTTGCGCATCCACTCATCGTGGATCCTGTCGCTCCAGCGCGCCCGGTACAGATCAGACAGCGCCAGATGCATCAACAGGTCACGAAGGGGTGCTGGATAGAGCACGCAAGCGTCGTAGATGGCGTTGAAGTGCGATCCAATCCGGTCAGTACCCCATGCCGAGCTCTTGGGCTTGGGCCGCCAGCTCCTCGAGTGCCTTGCGACGTTTGGCGTCGATGCGATTCTTGTAGTCGATCAGGTCCTGGTAGCGCACGCGCCGGTGCGTGCCGACCTTGTGGAACGGAATCTCGCCTTGCTCCAGCAACTGGACGAGGAAAGGTCGCGAGACGTTGAGCACGTCGGCAGCCTCCTGCGTGGTCAGCTCGGCATGGATGGGGATGATCGACACGGCATTGCCCCGACCGATCTCGGTCAGGACGTCGAGCAGCAGGCGTAACGCCGACGTCGGGATCGAGACGGTGCGCACGGTGCCTTGCTCGTCATGGAAGTCGATCTGATGGGTTTCGGCACGGGTCTGGAGCACGGTCGAGAGCACGCGCCCGGACTCGCGGGCGAGCGCGATGTCTTCGGCCGAAGGCAACGTTTTCGGGAAGGTGGAAGTGTTCATGAGGTTTTCCTCAGCGGCTCGAAGTCGGGACTGATGTCATAATAAACGAAATATCCGAAATCGTACTGCCTCCACCTGGATCATGCGGCGTTTCCCGGCGTCCTCCCTTGCGGCAGAGCTTACGGGCCGCCTCGAGCCCAGCGCGGGCGCGCTCGACGATCAGTTCGCGCTCCATCTCCGCGAGGCTTGCCATCACGTGTAAGATATAATACGTGTTAATACGTATTGAGTGTTCAAAGGGGGTTGTGATGCACCGGAAAATGACGATCACGCTCGATGAAGTCGTGTACGAAGGGCTTTACCGGACGGTAGGGCGGCGGAGAATCAGCCAGTTCATCGAGGATCTGGTTCGCCCTCATGTCGTGGATACGTCGCTCGACGAGGGCTACCGCGCAATGGCTGCCGACAAGGCGCGTGAGGACGAAGCGATAGAGTGGTGCAACGCCCTTGCCAAAGACCTGGCCGATGCTGCGCGGTGAAGTGTGGTGGGTCGAGTTCGACCCAGCCGTCGGCAGCGAAATCCGCAAGCGGCGCCCGGCGGTGATCGTGAGCAACGACGCGGCCAATCGGAATCTGTCGCGGGTGGTGGTGGTGCCCTTGACCAGTAATACCGAGCGTCAGTATCCCGGCGAAGCCGTCGTGACCGTCGGCGGACAGCGCAGCAAGGCCATGGCGGATCAGATCATGGCCGCCGATAAGTCGCACCTCAAAGGCAAGCTGGGCACGCTATCCAAAGCGGACCTGTTGGCCGTCGAGGATGCGATCAAGGTACATTTAGCGCTATCCCACTAGGGGCCTTTCGCTCGCCTGCCGAATCCCGCTTCGATGCCGGCAGCCACCGGTAGAGGGTAGGCACGGACACCCCGAGGCTTCGGGCCACGTCCTTGGCGGGCATGCCGGTCTCGAGGAGCCTTCGGGCCGACTCGATCTTGCCCGCCGTCATCTTGGGCCGGCGTCCTCCCTTGCGACCGAGCTTACGGGCCGCCTCGAGCCCGGCGCGGGTGCGCTCGACGATCAGTTCGCGTTCCATCTCCGCGAGGCTTGCCATCACATGGAAGAAGAACCGACCCGAGGGCGTACTCGTGTCGATCGCATCGGTGAGGCTTTTGAACTGAACCCCGCGCTGCTGTAGTTCCCCCACCAGATCGACCAGCTGCTTGACGCTGCGGCCCAGGCGATCGAGCTTCCACACCACGAGCGTATCCCCTGAGCGCAGCATGTCTATTGCCCGTGCCAGACCCTCTCGGTCGGTACGGCTGCCGCTTGCCCGATCCTCGAAGATTCTCTCGCACCCGGCCTTGGCGAGGGCCTCGCGCTGCAGCTCGAGGTTCTGATCCTGCGTCGAGACGCGGGCGTAGCCGATCAACATGGAAGGTTCCTCGGAAGTGGAGTAAGGCGCATTTCTCGAAACCCGCAACGATCGAACGAAACGATCATTCTATTTCAAGAACGGGTTTCGAGAGGGTGAAGGCCTTGGAATCGCGGGGTGCAGCGGGTGGCGGAGTGTCGTTATCGAAAACGGTCGTTTTTTTTTGTTTTCTGAGGCAACCCCTATAACGGCTCAATCTTCCTTATCGTTGTCGCGCAAGATCTTTTCGAAGTCTCGTCCGCCATAGAAAACCCCGATGATGGACACAACCTCAGCCTCCACATCGAAGGCGATGATCGTTCGCTTCTTGTAGTTCGTGATGCGCAGGCCTGGTCGCACGTCATCGCGTCGTGTCCCGCGAAAGGGAAAGGTGCACAGGCTTTCGCAATAGCTTACGATGGCCTCGGTGTATCGGGCTGCTACGTCCGGCGACGCTTCCTTCGCGATGTATCGGTATAGCTCAGCAAGCTGCTCCAGCGCTTCCGGAGTGAAGACGACGCGATAGTTCATCGCGTCTTGGCGTGCTCTGCGGCCAAGCGAGCACGCACTTGGTCGGCGGTAACGGTACGCGATGGATCGGCCTTCAGAGCATCATAAGCCGGGCCAACCTGGTTTTTCAGCCAACTCTCCACGGCACGATCCCTTGCCATCAGCGCACGGAGTCCGTCGCGGATCACCTCGCTTTCGCTGGCGTACTCTCCACTACGCACCTTGGTTTTCACCAACTCTGCCATGTCGTTGGTCAGGGTGATACTCAGTTGTTGGGTAGTTCGCATGGCAGGCGCTCCTTGAACGTCGATAGGATTCAATCCTACTCTGGCAAATACCCTCTGTCCAGTTTGCCAAAGATGCTTCTGCGCCGTCTCGCCGTCACTGCTGACGCACCGGTTGAACGTCAGGCATTGCAGAACATAAACGGATAGATATACTGACATAGTGTATACTTCGTTAGTACCTTTGCAAAGGGGCACACCATGTCGAAAAAAGAAGCGGTTTTCACGATGAAGCTGGAACCGGAGCTGCGGGCCGACTTCATGGCTGAAGCGGCCGGTGAAGATCGGCCGGCCTCCCAAATCATGCGCGAGCTGATGCGCGGCTACATCGAGCAGCGCCGCCGTGCCCGCGAATACGACGAATATCTGCGGCGCAAGGTCGAAGCCGGCCGCGCCTCGATGCGTGCCGGCCGTGGCCGGTCGAATGATGAGGTCGAAGCCGAGTTCGCCGCCAGGCGCAACCAAGTCGCGGTGGATCAGGCGTGATCGTCGTCTGGACGCCAGAAGCGGAACAAGACCGCGCTGACATTTGGGACTACATCGCGGCTGACGATCCCGGCGCGGCCGTTCGCATGGACGAGCTTTTCAGCGAGGCGGCCGCCCGGCTGGCGGCGCATCCCAAGATGGGCAAGGCAGGCAAGATCGCAGGTACCCGTGAGCTGATCGTGCACGAAAGCTATAGGCTGGTGTATGAGATCGACGGGGACACGGTTTGGGTGCTGGCCTTGGTGCATACCGCCCGCCTGTGGCCACCGACGCGATAGCAAGCCGGCTGTCTCTGAAACGTGGGCGTTTACTCCAGGATCGCGGCCAGCTTGGCCAGCACTTCGTCCATGACGACTTCCGGTACGCTTTCCAGCTTGCGGCCGTGGCGGGAGCCTATATCGAGGGCGCGCGGCTGATCGCAGCGGATTACCCCCGTCGTTTTGGTACCCGCACCCGTCAAGGAGACGGTGAAACCTGCCGTGCGGGCGAAGTTGCCTCCGGTTGTGATCGGCAGCACGACCGGGGTTTTCGTCAGGCGGTTGAACGCACCCGGCGAGACGATCAGCACCGGGCGCATTCCCTGTTGCTCATGACCGGAAGCCGGATCGAGCGAGACGAGATAGATGTCGCCGCGTTCCATCACAGCAGCTCAGCGCCGAGCGGCTTGGAATCGAGCCATTGCCGATCTTCCGCCGTGATTTCGGCCGATCCGTCGCACTGCGCCAACAGCTCATCAAGCGTGTAGCGTGGCCGCACCTGCGGCTCGACCACAAGGTGGCCGTTATCGACGGTCAGCCCGACCTTGGCACCGGCCGTCAGGTGCAGAACGTCGAGCAACGCAGGCGGAACGGCCAGCATGACCGAGCCGCCGACCTTGCGCAGATGGGTTGTGTGCATGGGCATCTCCTAGAGGTTATATTAAAATATAACACGATGCGCCCTGCTCTTCAATACCGCACCAGAGGTAATCTCCGGTCAACTTGGGGTAGTCTCAGAAAACGGAAAAAATCTTACGACAAGCAAACCCGACCTACGCTGATCTACTGCAAGCCCGATGCCGAGACACCCTGAGGCGGGAACGGCTTGGCTGGCACAGCGAGCTTTTCGGGTGAATCTGTCCAGTTTGGGTATACCCCAATGTGGCGTCAGGCTAGCCCGCCTAAAAGCGTCAGGATAGGGTCGTTTTTGCCAATTTACATGTGTAGTATCATGAAAATTGAAATGTAACCCCTGGAGAGCACTATGACTTCAACGACCAAGGAATCTAAAGTAGCGCGCTACCGTGAGCAGATGCGCGCGGCGGGGCTGCGGCCTGTCCAGTTTTGGGTGCCAGATACCCGCTCACCCGAGTTCAGGGCGCAGCTACGCACGCAGTGCCAAAGCCTGAAGGGCGACGCGGCGGAAGCCGAGGTGTTGCGCTTCACTGAAGCGGCTGCATTGGACATCGAAGGGTGGGATTGATGCAGCGAGGCGATCTCGTAACGGTTTCATTGCCAGGTGACTACGGTAAACCACGGCCCGCCCTGATCGTCCAATCCGACTTGCTCTCCGAGCTGGAAAGCGTGGTGCTGTGCCCGGTGACGAGCAAGCTGCGCAATGTCGCGTTTCGTGTCACTGTGGAACCCAACCCGGCCAACGGGCTGCGTGTAATCTCGCAAGTCATGGTGGACAAGCTCTCGACGCTACCGCGCGCCAAGATCAGCGAGCCATTTGGTCGCCTCGATGGCGAGCGGATGAAAGCGGTAGATAGAGCGCTGCTACTGGTCGTTGGCCTTATCTGATCGGATGCAAGCCGTACGCCAAGAACCTATCCGAAAAACCATGAATTGCTAGAACCGTGGATCTTTGATGGGAAGAGGGTGAAGGCGGATTCATGCAGGAACGAGCAAAGTCAGTTCCCGTTCCTGGACGGCGTAGGCCGCGTAGGAGAGCGCCTCGCGCAAGTCTTCGGGCTCGAGGTCGGGATAGTTGGCAAGGATTTCCTGCTCGGACATGCCTTCGGCCATCAGGGTGATGAGGGTCGCCACCGGGATGCGCAGTCCCCGGATGCAAGGAACGCCGCCCATTTGATGGGGATTTACCGTGATGCGGGAAAACTTCATGATGGCTTCCTTCGGACAAACCCGGTCGTGGACATGCTAGCCGACTCTCCCGGGGGTTCCAAGGTCTCCAAAAGGCACGTGGTGTCATCCCGGTACGTTTGCTGAGCGATTTGGACGGCGAGTGCAGTGATCGCGGCAGGAGTCAGCCCGTTGAACGCCGCTGCCGCACGATTTCCCATCGGTTCGTGTATAGGGTTATCTGGCCGCAGAAGAGATTCCTGCGCGCGAACGCCGGTGGGGTGAGTTCGATGGCCATGGCCTGCGATTGCGGGCTATAGCCGAAGACGAGGGGTTCGGGCAGGAAACGTTCGGGCTCGTTGGCCCAATCAGGGACGGGAATGCCAGCCCTCTCGGCGATCATCTCGGCCATGGCGGCGAGCATCGCGTTCATCCAGGGAATCGCCAAAGCGCGCGGTTTCTCCACGATCATCATCGCTTTGCGCTGCGGCGGATCGTTGTCCGGATGGCACAGTTCGTCGACGAACTCTTTGGTGTAGAGGACGAACTCCGTCGGCGCGCGTTCGCCGAGGGCGGCGATGCACTCGGCGACTTTGGCAAGGGAGCGGCGTGGATTGGTCATCGGGGGAAGGACACACATGTGTTCTTGCTGATCTTTATATTGTACGGCAATTTGCCGTACAATGAATCCAGGAGGTTTCTGCCATGCCCACTACCGTCTCCACTGCCCGTCTCGAAGCGAGGATCAGCCCGGAGCTTCATGCGCTGCTCAAACGTGCGGCCGAGCTTCAGGGGCGCACCCTGACCGATTTCGTCGTGTCCGCCGTGCAGGAGGCCGCGCAACGCGCCATCGAGCAGGCCACGGTGATCCGCCTGTCGCTTGCCGATCAGGAATGCTTTGCGCACGCGTTGCTCTCGCCGCCGGAACCGACCCCGGCATTGAAACGCGCCTTCGCTCGTCGTAGCGCGCTCCTGCGCACCGAATGAGCCGAGCTCCGTTCCTGCTCGTGCCGCTCGATGCAGCGCACGATCGTGCCGCGTTCGACTGTGGTTCGGAGCCGCTGAATCGCTATTTACGGGAACACGCCACCCAGGACATTCGCCGCCGCATGGCCGCCTGCTTCGTGGCCCTGGCTGAGGGGCAGCGCATCGCGGGCTATTACACCTTGGCCGCAGCGAGCCTCCTGTTGGCCGATCTTCCACCCAGTACGGGCAAAAAGCTGCCACGCTATCCCAGCGTGCCTGCCGTTCGCCTGGGGCGCTTGGCCGTCGATCAGGCATTCAAAGGCCAAGGTCTGGGCAGCGCTTTGCTGGCCGATGCACTCGAGCGGGCCGCTCGCTCGGAAATTGCCGCCTTCGCCCTGGTCGTCGACGCCAAGGACGAAGTGGCTGCGGCTTTCTATCGGCATCACGGATTCATCGCCTTGCCCGACTCACCGCTGACCCTCTTCTTGCCGCTGGCGACCGTATCGCGTACTTGATTCGGGCGTTGTCGAAGGAGATCGGCCGATGAGCAACCAACGATTCGCCAGTGTCTGGGATGCCCTCGAGGACACCCCGGAAGAAGCGGAAAACATGAATCTGCGCTCTGCGCTGATGACGGCGTTGAAGGGCCACCTCGCCCGCACGGGGATGAGCCAGGCGCAAGCGGCCAAGCTCTTCGGCGTGACGCAACCGCGTGTCTCCGATCTGATGCGCGGCAAGATCGAACTCTTCAGCCTCGATGCGTTGGTGAACATGGCGACGGTTGCTGGGCTTCATATTGAAATGCGGGTACTCGAATCATCCGCCTGAGGTTCTCGAGTCCTTGCGCTATACGGAAAAACTCCTCGCTATTCAGCTCTGATCGCTGATGTTGATCGACATCGGTCAGCTCGACATGTTTTCCGTATCGTCGTAAAATCGTAAATACAATAATCCGTAAAGGATGAAAACATGATCATCGGTCTTCTGAACCAGAAAGGCGGCGTCGGCAAGACCACCCTCAGCGTGAATCTGGCAGCCAGCTTGGCGCGCACCGGGGCACGGGTTTTGCTGATCGATGCCGATCCCCAAGGTAGTGCGCTGGACTGGGCAGCCGCCCGGCAGGGGGAACCGCTGTTTTCCGTGGTTGGCTTGCCAAGGCCGACCGTCCACAAGGAAATCGCCCAAATCGGTCAGGGATACGACCACATCATCATCGACGGGCCACCGCGTGTGACCGACCTTGCACGCTCGGCCATCATGGCCGCCGACTTCATCCTGATCCCAGTGCAGCCTAGCCCTTACGACATTTGGGCAGCGGATGAGGTGGTGAAGCTGATCGACGAAGCTCGCGTCTATAAAGAAAAGCTGAAAGCTGCATTTGTGGTAAATCGCAAAATCGCAAATACGGCAATTGGGCGCGACGTGGGCGAGGCGCTGGCGGCCTACCCGGTTCCGGCATTGGCGGCCAGTGTCACGCAGCGCGTTATTTTCGCTGAGGCGGCGGCCCAGGGGCTGGCCGTCCACGAGATTGACCAAAAAGGTCCGGCGGCGGCCGAGATCGAGGCCGTAGTGGCCGAGCTAATGGAGTTCGCACGATGAGTACGAAAAAAATTTCGATTGGAAGCAAACCTACTGCCAAGCCCGTGCAGCCCTCCGCCGATGAGTGGGTGGAGCATCGCGGCAATGGCAATGGGCCGGAACCGATGAAGCGCCTCACCATTGACATACCGGAAAGCCTGCACCGTACGATCAAGGCGCAATGTGCGATGCGGGGTACGAAGATTGCCGACGAGGTACGCGAGCTACTTTTACAGAAATACGTTAAATCGTAAAAGTACAAAAGTACATTTAAGTTTTATCTGGCAAAGGTGCCCTATGCCGCGCAAACCCAAGACCATCGTGCCAAGGCCTGCCGATCTTGAGAAGCAGCCCTTGCTGTTTGACGTCACCGCAACGGACGGCGTGGCCCACCCCGGCCTTTCTGGCGCAGCCGTGGAAGGCTCGTTCGAGGAATCGGCGATGATGGGCGCATTTAAGGGGAACGCCCTGAGCTTCGATGAGGTGCTGGATTCGCTGGAAACCGTGCCTTCATCTCCTGGGGAAGCGCACCGGCAACGCATCGACAGGTTACGCGAACACCACCGCGTGTTGTCTGAGCTCATCGTGAGCACGAATCGCGACATCGCACGCATCGTAGCCAAGGTCGGCAGCGTGGAATCACCCGAGGCATGCGAGCTGCTAGCACGGCTGCGCAGCCTTCAAGAGCAGCGGGCGTCCATTGATGCCCAGATAGAGAATGGGCTGAAAGCCCTTCAGTCCTTGCAGCGTCGCCTGTCCTCCGTGCCACGTGAGAGTGGCAAGGTTGGGGGGCTGGTCAAGGTGCGTCACCCGAACCGGGATTTCTTCTTGGCTGACCTGTTCGAGTACGCGATGAAGGACGACGGTGCCTCGATGGAAGCGCCGATTTTCACGCTATCGACCAAGCCAGACCTCTCAATCTGGGAGTGGCGCAGCAAGGACGGAAGTAAGTACGTCAAAGTTGCCCCGTCGGTGCTCGGACGCGCGACACAGCATGATAAAGACATACTAATCTATGTCATCAGCCAGCTCGTCGAGGGTCTGAACCGGGGCAGGGAAGATGCCAAGAACCGCACGGTTCGCTTTACCGTGTATGACTTTTTGGTGACGACGAACCGGCAGACGAGTGGGCAGGGATACAGGCTGCTGCATGAGGCTTTCGAGCGGCTTGCAGGTACACGAATTACCACCGATATCAAGACTGGTGGCATGCGCGTCAAAGAAGGATTCGGCATCATCGACCGCTGGAAGATCGTCGAGAAATCGCCTACCGACGATCGCATGATCGCCGTCGAGGTTACTCTATCGGAATGGCTCTATAACGCAGTTCAGGCCTTCGAGGTGCTGACCATCCACCCAGACTACTTCCGGCTGCGCAAGCCGCTAGCACGGCGGCTCTATGAGCTAGCCCGCAAGCATTGCGGTCATCAAACGCAGTGGACAATCAGCTTGGCGCTGCTTCAAGAAAAAGCGGGCAGTAAGTCATCTATCCGCGAGTTCCGAAGAGCTGTTCGGACTATTCAAAACGACGACTGCTTACCCGAGTACCGCTTCGTACTGAAAGACGATGACCAAGTAATATTTTATGTCCGTGACATGAAACACCTTGCGCGCGGCCTATCTCAACGCTTCGAGAACGATGGCTGACACGTGTTTTCACCCACACTATCAACTTACATCTGTGGACAGACACGTCATTTCACCCACGTTTTTCTGTGGACAGACACGTCATTTCACCCACGCCTGACACGTCATTTCACCCACGCATAGACTTCGCAACATTTTGATTTTTAAAGAAAAAAAGCCATTTTTTTGCCCCGTAACGCGCGCGCGTTTTTTTTTAACATATAAAATCTTTAACGTCTGCCCGCACCCAAACGCTGTGGACAATCCGAAAACGACGTAAAAGGCGCTTCGCGCCGCCGCCTCTTGGGGGGCTTACGCCCCCCGCCGGCT
>NZ_JAAAUB010000026.1:0-9594 GCF_012911495.1 Tepidiphilus baoligensis
TGCCGGTCGATGGGGGTGGGCACCGTGACGATGAAGACGGTACAGGGCGCGAGCTCCGCCGGATCGTCGGTGAATCGGAGGTGACGGGCGGCGGCGAGTTCTTCAGCGGAGACTTCGCGCGTGCGGTCGAGCCCGCGGCGCAGTTCTTCGATGCGGGTGCGCTTGAGGTCGAATCCGACCACGGGGCGGCGCTTGCCGAATTCGACGGCGAGCGGCAGGCCAACGTAGCCGAGACCGATGAGAGCAATGGAATCTGCAAAGCTCACGGATGTGTTTTCCTTTCTTACGCCGACGCCTGATAGCGATACCGGCTTGCGCTGTAGTAATACCGGTTGCCATAACGGTAACCGTAGCGGCTGCGGGTGTCGAGCGCGTTGACGATCAGACCTTTCACATTGACGCCATTCTGGGCAAGGCGCGCGAGTGCGGCGGTGGCTTCGCCGTATTCCGTGACCCCGGCGCGGCAGACGAGGAGCGTTGCGCCGGCAAGGTGCGTGATGATGACGGCGTCGGTAACGGCGAGCACCGGCGGGGTGTCGACGATCACCAGGTCGAACGTCTCGCGGGCTTCGTCGAGGAGCGCCTGGAAGCGGGGGTGCATCAGCAGCTCGGCCGGGTTGGGCGGATAGCGCCCGGCGGTGAGGAGGTGCAGGTCGTTGGGGCCGAGGCGATGCAGGGCGCTGCGCCAGGGGAGATCGCCGGCGAGTACTTCCGAAAGGCCGGGCGAGCGCGAGAGGCCGAAATAGCGCTCGATATGGCCCTTGCGCATGTCGGCGTCGACGAGAAGCACCTTGGCTTCGCTCTGGGCGGCCACCAAGCCCAAATGAACCGAGGTGAACGTTTTGCCCACGCTCGGAGCCGGGCCCGTTATCGCCAGCACGGGGCGCGCGTCGTCGAGCAGGGCGAAATGCACCGCCGTGCGCAGGGAGCGGAAGGATTCGAGCGCGGGGTCGTCGTTTACCACCGTCTCGGTGAGGAGCGGCAGTTTTTCTCCTTTGCTGCGGCTGCGGCGCATCTGCTTGACGAGCGCGGGCACTTCGGGGATGGTGGCATAGACGGGGCGCCCGGTGGTTTCTTCCAGCTGGGCGACGTTGTGGATTTCCTGGCGCAGCATGCGTTGCACGAGCACGACGCCCACCCCCAACATGAGCCCCAGCAAGCCGCCAATGGCCACGATCAGGGGTTTTTTCGGTTTCACCGGCTTCGGATTGGTGACGGCCTGATCGAGGATGCGTACGTTGCCTACGGTGCTCGCCTCAACCACTTCGAGTTCCTGCTGCTTGGCGAGCAGCTGGGTATAGACGTCGTTGGCGATTTGGACGTCGCGCGTGAGGCGGATGAGCTCTTGCTGCCGGTCGGGGAATTTCTTGATCTGCTTCTCGATTGCGGCCCGCTCGGCCTGCAGTTTGTCCTTTTGCTCGATGAGCGCTCGATAGATGGGGTAATCCGTACGGAAACGCTTGGAGAATTCGGCTTCTTTGAGGTCGATGTCCTGGAGTTTTCTTTCCACCTCGGTGAGCCGCTCGATCACGGCCTTGGTTTCTTCGTTGATCGCGACCGTGCCTTGCTGCTGACGAAAACGGTTGAGGGCTACTTCGGCTTCGGTGAGCTGGCGGCGCAGCTCCGGCAGCCGGGTTTTGATGAAGGCGATGCTGTTGGCCGCTTCCTGCGACAGACGGCGCACGTTCTGATCGTAATAGACCTGGGTGATCTCATTGAGGATGGCTCGAGCGCGTGCCGCGTCGGGATCCTGGTAGGAGAGCTCGATCACGCCCGTTTTCTTGCCGCGCTCTTTGACGGTGAGCTGATCGAGCAGGTTGGAGATGGCCTGGTAGGGGCTGAGCTTGGACACCGCGAAGCGCACCCCGTCGTGACCCAGGAGTTGTTCGACTTTGATCGCCCAGGGTCCCTGCTGGATGAATTCGCCTACTCTGCCCTGGATCACGGGTTCGTCGTCGGCGAGCAGCTCGAAGCTGTCCGCTCCGGTCTTGCGCAGGACCAGATTTTGATCCATCCAATCGTCCGGAACGTTGAGCAGCGAGAGCTGGGCTCTTTCGCCGCCCCAGGCCCATCGGCTGCTCAGCCACGGATCCCGTACCGGGGGCTCGTCTGCTTCCGGCCGGTATGTGCGAAAGACATAGCGCCCGATGAGGGGGAAAGTTTTTGGCTGGACTTGAATGTCGAGCCCCAGGGAATCCACCACTTTGCCGAGCACGAAACGGGATTTGATGATCTCGATCTCGGCCTCAGATTCGAATGCCCCCGACGGATCCATGGCGGCGAGCTGGTCGAAGAGGGGCAGGCTCGGCTTTTTCTTTTCCACCTGCACCAGGGCATCCGAGGAATAGATCGGCGTGGCAAAAATGGCATATGCCGCGCTCAACAGGAGCACCAGGGCAGTGAGCGAGAAAATCGTCCATTTACGCGCCGCGAGCGCGGCGAAGAGCTCGCGCAGGTCGATTTCGTCGTTTTCTTGATAGGGGGGCTGGGGAAGCACCGCTTCGGGATGTACTTGCTGATTCATTACGCTCATTCACTTCACGCCCAGTCGGCTGGCCCAAGATTCTACCGCGGTTTCGACTTGTATCAAGCATTGCTCATGAATTTCTTCGGGCTGGCGGTAGGGGTCGATGACGTCGCTGCGGTCGGTCCATTGCGTGATCAGAAATACCCGGCCGCGCACGAAGGGCCAGCGCCCGAGGATTTCGTCGCGCTGCGCCGCTTCGGCCACGAGAATGAGCTCGAACGCGCGCAGGATGGGCTCGACGAGCTGCTGCGCCCGGTGATTGGGATGATCGACGCCGGTGCGCCGCTGCATCACGCGGCGCGTGGTCTCGTCCATGGATTGGCCAACCAAAGCGCCGAGCCCGGCCGAGCCGACGCGAAACGTCTGCGGCAGGCGAGCGCGCAGCAAGGCTTCGGCCGCCGGCGAACGGCAGATGTTGCCCGTGCAGACGGTGAGGAGGGAATGAAACGGCAGGCTCATCGATCGATCTCCTTGAACCTTTGATGATACCACTGCATATCCCGACCATCCGAAATGGAGTAGAGATCGAGCGGCAGCGAGAGGCGCTGGCCGCCGTCGCGCGTGAGCGGCGTCCACACCAGGGTAGTGCTGCGGCGAGAAGATTTGGTGAAGAATCCGTCGAACGGCAGGGTGAGGTAGAAGCCTTTGTCGAAACTGCCTTCGCCAAAGGCTTTGGTGCTGGCATCGGTGATCGTGGCCCACACGCCCACTTCCACGCCGGAGGCGAAGCGGCGCGAGAGATCGAGCGTGCCGCCGATGTCCTTGGCGAGATAGCGCCCGACGCTGAGCTTGGCGAGGATGTCCGTATGGGGTTCGCGGTAGTAGCCCGTGACGTGACCGGTGATCGTGTCGTAGTCGCGCAGACCGAGCGTGGCGCCGAAATCGCGTTGCTTCACCCAGTTGAGGTTGGCACCCACGGCCCATTCCGAACCGATGGGGCGGTAGAGCCATTGCCCGCCTGCTCCCGCATACATGTACTCGAGCCAGCCGAAGTACACGCCCTGGAAGATGTCTTCGCCGAGCTTGTCGACGCGCGAGAGGTAGAGGCGGTCGGGGATCAGCTTGGAGGTGGTGAGGTAGCGGCGAATGTCGGTGCGCACGCGCGGCAGGCCGCTGGGCCCGTCGTAGCGGAACTTGTCGAAATTGTCGAGCACGCGCAGTTCCATGACCGAACCGAGCCGCCAGCGGTCGGTGAGCCAGTAATCGATCCCGAGGTTGGCCGTGAGGCTGTAGAGGTAGAAGGAGTCGGGACCGCCGATGTTCTGGATGAGACCGGGCGCCATCCAATACTTCAGGCGCGAGGGTTCTTCTTCGTAGAGGATCTGCTCGGACGCTTTCGTCGGTGCGGTGACGTCGAAGCCTCGGTGCAGGTCGGGAGCTTCGCTGCGGCCTTCCACGTAGTCCCGTACTTTCTGCCGCGACACGCCCGATTCCACCATGCCGAGCTTCAAGGGTTCCTGGACGAGGGCGAAGGAGCGCACGTCCTCGCTCACCGTGGCATCCAGGGCTTGCGCGGCGCGAACGTCGCCCTTGGGCGTGTCGCGATAGCGGATGTGCTCACCATAGAGCGCCACTTCTCCATGGGGCCGCAGGGCCACGCGCTGCACCGCAAAGCCGCTCGATTCTTCGACTTTCTTCACTACTTCGGGCCAGTTTACCTGCTGCACTTGGACCGGCAGCGGCTGTTCGGGAGTACGGCGCACCGGCGGGGGGTCGAACTTGGGTTGTTTCCAGTCGTCGGCCAGATTCAACGATATCTGGATGCCCACCATGGCCGTGTTGCCTCGTTCCCAGCCGAGGGAAAAGCGCACGCCGGGTGAGTAGCGGTATTCCAGGCCCAGATTGAAGGGGGATGAAGTCTTTTGCGGGTTATTGCGGGGTTCGTGCTTGTAGTCGTTGCCGTCGTATTCGGCTTTGAAGGCGAAGCGTCCATCGCCAGGCTGCCAGACGACGCCAAAAAAGGGGCTTACCGGGCCGCGGAACCATTGGTCGAAGCCGAACTGGTCCGTGGCGCCGGAGATTTTATTCGCGCCCGGCCGGGTTTTGAATTTGTCGCTCAGCCAGCCTAGGGGATTGTCGAAGTCTCCTCGTGCGCCGACGTAGCCCCAGCCCAGGCCGGCGGTGAAATCGAGCGTGCTCCAACGCTTGCTGGCGGCGAGGTATTCGCCGCTGAAAAGGCCGGTACCGCCCAAATCGCGCCAACCCACGGCGATTTGCGGCAGGTAGCGGCTCTCTTCCCACAGGCGCACGCGCAGGTCGATGGATTTGTCTTTGTACGATTGGCTGCCGGAGAGATTTTTCGGGCCATACGGGCGGTTGCGAATGTCGGTGTAGCGAAACCCGCCTTCTATCCACGGCAAAGGGGTGACGAACACGCTCAAGCGCAGGTAGGGGTCGACGTGGCTCATCGTGACGGCGAATTGGCCGGCTTCGTCGAAGCGCGCCGAGGGCATCTGCAGCATTCCCGGTTCGCCCCAGTCGTTGCGCGAAATCCAGGCCTGAGGCTCGGCCGCGAGCGCGGGAATCATGCCGAAGAGAAAAGGGCTCAGCCACGCCGTTCGCTTCACCAGCGCACCTCACCGTTGAGCCAGGCCGCCAACTGCGGCAGCACGGGCGAGGCCTGCCACCAGCCGTATTCCGGCAGCACGAGGGTGCCCGGCATCAGGCGGGGGCGCGATTCGTTCTCGTTCCACGCGGCCACCCCCACGCGCTGGCGCACGCCATCGGGGCGTACCAGCCAGGCATGATCGGCTTGGGCGCGCGGAGTCGCCATCCAGTCGTATTCCTGCAAGACTTTGCCCGGAATGAATTCGGCCAAAAGAAGGGTGCCGTCGGGCGCCAGCCAATGAATGCCTTGGGGCCGAGGGAAGAAAACGAGCCGATCGCCTGCGGCGAGCCGGCGATCTTCCCAGGGGCGGACTTCCAGCGCTTCGGCATCCCAGCGATAGTGGGGGGTGCGTTCGCACACGGGGAGCGCCTCGAGCCACTGGGCGACGCGGCGTGGCGGGGAGTTTTCGGGCGCTTGACGCAAGGCGTAGAGGAGCGCCGCTTTGGCTAGGCGGTGGCGCGTTTCCCCGGCGGCGCGACACCAGCGCGTGGCCGGCAGAAAGGATTCTGGATGGGCTTGCTTGTGCTCGCGCAAGGCGCGGGAGAGCGGCATTTCTTCCTCGATCCGCACTTCGGCCACCGGCGGGGGCGGCCAGGAGGCGGGCGACGCGAACGCTTGCCCTTCGGCCCGGAGGCTGACCGAAGCGCCAAGCGCAAACCAGAACACGAAGGCGCATCTGGCTTTCACGGCCGCTCTCCTGCCTTGAGCCAGCGCAGTTCCCACGTGGGTTGCTTGGGATGCAGCCACACCAGCGCACGGCGAGGCCGGCAGGCAGCATCCAGCCAGTAGCGGTTGGTTCCTTGCCATTTCAGCAGAGGAACCGAGAATGTTTCTTCGATGGGGGCGTCGGCCGAAGCTCGGGGCGCAACGTTGCTGAGGCGGCGCAGCGACCAGAGGTCTTCAGTAGGGTAATCCAGCCACTCTTCGCGGTGCTGGGCTTGACCGGTGAGGCAAGCTTGGCGGATGGGATCGAAGCGCCAGTGCTCGGGGGAAAGGGGTTCGAGGATGAAGTCGAAGGCGGTGTCAGTGGCCTTGGTGAGGCGCACGGCGGTGGTGCGCACACTCTGCCCGCCGACGAACCAGTAGAGCGAGCCGGTTTGCGGCTCCACCCTCCCCAAGACTGCCTGCGCCCACAATGCCCCATCGCTGCGGCGCAGGACGAGGCTATCGTAGGGCAGCGGCTTGGGCGCATAGGCCGGCGGGCCGGAGAAGAGCTGGCGCACCGTGGCCAGCGCCGGGTCTCCCTCAGGCGAGGAGCTGCAGCCGACGAGACAGAGCACCGCCGCGAGCATCACGGCCCTTCCTATACCCATCCTCATCGTTAATTTTGTAGATCGTCAGCTGTTGTGAGGAACAGGAGGGAGGGGAAGAATGAACTGACCAGGCGGTTCCAACGCGTGATCTGGGCTGGGCCGACAAAGACGATGTCTTGCGGCTCCAGAGGAAAGCTTCCCGCCAGGGCGAGTTTCGAGGCCGAGGCCGCTTCGAGGCGATATACCACGCGGGCCGTCTGCATGTGGGAATCGAAAGCGCGAATCACGTAGATTTCCCGCCCGCTGGCCGTTTCCTGACGCACACCGTTGGCTTCCCCAAGGGCTTCCATCAAGGAGATGGATTTACGCCCATAGCGGATCACGGTGGGCTTGGACACTTCGCCCATCACGAAGATTTTCTTGTCCTCGGTGGTGGGAACGTGGACGCGATCGCCATCGCGCAGGAGGACTCTGCCCGCCAAAGGTTGCAAGGCATCGAGATCGATTTGGTAGATCCGATCGCCTCGGACGAGGGAAACCCGTGAGGCATCGGCTTGAGGGGTGAGCCCGCCGGCAGCGCCGAAGGCTTCGGCCAGGGTGAGCGGTTTGCGCGTGAGGGCCACTCTGCCCGGTTTGGCCAGCGCCCCCGTGATCGTGACATGGCGACTGTCGAACTTGACCACGGAGACATCGACCTGCGGACTTTGCAGAATGGGTTTGAGGGCCGCGGTGATTTTGTCGCGAGCTTCCCCTTCCGTGAGGCCCGCTACCGCAATTGCACCGACGTAAGGCACGAAGATGGTGCCATCGGCTTGAACGACTTGGGTGCCCACCGGCTGGGAGATGTCTTGCCCACCGACCTGCACCGTGGGCAGATTCGGCATCATCTCGGGCACCCCCCAGAAGGTGACCATGAGGGAATCGTTGACGCCGATGCGATAGGGGTGACCGTTTTCCTCGAGAAGTTCTTGCGGTACCGAGGGCTTATGCTTCTCTTCTTCGGAGAGGGCATATACCAAGCGATCGGTGATGGGGATGAACGCCACGTCGCCCTGCTCTTCCGAGCCGGGTTCCATCACCAGACCAGGCGCCAAAGCACAGCCGCCGAGCCAACCGACCAGCAACAGCGGCCAAAAAAAACAAAACCTTTGCCACTGCGGCTGCGTCCTCGAACCTGCCATGCTTTGTCGCCTTCTTGCTTGAATGAGTTAGTGAGTGCCGGTAGTACCGGTGGTGCCAGTTGTTCCGGTAGTCGAGCCATGACCACCCCCTCCGCCTCCACCGGCAGCAGCGGCGGCGACCCCAACGGCGGCAGCAACGCCGATGACGGCCGGAGCGCTGAGCGCGCCGATGCCGGCAGCTCCGGCTGCCGTCGCGCTGCCGGCTGCCGCCGTTCCTCCGGCTTCAGCCCCCGCGGCAGTAGCGCCCGATTCAGCACCGCCAGTCGCGGCACCACTTTGTGCTTGTGTGCCTGTTTCCGCAGCTGGAGCCTGCCCCTGGGACCAGGCCGTGCTGATCAAACCCATCGACAGCAACAGCGCCACCCATTTTTTCCGATCCATGATTTTTCTCCTTTCCGCCGTGAACAGCCATCATATATAAAAAAATGGCAATGATGGTAATGCCCATTTTAGCACACGAAGATGGCTTGGCGACGCAGGGCAATCGCATCAAATCTCTGTAAGGCCGAGGAGCGCCTGGCGGTAGACATCGGAAGAAGCATCGAGGATGCGTTCCGGCCTCGGCGGCGATGCTACCGGCGTAGAATCGGCGAAAACTCTTCATCAGGGCACCGTGCACAGCCCCTCTGGGCCAACCCATGGAGCTTAAAAACTATTACTCTTGGTTTGGCGCGATTTCTCTCTGCCGCAGTCCGCCCCGCTTGGCTATAATTAGCAGCTTTCTCAGACGACCAGACTCCGCCATGACCCTCGACAAGAGCTTCGAACCCAAGGCGATCGAATCCCGCTGGTACCCCTGGTGGGAAGAACACGGCTACTTCCGCGCCGGTTTCGACCCCAGTCGCAACAATGCTTACTGCATCCTCATGCCGCCGCCCAACGTGACCGGCACGCTGCACATGGGGCATGGTTTCAACCAGACGATCATGGACATGCTCGTGCGCTGGCGGCGTATGAGCGGCGACAACGTGCTGCTGCAGCCGGGCACCGACCATGCCGGGATCGCCACCCAGATCGTGGTCGAGCGCCAGCTGGAGCGCGAGGGGCTCACGCGCTACGACCTGGGGCGGGAGAAGTTCCTCGAGCGGGTGTGGCAGTGGAAGGAATATTCGGGCGGCACCATCACGCGCCAGATGCGGCGGCTGGGCACTTCGGCCGACTGGACGCGCGAGCGTTTCACCATGGATGAGGGCTTGTCGCGCACGGTGCTCGAGGTGTTCGTGCGGCTTTATCGGGAGGGGTTGATTTATCGCGGCAAACGTCTGGTGAACTGGGATCCCAAGCTGCGCACGGCGGTCTCCGACCTGGAAGTTTCGGCGGAAGAGGAGGAAGGATTCCTCTGGTCCATCCTCTATCCCTTCGCCGATGGTCCCATCGACGGACGTGCCGGGGTGGTGGTGGCCACCACGCGGCCGGAGACGCTTTTCGGCGACGTGGCGGTGATGGTCCATCCGGAAGATCCGCGCCATCAGGGGCTCATCGGCAAGGAGGTGATTCTGCCGCTGGTGGGCCGGCGCATTCCCATCATCGCCGATGCGGCCGTGGATCCGAGCTTCGGCACCGGCTGCGTGAAAGTGACGCCAGCGCACGACGCCAACGACTACGCCGTAGCCCAGCGCCACGGGCTGCCGCTGATCAACATCTTCCGGCTCGATGCCCATCTGAACGACCAGGTGCCCGAGCCCTACNCGTGGTGCTCGAACCCATGCTCACCGACCAGTGGTTCGTGGCCACCACCAAGCCCGGGGCGGACGGCAAGTCGCTCGCGCAAAAGGCGCTCGAAGTGGTCGAGGACGGCAGCATCCGCTTCTTCCCCGACAACTGGGTGAATACCTACCGCCAGTGGCTGGTCAATATCCAGGATTGGTGCATTTCGCGCCAGCTGTGGTGGGGGCACCAGATCCCGGCGTGGTACGCCGACGAAGATCCGGCCGAAAATCGTCGCTTCTGGGTGGCGCACGACGAGGCGCAGGCCCGGGCGCTTGCCGCGGCCGAGGGCTACACGGGGCCGCTCACGCGCGACGC
>NZ_JAAAUB010000027.1:0-9488 GCF_012911495.1 Tepidiphilus baoligensis
CAGGCGCCATCCAGGAGGCATCCGCCTTCCTCGACCAACATGCCGACAGCCGTGAACGCTTCGAGCGTGTCACCCGCCTCGTCGAGGGCTTCGAGTCACCCTATGGCCTCGAGCTGCTCTCGACCGTGCATTGGGTCATGACGCACGAGGGGGTCAGCCAGCTCCACGACGTGGCTGCCCGCATCCACGCCTGGAACCCGCGCAAGCGCCAGTTCACGCTCCGACAGATCGCCATTGCCGCCGACAGACTGACCGCCCAAGGTTGGGTTCCGGCGCTGACCGCTTGAAGAACACTTCGCCATGCATGCACAGACAAGAACAATCCTGACCCCACTGGCGCTGAAAGATGTGCCGGCCCTGATCGAGACGGTCTTTCCGGCGCAGAAGGTGTCCTTCGAGGCGCAGACCGAACGCAAGGCGGTGGCGGCGCAGACCCTGACGGGTCTGGGCTCCTACTGGAAGGGCAGGAAACCCTTGATCCTGGTGCGCGCCATCGTGCTTGGCAGCCTCTTGCCCCCCACCAATGACCCAGAGGCCGATCTAGCGGTGTTCGAAGCGCTGATGGCCTTCGACGACGAGGGGCTGGCGCGGCGGGCGCTGGCCGCGAATGCCTTCTCGGCGGCCAAGTTGCAGGAGTTGATTCCCATCTCCGACCCGGAACGCTATTTCGGCGCGCGCGGCTGGCGGCGCGACGTCACCGAAGCCGACAAACTCGAACTCTACCGCCGCGCTTTGGCCACCTTGCCAAGCTACGAAGCCAAGGCCGCCCTTTGCAAGCGCCCCGAAGAAGTGGATCAAGACTGGCTCTACGCACCCGTGTGGCCCCAGGTCAACCGCCACTACGCGCATTTGGGGCTGAATGCACATTCGTTCCCGGAGCTCATCGAGCAATTGGGCATCCTGCGCTATGGCCACCGCCCGCGCGTGGGCGACACCTTCAGCGGTGGCGGATCCATCCCCTTCGAAGCAGCACGCATCGGGTGCGATGCCTATGCCTCTGATCTCAACCCCATCGCCTGCATGCTCACCTGGGGCGCGCTCAATGTCATCGGTGCCCCGGGCGACCGGCGCGCCGCCCTGGAGTCCGCGCAGCAGCGGGTGTTTGCCGAGGTGGATGCCGAGATCACGCGGTTAGGCATCGAACACGACGAACACGGCAACCGCGCCAAGGCCTACCTCTACTGCCTGGAGGCGCGCTGCCCGGAAACCGGCTGGCGGGTGCCGCTCGCCCCCAGTTGGGTGATCTCCCCCAAGCAAGGCGCCATCGCCAAGCTGGTGCCGAACCCTGCCCTGAAGCGTTTTGACATCCAAGTCATTACAGGCGCTTCTGCGAAGGCGATGGCCGCCGCCGAGACCGGTACGGTGCAGGATGGCGACATGGTCTATCAGCTCGATGGCAAGACCTACCGCACCCCGATCAAGACCTTGCGTGGCGACTATCGGCTACCCGATGGCACGACGGGCAACCGTTTGCGCCGGTGGGACAAGGACGAGTTCCGGCCGAGACCCGATGACATCTTCCAGGAGCGGCTGTACTGCATCCAATGGATCAAGAAGGAAACGATCGAGGCCGCCGCAAGGCAGGAGACCTTCTTTGCCGCGCCCACCGAGGCGGACCTGGAACGCGAGCGCCAGGTGGAAGCGATCGTCGCCGCCAACCTTGCCCGCTGGCAGGACGAAGGCCTGGTGCCGGACATGGCCATCGAGCCGGGTTACAACACCGACCAGCCTATTCGTGAGCGCGGCTGGACGCATTGGCATCACCTTTTTCACCCGAGACAACTCGTGCTACTGGCGACCACTTCAAGGGTCATCCGCGCATGCGAAGACGCTGCGTTAGGAGGGCTTGTCTTCGCGAAGATGCTCAACTTCAACGCAAAGCTTTGTCAGTGGCTACCAAGCCAAGGAGGGGGGCTCGGCTCGACAAAACATGTTTTCTACAACCAAGCCTTCAACACCTTTTTCAACTTCGGAGTAAGGAGCGCAGCATGGCTAGCTTCCTACGGGATTGAGCCAGGAATCGCTTCTGTATCTGGCTCGCCGCTGGCCGTCAATTCCACTACCGCTAGCGATGTCGTATCGAATTGTGAGTTATGGGTGACAGATCCACCCTACGCCGACGCCGTCAACTACCACGAGATCACCGAGTTCTTCATCGCCTGGCTGCGCAAGAACCCGCCCAAGCCCTTTGACGAATGGGTCTGGGACTCGCGCCGCGCGCTGGCGATCAAGGGCGCGGGTGAAGAGTTCCGGCGCGGCATGGTGGCCGCCTACCAGGCCATGGCCGAGCACATGCCCGACAACGGAATGCAGTGCGTCATGTTCACCCACCAGGACACCGGCGTCTGGGGCGACTTGATCGGCATCTTCTGGGCGGCGGGCCTGCAAGTGGTGGCCGCTTGGTACATCGCCACCGAGACCACGTCGGAGCTCAAAAAAGGCGGCTACGTCCAGGGCACGGTGATCCTAATGCTGAAGAAGCGCCCGCCCGGCGAGCGCACCGGCTTCAAGCAGCGGCTGCTGCCTGCCGTGCGGCAGGAGGTGGCGCGGCAGATCGAGACCATGATGCACCTGAACGAACAGGTGTCCGCGCACCACGGCGAGCCGGTGTGGAGCGATGCCGACTTGCAGATGGCCGGCTACGCGGCGGCACTCAAGGTGCTCACCGCCTACACCCACATCGGTGGCGAGGATGTGACCACCTTCGCCCTGCGCCCACGTGCCCGCGGGGAAGTGACCGTGGTGGATGAGATCGTGCAACAGGCGGCCGAGACGGCATCCAGCCTGCTGGTTCCCGAAGGGCTGTCCCCCGACACGTGGGCCAAACTCACCGGCATCGAACGCTTCGTGCTGCGCATGCTGGACATGGAGACGACCGGCGCTCAGAAGCTCGACAACTATCAGAACTTCGCCAAGGCCTTCCGGGTGGCGGACTACACTCGCGTGATGGGCGACATGCGGCCCAATCACGCGCGGCTCAAGCGCGTGACTGAGTTTTCCCCCCGCGATTTGACCGAATCCACGGAGATCGGCGCCACGCGCTTGGGGCGCATCTTCATCGCCTTGCAGCAACTGCTCAAGGACACTGGGCCGCAGGTCATCGTCGATCAGTTGCGCAGCGAGATGGCGGACTTTCTGGAAGCGCGTCCCTTGCTTGTGGAAATACTGGTCTTCCTTTCGCGCAAGGCACCCGAACCCGAGGTGCGCACTGCCGCCGAAGTACTGGGCGCGCGCTTGAAGAATCTGCGTTTTGGCGAGTGAGGGAAACGAGAGATGCAGGCCGATTTTCTGGATGCGCACGAACGACATTGGGACGATGCCGAACGACTGTATCAGGCCGGGCGCTGGGCAAATGCGGACCACCTTTACGGACTGGCCGCCGAGTGCGGACTGAAGCGCTTGATGCTCGCCTTCGGCATGCCTTTCGACACGGCCAAGGATCGGCCCAGCAACAGCGTGGATCGAGTTCACGCCGACGGCATCTGGGCGCGCTTCGAGGCCTACCGCTGCGGCCACTATCAGGGTGCGGGCTATGCCTTGCCCGCCGTCAACGCATTCGGCGATTGGCATGTTTCACAACGCTATGCCCATCAATCCCAGTTCGAGCAAGCGCGGGCACAGAGGCACCAAAGCGGAGCAGCAAGCGTGCACGGGCTGATCAATAAAGCGCAGCGGCAGGGGTTGATATGACCACCTTTGACCATATCCTGCCGGCCGCGTCTGACATCATCGACGCGCACCGCGAGGACGTTCAGTCGCTCGAGTGGCTGGTGATCAACCGCGACCTCAATGGTCGGGTGCGGTTCATTGCGCCGGAATCGGTCGCGCGCCAGGACTCCATGCGGACGACCATCGAGACGATTTACCGCGAGCTGGCCGCGCGGATCGCGCCGCATGCTTACCCCGTCGAGTCGGGGATTTTGTATGAGGAAAACCGCGACGTAGTTTACAGGGGCGCGGCCAGATACCCGATGGAAGACTTCGACAGGGTCGAATTCGTTGATCGGCTGGCCACGGAAAGCAACTGGGCCAGCATCACCCCGGAAACAGAAGGTGCGCCACGGGTCGTGTTCTTTTCCATCAAGGGCGGTGTGGGGCGCTCGACCGCCCTGGCTGCCACGGCTTGGAAGCTAGCGCAACTGGGCAAACGGGTACTTGTGCTCGATCTGGACCTGGAATCTCCGGGCTTGTCTACTAGCCTTTTGCCGCCCGAGCGGCAGCCAACCTATGGCATCACTGACTGGCTGGTGGAAGACCTGGTAAACAACGGCGATACCGTGCTGGAGAGCATGATCGCCACCAGCGAGTTGTCGCGGGATGGCCAGATCTATGTCATACCGGCTCACGGCGCGGATGCGGGCGAGTACATCGCCAAGCTGGGACGGGTGTGGATGCCGAAGGTCAGCAGTGATGGCGAGCATGAGCCTTGGTCGGTTCGGCTTACGCGACTGATGAACGACTTGGAGACGCGCATCCGACCCGACATCGTGTTGATCGATTCGCGCGCCGGAATCGACGAGGTAGCATCCAGTTGCGTGACCGATTTGGGCGCCAACCTGATCTTGCTGTTTGCGCTGGATGGCACCCAGACGTGGAACGGGTACCGGATTCTGTTCGAGCACTGGCGCCGCGCTGGCGTTGCCAGCGAGATCAGGGAAAGGCTACAGGTCGTCGCCGCCCTGGTTCCCGAGCTTGCACCTTCGGATTACTTGGCCGACCTGCGCGAGCACGCCTACGATCTTTTTCTCGAAACCTTGTATGACGAAGTGAGCTCCGAGGAAACCGGGGCATGGAGTTTCGATCTGGGCAGCGAGGATGCGCCGCACCAACCGTGGGCAGTGCGCTGGCATCGGGGGTTTGCAGCGCTGCGTACCTTGCACGGACGTCTGACGGACATCGATGATGATGAAATCCGGCTCGTCTTTGGCAACCTGATCGGTCGCGTCGTGCACTATGTGCAGTGGGGTGATGGCTATCCGCAGGTAATCGACGGAGGGATATTTTGAACAATGAATCCATGATCCCAAAGGCCTCCGATCTACGTGCTGCGATTCTCGCCGCCCAGCTGGAAACGAGCAATTTCGGTGAGACACCCGATGCAGCGACGCTCTACGTACCCCCTTCCCACCTGAAAGCGTTGCGTTTGGATGCTCAAGTCATCGTAGGGGGGCGTGGTGTCGGCAAGTCATTCTGGACATCTGTTTTGCAGTCCGATGCGTTGCGCGGCCTGTTGGAAACGGCTGCGTCCGATCTGGCCGGCGTTACGGTGCGTCTGGGCTTTGGCGAAAAAGAAAACATCGACGCCTACCCTAATGCCGATGTCTTTTCTCGATTCATCGATCAAGGTGACGACCCGTACGATCTTTGGCGTGCCGTGATCCTGCGCTGGGTAGCGGAAAAGTCGGAACTAACCCTTCCGAGCGAAAGCTGGTCAGCGACGGTGGCCTGGCTGAAAGACAAGCCTGAAGAGGCGGCGAAACTGATGCAGCGGCGGGGCGACTGGCGGGGGCTGATCGTCTTCGATGCGCTCGATCGTACTAGCTATGTATGGCAGCGCATGGATGAGATCGTGCGTGGGTTGCTGCGTGCCGTGCTGTGGCTCAAGCCCTTTCAGGGGCTCCATGCCAAGGTCTTCCTTCGCGAAGATCAGGCTGAGCGTACCGTTTTCAATTTTCCCGATGCCTCCAAGCTGACCGCGACCAAGGCCGAACTGACCTGGGCGCGGCACGACCTGCATGGGTTGCTCTGGCAGCGCTTGATCAACGCGCCTGGCACCCATGGGAAGCACATGCGCCGGATCTGTCCGCACGTCGAACGATCTGGTTTCTGGCGAGTGGCCGATGAGATGAAGATCGAATCCTCAGCACAACGCAAAGCCTTCGAGTGCTTGGCCGGGCCGTGGATGGGACGCGACCGACGGCGCGGCGTACCCTACACATGGTCTGTGAGCCATCTGGCTGACGGGCAGGGGCGCACCTCACCCCGCTCGTTTCTGGCGGCTATCCGGCAGGCTGCAGAGGATTCTGCCCAACGTTATCCTGAGCATGAATATGCGCTGCACTACGAAAGCATCAAACGCGGCATTCAAAAGGCATCTGCGATCCGCGTGCAGGAAATGGCCGAGGATTACCCATGGGTGCCTGTCATACTGTCCGAACTGAAAGGGTTGAATGTTCCTGTCGAGTTCGAAGTCATCCGCGCGAAATGGGCTGACAAGTATCCCGATGGCCCGCAGAGCATCCCCTCTGATCGCCTACCGGCACAGCATTCGGCTCGTGGATGGGAGGGGATACGGGAAGATCTTCAACGCCTTGGGCTGATCGAAACCAAAAGGGATGGCCGCATCGATATGCCCGACTTGTATCGCGTTGGCTTCGGCCTTGGGCGCAAAGGCGGGGTCAAACCGACGAGGTCATAAGCTCGACTCATGCCTATCCGTCGTTTCTCTTCGCGCACGTACCGGCTGGATGCTAGTTTCCTGATGCAGCATCTGACCGGCGCAAGGAGCTATAAGCGCATCGCGGGCTACTTCACCAGCTCCTTGTTCGAGGTGGCGGGCGAAGCGCTGGAGCAGATTCCCGAGGTCAAGATCGTCTGCAACGTGGACATCCACCCAGATGACTTGAAGGTGGCGCAACTGCGCGAAAGCAAGATGCTGGGCCGCTGGAACGAGCGCGGCCTGGAAGCCGAGGCGCTCTTGAACCGCGAACGCTACCGGCGGCTGGATACATTCCTCCAGAAGCATGGACAGGCGGTGCGGGTCGCACCCGACGACATTTGCGGTTTCGTCCACGGCAAGGCGGGTGTGATCACGCTGCGTGACGGCCGCAAACTGGGTTTCATCGGATCGATGAACGAGACAAAGAGCGGCTGGCGGCATCACTATGAAATCCTGTGGGAGGACGAGTCCCCCGAGGGGGTCGCCTGGATCGAGGCAGAGTTCGACTTCCTCTGGAACGCCGCCAAACCGCTACCTCAGGCCGTGATCCGCGAGGTGCATCGCCGTGGCTATCGCCGCGAAGTGGTGTTCGACGAGATCGATGGAGACGAGAATCTTGCGCCGGCTGCACTGATCGAGTCCCCGCTGTACCGCGAGGGGCAGCAGTTACAGCCGTGGCAGCAAGGATTTCTGACCGAATGCCTGCGCCACTACAGGCTCTATGGCGTAGTGCGGCTGCTGCTGGCCGATGAGGTGGGTTTGGGCAAGACGCTGTCGCTCGCTACCGCAGCGCTTACGCTGTGTCTGCTCTCTGATCGTGACAGCGGGCCAAGACGCCCGGTCGTGATCTTTGCGCCGGCTACACTCATCGAGCAATGGCAGACCGAGATGCAGGACAAGCTCGGCATCCCGACGGCACGCTGGGATACAGTGCGCAAGGTGTGGCTGGATGCGGACGAGCGCGCCATTTCTCCGGCGGGCCGCGAGCAGATTGCACGCTGTCCGCTTCGCATCGGCATCGTGTCCACGGGCCTCATGATGCGCGACTCGTTGGAGAAGCAGTACCTGCTAGGCTTGAAGTTCGGCGTGGTGATCCTGGACGAAGCCCACAAGGCGCGCACGCGCCAGGGCTTCGGCAGGGACGCCGGAACGCCGAACGAACTACTGGCATTCATGCGCGAAGTCGCTACCCGGTCGGACCATGTGTTGCTGGGCACGGCGACGCCCATCCAAACTGATCCGAGAGACCTCTGGGACCTGTTGGGTATCCTGCACCAAGGCCAAGGGCATTTTGTCTTGGGGCATGACCTGGCGGCATGGCATCGGCCCGATGAAGTGCTGGAAATCTTGGCCGGTCGCCAAGAGGTACTGGACCCCAGCCATGCATGGGAGTTGTTGCGCTCTCCGCTGCCGCGCGTCGAGTCCACCAGCGAGCCACGTGCCCGTAAGCTGTTCTCGGCCATCCGGCAAGACTTGGGTCTGCACAATGGCGACTGGCAGACCAACCGGACACTCGCCGACTTGACGGAGGAAACGCGGGAGATTCTCGAAGAAGAACTGGAGCGTCGCATATCGGGTGCCACGCTCTTCCAGCGCGAGAACCCTCTGGTACGCCATGTCGTACTGCGCAAGCGCCAGCAACTTGAAGATGCGGGACTGCTTGCCCGCGTTGGCGTGGACATCCATCCCAACCGCGACAAGGTCACGGAGCAGCGCGCCTTCGACGTGTTGTTCGAAGGCAAAGCGCTGCGCACCTCGGAGGACTTCCGCCAGGCTTATGGCGAAGCACGCGCTTTCGGCAAGGCCCTGGCCAGGCGCGGCAAGGGCAGCGGATTCATGAAGAACCTGATGGAGCAGCGCATCTGCTCCAGCATCTATGCGGGCTTGGCCACCGCGCAGCGCTTGTTGCGAGGCGAATCCGTGCATGAAGAAGACGAAGAGCAAGAAGCCGACCTCAAGGTCGAGACGGGTGAGGAACGCGAGGTGCTGCAACGCCTGATCGCTCGTCTGGAACGACTAGATGCTGACCCGAAGATGGAGGCCGTCATCCACTTCCTCGACAAGGAGAAGTGGCTGGAATTGGGTGTCATCATCTTCAGCCAGTACTACGACACCGCGAAGTGGCTGGCCGACTCGCTGGCGGCCCGTTATCCAGACGAGGCGGTCGGCCTATACGCGGGCGCGGGCCGCAGCCGCCTGTATCAGCGCAGCGACAGCGTGGCCGTCGAACGGGAGACACTCAAGCGTATGGTGGCCGAGCACCAGATTCGCGTCATGGTGGCCACCGACGCCGCATGCGAAGGCTTGAACCTGCAAACGCTCGGCACACTGATCAATGTCGATCTGCCGTGGAACCCGACGCGACTTGAACAGCGCATCGGCCGCATCAAACGCTTCGGGCAGCGCCGCGAAACCGTAGACATGCTGAACCTCGTGTTCGAGCAGACCGTGGACGAAAAGATCTATGAGCGCTTGTCGGAGCGCATGAAGAACCGCTACGACCTCTTCGGGTCGCTGCCAGACACTATCAAGGACGAGTGGATCGATGACATTGAAACGCTCGGCGAGCGGCTGGATGAATACATCAACGCACAGAAGACCGCGACAGGCTTCGACCTGCGCTACACCGGCACGATGATGCCGCCGGAGAAGGACTGGCGCGAATTTACAGAAGTGCTCTCGCGACGGGAACTTGCCACGCTGATGAGCACTGCGTGGAGCTGAGCGAAGCGTCTAGTCACGTGGGCCACTCACAATCATCGCAGGCGGATGGTGTAAAGAACGGAGCGCATCTTGATTCTAGCGAAGGGCTACCTGTCGCCCGGTACGTCGAAACGTCCTGGGTTGCGGGCGTTGGCCCAGAACGGTTCAATGCGCCGGCTCTTCCCTGTGCCGTTTCGGATAATCGAGGACGGCCGGCAAGAAGTGGCAGTAGATTGACGTGCCCGTCGAAAATGCCGCCCAAAATCATCGACCTTACCACCACCCCTTTCAAGGTCTTGCAGCTTGAGCTTGTTGGAGCACCCGTGCGGTAGAGACATGAGCGTGG
>NZ_JAAAUB010000028.1:0-6433 GCF_012911495.1 Tepidiphilus baoligensis
GGTTGCAATTGATCGGGGACAGGTTTCCCACGGATTCAGGAAATAGAAAAAAGAAAAGCCGCCGCAAATCTGCGCGGCACCATGATCCGAGGATGAACACCACGCGACCGCCACGCCCGGGTGGGTCGAGTTTGTCATGATGACTTTTTGGAGAGGCACTTCCCAGCCCGCCCCCATGCGCACGACCCCCGACCTACTCGCTGGCCCTCTGTTCGCCCACTCGCCCGACGCCATTCTCATCGCCGACACGAACGGCATGGTGCTCGACGTGAACCCCGCGTTCACGGCGCTCACCGGCTACACGCGCGACGAGATCGTGGGCAAGACGCCGCGCCTGCTCAAGTCCGGCCACATGTCCCTCGAGTTCTACCGCACCCTCTGGCAGACGGTACTCTCCGGCGAGCGCTGGCGCCACGACATCCTCAACCGACGCAAGGACGGTTCCCTCTACTGGGCCGACGAGATCATCCAGCCGATCACGCTCGAGGAAAGAGGTCAGACCGTACTCGTCTCCTTTCAGCGCGACGTCACCGAACTGCGGCGGACCCGAGAAGCGCTGGACGAAGAACACGCACGCCTGGATGGGTTCCTGCGCGCGAGCCCCGCCGTGCTCTACGTGGTCCCAGCCACGGGAGCCACTCAACCCATTTTCGTCAGCGACAACGTCCGCGATCTCCTGGGAAACGTCCCGGCGGAACTCCTCTCCGATCCTTGCTGGTGGCTGGAGCGCATCCACCCCGAAGATCGCGAGGCGGTGGAACGCACCCTCGACTTCCACCGCTGGCCGGAGGACACGCTGTTGCGCCGCTATCGCCTGCGCCATGCCGACGGCCACTACGTCTGGGTGGAAGACAAGGTCACGGTGGTGCGCGACGAACGGGGCGAACCGCGTTTGCTCAGCGGTGCCCTGCTCGACGTCAGCCGCGAAGCCGAACAACGGTCGCTGCTCGACAAGCTCGCCCGCCATCTCCCCGGGGTGATCTACGTCTTCAAGCGCACCCCGGACGATCACATGTCCTTTCCCTACGCGAGCGAAGGGATGCGCCGTATCTGCGGCGTCGACCCCGAAGCAGTCCGCGAAGACGCCACGCCTTTCTTCGCTTCGGTGCATCCCGAAGACCAGGCGGCCATGATGGAGACCTCCGACCATTCCGTCGCCACGCTCGAGCCCTGGCGGTTGCTCTACCGGCACGTGCATCCCGACGGGCACGTCGTCTGGGCCGAAGGCGAAGCCACCCCCGAGCGCCAGCCCGACGGGTCCACCCTGTGGTACGGCTTCATCGCCGACGTCACCGCGCGCGTCGAGGCCGAACGCCGGTTGCGCGAGCAGGAGCTCCTCTATCACACCGTGCTCGACAACCTGCAGGAGATCTGCTACGTCGCCGAAGTGACCCCCGAAGGGTTTCGCTTCCAAGTGGGCAATAACAGGCTCTATGAACTGCTCGGCATTGCCCCGGAGCGCTGGATCGGCGCACGCCCCCGGGATATTTTTCCGCCCCAGACGGCCGAGCACGTGGAAAAAAATCTCCGCCGCTGCCTCGAGGAAGGACGGACTCTGCGCACCGACACCGCGATGGCCACCGCCCACGGCTGGCGCGAGTTCTCGGCTTCCCTCACCCCTTTGACAGACAAAGATGGTACGGTGCGCCATATCGTCGGTCTGGTGATGGACGTCACCGACTACAAGCGCGCGATCCGACGCGCCCAGGAAGCCTCGAGGATCGCCGACGAGCGGGCGCAAACGCTCGGGACGCTGCTCAACGCCGTGGGTGAGGGCATTTTCGGCATCGATCCCGAAGGAACGATCACCTTCTGGAACCCGGCGGCAGAACGCATCCTCGGCTATCGCGCCGAGGACGTCATCGGTCTGGACGCCCATCAGACCTTTCACGATCGCCTGCCGGATGAGACGCCGTATTTGCGCGACGCCTGCCCGGTGCTGCGCGCCGTCCGCGAAGGACGGATGTTTTCCTGCAAGGAAGAGTATTTCCGCCACCGCGACGGCCACTGGGTCCCGGTTCTGCTCACCGTCACCCCCATCCCCGGGGATGGCGCCGTGGCCGTCTTCACCGACATCACCGAGCTCAAGAAGATGCAGGAAGACCTGCGTCGCCAGGCCGAGACCGATCCGCTCACTAGCCTGGCCAATCGCCGCAGTTTCTTTACCGCCCTGCTACACGCAGGAGAACGGATAGTCCGCCACGGCGATCGCTGCGCCATCCTGATGCTCGACCTCGACCATTTCAAGGCGGTCAATGACCGCTACGGGCACGCCGTGGGCGATGCCGTCCTGAGCACTTTCGCCGCGATACTACGCAACGCCTTGCGCGGCAATGATCTCCCCGCCCGCATCGGCGGCGAAGAATTCGCCGTGCTCCTGCCCCACACCGATCTTGCCGGCGCGCTCGCGCTCGCCGAGCGGATCCGTCGCGCCGTCGCCAACTACTGTCGCGTGCCGATGCACCCCGAACTGCGCATGACGGTGAGCATCGGCGTGAGCGAGCTGCTGCCCGACGACCCCACGCCCGAAGCCGCGCTCGTCCGTGCCGACGCCGCCCTCTATCTCGCAAAGCAAGAGGGGCGAAACCGGGTGGTGGTCGCCTGAGCGCCCCCGGCCCGATCGGCCCGGCGCGCCCTCGCTCTGATCGCTCAAGACGACCCGCCCTCCCGGCCGAAATAGCGCTCCGTCTCAGCCTTCACCACCCGGGCGAGCAGCACGAGCGCCACCAGGTTCGGCAAGGCCATCAAGCCGTTGGCCACGTCCGAGAAATTCCACACGAGTTCCAGCTTCACCGTCGCCCCCACCAGGATCACGGCCACGAACACCGTGCGGTAAATGCGGATCGCCTTGTGCCCGAAGAGGAACTCGAACGCCTTTTCTCCGTAGTAGCTCCAACCAAGCACGGTGGAATAAGCGAAGAGCACCGTGGAGAGGATCACCACCCCGGCCCCCGCGTTTCCGAGGTTGTGGGCGAAGCTGCGCATCGTCAGATCCGCCGGAGAGCCGCCTTCGAGCCAGTGCGGCGCCGTCAAGATCACCAGCGCCGTCATGGTGCACACCACCAGGGTGTCGATGAAGGTCTGGGTCATCGACACCAGCGCCTGCTTCACCGGATCGTCGGTCTTGGCCGCCGCCGCGGCGATCGGCGCAGAGCCGAGCCCCGATTCATTCGAAAACACGCCGCGCGCCAGGCCATAGCGCATCGCCGCCGCCACCGTTGCCCCGGCAAAACCGCCAGCGGCCGAGTAGGGGTTGAAGGCGTGATAGAAGATCAACCCGAGCGCCGGCAATAGTTGGTCCCATTGCAGCACGAGCACGACGATCGCCGCCAGGCAGTAGAAGAAAATCATGAAAGGCACGAGCCAGGCCGTGAAGCGTCCGATGCTCTTCACTCCACCGAGGATCACCAAGGCGGTGAGAAAGAGCATGACGCCCCCCGAGACCCAGGTCGGAACGCCCGCGGTGGAAGCAAGCAGTTGCGACACCGAATTGACCTGGGTCATGTTGCCGATGCCAAACGAGGCGATGACGGTGAAGATCGCGAAGAGCACCCCGAGCCAGCGTAGCCCCAGACCGTTGGTGAGGTAGTACATCGGTCCGCCTTTGTAGCCGAGCGCCCCCTGCTCGCGGTATTTCACCGCCAGCACGGCCTCGGCATACTTGGTGGCCATCCCGACTAGTCCCGTCACCCACATCCAGAACACCGCCCCCGGCCCGCCCATGGCGATGGCGGTAGCCACACCGACGATGTTGCCGATGCCGACGGTCGCCGCAAGCGCCGTGGTGAGCGCGGCAAAGTGGCTGATGTCTCCCGCCGCACCAGATTCCTTATGCAAAATCAACCGAAAAGCACGCCCCAAGGCGCGAAACTGCACGCCCCGCAGCACGACAGTAAGATACAACCCCGTGCCCACCAGCAGCACCAGCATCGGCACGCCCCAGACGAAGTTGGCCACGGTGGAGAGCAATTGGTTCAGGGTGTCCATGGTGCCTCCTTTTTCTCGTTATCAATGAAGCGATGAATTTGGCCATCATGGATATTTATTTTAATCGATCGCGGATCGAGCGCGATCCGGAGCGCGATTGACCTCGATCGTCAGGTGGCTCAAGGCGGAAAGATCCTTGAGCCGCTCCTTGTACTGCTGGGCGCTTTCGGGCCGTGGGGAATCGAGCGTGACGATGCAGGCATAGGTCTGCGGCCCCAGGCGCCACACGTGCAGGTCGGTGACGCGCGTGAGGCCGTCGCGCTGCAAGCGATCGACGATCTCGTGCTCGAGCACTCCGAAATCCTCCGCGTCGAGCAGCGAGCGCATGGACGTGCGCGCGAGCCCTACGCTCCAGTAGAGGATCACGGTGGCACCGACCAGCCCGATCAGCGGATCGAACCAGGCCCATCCTCCCCACTTCCCGGCAGCCAAGGCGGCGATCGCCAGCACCGAGGTGAAGGCATCGGCCAACACGTGCAGAAAGGCGCCGCGGTAGTTTGGATCCGCCGACGGCGCATGCCCGAATCCCTTCGCGGTGACGGCCATATCGTGATGGTGCGCCGCCTCCGTTGCATGCCTTCCCTCGTGCGCATGCCCATGATCGTGATCATGCTCATGCCCTGCGCCGAGAATGAGTGCGCTCACCAGGTTGACGGCAAGCCCGATCACCGCCACGAGGAGCGCCTCGTCGTAGGCGATCCGCTGCGGCGAGAGCAGCCGCCCGACCGATTCCCACACTAACCCCAGGGCAACGAGGGCGAGCAGCAGCGCGCTGGTGTAGCCGCCGAGCGCGCTCACCTTGCCCGTGCCGAAGGTGAAGCGCGGATTGGCGGCATGCCGCTCGGCATAGTAATAGGCGAACACCGCCACGCCCAGCGCAGCCACGTGCGAGCCCATGTGCCAACCGTCGGCGGTGAGCGCCATCGAGCCGGTGAGATAGCCGAAGGCGATCTCGAAGACCATGGTCACGAACGTGAGAACCACCACCCAGGCGGTGCGGCGCATGCGCTGCCGCGCATGAGGATCGACTTCGAAGGGATGCTGCCAGGGAGCCAGAGGCGGGAGCGATGACATGGTCGAGGCCATGAAAAAATCCGGTGCATGAACGATTCTCATTCTAGCACCGGATCGATCGGAGAAAGGGAAGAGCGCAAAGGGGGCAAGGGGCAAAAAAAGCCCCCGGCCCCTCGCGTTACGTCACGGTTTGATCGCGACCTTCAGCACGCCATCGCGCTGATTGGCAAAGAGGTCGTAGGCAGCCACGATGTCGTCGAGCTTGAAGTGGTGCGTCACGAGGGCCGTGAGATCGACGCGGCGGCTGGCGACCACTTCCATCAGGCGCCGCATGCGCTCTTTCCCGCCTGGACACAGGGTGGTGACGATTTTGTGGTTGCCCAGGCCGGCCGCGAAGGCATCGAGCGGCATTTCCAGCTTGCCGGAATACACGCCCAAGCTCGAGAGCGTCCCGCCGGGTTTGAGCACGCGCAAGCAGGCCTCGAAGGTTTGTTGCGTGCCCAGCGCCTCGATGGCGACATCGACACCGCGTCCGTTGGTGAGCTCCATGATTTTCTGTACCGGATCGACTTCCTTGAAGTTGATCACGACGTCGGCCCCGAGCTTACGCGCGATCTCGGCGCGCGCCGGTACTGCCTCGACGGCGAAGATCTTCGTGGCCCCCATCAGCTTGGCTCCGGCCGTGGCGCAAAGCCCGATCGGCCCCTGGGCGAAAACCGCCACCGTGTCGCCGATGCGCACGTGCCCTCTCTCGGCACCAGAAAAACCCGTGCTCATGATATCGGGGCACATCAGCACTTCTTCGTCCGTGAGGCCGTCGGGAATCAGCGTGAGGTTCGCCTGCGCGTTGGGAATGCGCACGTATTCGGCCTGACAGCCGTCGATGGTATTGCCCAGCTGCCAGCCACCCATGTGTTTGTGGCCGCATTGGCTCGATTGGCCATCGAGGCAGCTATTGCACTGGCCGCAGGGCGTGATCGCCCCAGCGATCACGCGTTGGCCGACTTCGTAGCCGGTCACGGCACTGCCGAGTTTCTCGATGACGCCCACCGGCTCATGACCGACGATGAGACCGGACCGCACGGGGTATTCCCCTTTGAGGATATGCACGTCGGTGCCGCAGATCGTCGTGGTCGTGACGCGCAGCAGCGCATCGGTCGGCCCAATTTCGGGGATCGGACGCTCCTGCAGCTCGATGCGCCCCGGCGCGACGAACACGGCGGCTTTCATGGTCTTCTTCATAGAGTTCTCCTTGCAGGACGGTGAAGCGGCACCATGCGGCCTCACGCTTCCGTCAGCATAGCACCCTCATCTTGACACGACCATGAAAACACCGATTAGACCAAAAAAACACCCCCATTTTTCGTGACAAAAAAACCTTTCTACACTATATGTCAGGTCCCGGACGATTGCGTGGAATTTTTATGAAAAG
>NZ_JAAAUB010000029.1:2500-5467 GCF_012911495.1 Tepidiphilus baoligensis
ATCAACCGAGATTCCCCAAGTAGTGGCGAGCGAACGGGGAGTAGCCTGCACGACCAACCCAACGGCTCAGCAGAACGGCTCTGGAAAGACCGGCCACAGCGGGTGATAGCCCCGTATGCGAAAAGCCGTCGGGGGGTCTAAGCGTGCGAGAAGTAGGGCGGGGCACGAGAAACCCTGTCCGAAGATGGGGGGACCATCCTCCAAGGCTAAATACTCGTGATCGACCGATAGTGAACCAGTACCGTGAGGGAAAGGCGAAAAGAACCCCGGCGAGGGGAGTGAAATAGAACCTGAAACCGCATGCATACAAACAGTGGGAGCCCCTCCTTTAATGGCCTTCGGGTTCTTTCGGCGGAGCGCACGCAGTGCGCGTAGCCAAAAGACTTTCAGATTGAAATAGATCTGGAGCGAAGACCAAACCTTCCAGTTGGAGGGCCATTAAAGGAGGGGTGACTGCGTACCTTTTGTATAATGGGTCAGCGACNCGGCCTTCGGGGCTTTGACGCCGGCGCGTTGCGACGGCGGCAAAAGTTCGAAGGAAGAAGTGAAATGGACCTCTAGCGTCCTGAGGGCGAGAGGGCCGTTAGAGGAGGGGTGACTGCGTACCTTTTGTATAATGGGTCAGCGACTTACGTTGCGTGGCGAGCTTAACCGAATAGGGGAGGCGAAGCGAAAGCGAGTCCGAACAGGGCGAGGAAGTCGCGCGGCGTAGACCCGAAACCGGGTGATCTATCCATGGCCAGGGTGAAGGCACCCTAACCGGTGCTGGAGGCCCGAACCCACTACTGTTGCAAAAGTAGGGGATGAGCTGTGGATAGGGGTGAAAGGCTAAACAAACCCGGAAATAGCTGGTTCTCCCCGAAAGCTATTGAGGTAGCGCGTCGCATGGACACTTGCGGGGGTAGAGCACTGTCATCGTTGGGGGGGTCATTGCGATCTACCCCGCGATAGCAAACTCCGAATACCGCAAAGTGATGTGCGGCAGACAGACACCGGGTGCTAACGTCCGGTGTCGAGAGGGAAACAACCCAGACCGCCAGCTAAGGCCCCCAATGCGTGGCTAAGTGGGAAACGAAGTGGGAAGGCGAAGACAGCTAGGAGGTTGGCTTAGAAGCAGCCACCCTTTGAAGAAAGCGTAATAGCTCACTAGTCGAGTCGTCCTGCGCGGAAGATGTAACGGGGCTCAAGCCACGAGCCGAAGCTGCGGATGCGTGCCCTCGGGGCACGCGTGGTAGGGGAGCGTTCGGTACGCCTGCGAAGGTGGCCCGAGAGGGCTGCTGGAGGTATCCGAAGTGCGAATGCTGACATGAGTAGCGATAAAACGGGTGAAAAGCCCGTTCGCCGAAAGCCCAAGGGTTCCGACGCAACGTTCATCGGCGTCGGGTCAGTCGGCCCCTAAGGCGAGGCCGAAAGGCGTAGTCGATGGGAAACGGGTCAACATTCCCGTACCATCCTGTAATGCGATGGGGGGACGAAGAAGGCTAAGTGGGTCGGGTGTTGGACGTCCCGATTCAAGCCCGTAGCCTGGCGCGGTAGGCAAATCCGCCGCGCTAGAGGTGAGAGGTGATGACGAGGGTGAGCTACGGCTCGCCCAAGCCACCGACGCCCCGCTTCCAGGAAAAGCCTCTAAGCTTCAGTTACAGGATGACCGTACCGCAAACCGACACAGGTGGGCTGGTGTCAAAGCACCAAGGCGCTTGAGAGAACCCAGGAGAAGGAACTCGGCAAATTGACACCGTAACTTCGGGAGAAGGTGTGCCCCCAGTAGGTGAGTCTGCACGCCAGACGAGCCCAACGGGGTCGCAGAGAATCGGGGGCTGCGACTGTTTATTAAAAACACAGCACTCTGCCAAGACGAAAGTCGACGTATAGGGTGTGACGCCTGCCCGGTGCCGGAAGGTTAAGTGATGGGGTGCAAGCTCCTGATCGAAGCCCCGGTAAACGGCGGCCGTAACTATAACGGTCCTAAGGTAGCGAAATTCCTTGTCGGGTAAGTTCCGACCTGCACGAATGGCGTAACGATGGCCCCACTGTCTCCTCCTGGGACTCAGCGAAATTGAAATGGTTGTGAAGATGCAATCTCCCCGCGGCTAGACGGAAAGACCCCATGAACCTTTACTGTAGCTTTGCATTGGACTTTGATGTGGCCTGTGTAGGATAGGTGGGAGGCTGAGAAACCGGGGCGCCAGCTCCGGCGGAGCCGCCCTTGAAATACCACCCTGGTCACCTCGGGGTTCTAACCGCGCACCGTACATCCGGTGCCGGGACCGTGCATGGCAGGCAGTTTGACTGGGGCGGTCTCCTCCCAAAAGGTAACGGAGGAGCACGAAGGTACGCTTGGCACGGTCGGAAATCGTGCTGTATGTGCAAGGGCATAAGCGTGCTTGACTGTGAGGCCGACAAGCCGAACAGGTGCGAAAGCAGGTCCTAGTGATCCGGTGGTTCTGTATGGAAGGGCCATCGCTCAACGGATAAAAGGTACTCTGGGGATAACAGGCTGATACCGCCCAAGAGTTCACATCGACGGCGGTGTTTGGCACCTCGATGTCGGCTCATCTCATCCTGGGGCTGTAGTCGGTCCCAAGGGTATGGCTGTTCGCCATTTAAAGAGGTACGTGAGCTGGGTTTAAAACGTCGTGAGACAGTTTGGTCCCTATCTGCCGTGGGCGCTGGAAGTTTGAGGGGATCTGCTCCTAGTACGAGAGGACCGGAGTGGACGCACCTCTGGTGTACCGGTTGTCACGCCAGTGGCACCGCCGGGTAGCTAAGTGCGGAAGGAATAACCGCTGAAAGCATCTAAGCGGGAAATCCCCCCCAAGATGAGACTTCCCCGGGGGCTCGACCCCCCTGAAGGGCCGTGGAAGACCACCACGTCGATAGGGCGCAGGTGTAAGGCGGGTAACCGCTTGAGCTGAGCGCTACTAATTGCCCGTGCGGCTTGATCCTATAGCCGTGCCATGCACCCCA